>JAFAZN010000167.1 GCA_019239775.1 Chloroflexota bacterium
GTTCATCGAAGGCTGGTACAACCGGTTCCGGCTCCACTCGACTCTCTGCTACGCCAGCCCAGACCTGTATGAGGAGGACTATTATCGTCTCAACGCAGCCGCCTGATCCTCTCTACCAAATCCGTCCGCCGGACCGGGGCAACACCAATCTGCCATCTGTAACCGCGTTACTTTCAGCCTTCAAGCGTCATGAGTTAGTTGGTCCGACGCGCCTGCTTGGCAGGCTCCTGGCACGAACTGTGCAAGCGCTTGCCGGAATGTTTCCAGATCGTCGCCCAAGCCGAGTGCTGGAAGACCGACTGAACCTGGTCGCTCACGGCATTCCCGTCAGTTACGAGGTACTCACAGCCGACACCGTGCTCGAGCGTGAGCAGGCGCAAACCAAGGTGGCGCAGTCCCGGGCCGACATCGCCGAGCCCAGCTCCAAACTTGCCCGCGGTCCCCGTTAGTTCACTGCCAGCGTCACGCTGATCGAGTGTGGGAATCAATTTTCGACAACATAGCGGTCTTAGCAATGACAGAGTGTCAACGCCTAACAAGTGTGGCCTGGCGAAATGATGGGCAGGATTACTGCGCTCGTGCGTACTATCGTGTTCGTGATTTCGCTGCACTAAAGGTTCAGTCTTTGAATGCGCCACCTGACTGCGGTGTCCGATGCTCAGGAGGTCCAACCGACAAACTGCAGCAGTGCGGACGCTGGTCGCCCGTCGGCGCCTGGCAAGTGCTGGAAGCTCGAGAAGCGTAGGTCGACGCGGTGCTTACCCGGACTGGTCGTCACCGGCGCGTCGACTTCGAATTGGCCCAGCGGGAGCGTCTGTGAGCCCACGGGTTGACCGTCCACAAACACCTGCACATCAGATGTGTAGGCGGGATCGGCAATGAGAGGGACCATACCGCGCACAGTAAGCGTCTTCGCATCGGACGGTTGGTTCAACTGAAAGTAGGCGGATTCGCCCCCCCAGCCGTCCTCGTACACACCCGAAAACTCCAGTTGTGGATTGAGCAGATCCGCCGGAAACTGCTGCACAAAACTCGGGGGAGTCAAATGCGCGTAATCTGTGTCGCTCAACAGGGACACGTCGCGTCCAAACGCTACCAGCAACCGTCGATCAAGCGGAATTAAGGTCCCATAGGCTTGCATGAGTCCGCTTCGATCCTCGGCGAACGTCTTGCCATTGACTCCCATGTCCAACGCGATAAAAGCGCGCCCGTCAATGATCTGCGGAGCGACCGGCGGTGAAAAGACGCGTGCCGCGCCGCGACCGATCAGCGGCAACGCCTCGCGAGTCTGCCCGATCACGGCAGCCGAAGGCAGTGCGTTGATCCCGTCGGCAGCCAGCGTGTCGGTCATGTCGAGTGCCAGCCGCACCCGGGCGGATGGACCAATAACCTGGAAAAGCAAATACCGGCCAACGCCGGCCATGCTGCGGCCCGCAATCAACGGATCGTTCTCCATGGCGAACATACCGATGCTGGGCGCGCCCGCCCCGAAGTCGTGTTGTAACAGCTGGTAATAGTGCTGGCCTAGCTCGGAGTGGATGAAGATCAAATGATTAGTTACTTCAGCGCATGGCTGGACCACAAACGCAGAGGTTTGACCTGGAGGCTGCTTGCGCCCGTTGAGAATACTTTGTGACGCGGACCCACTAACAAAGCTGTCGCATGTAAGCTGCGAGGCTGGTTGGCCGACCGTGTTGATCATGAATTCGTCGGACGCATCTGGGTTCGATGGATCGTGCATCGCGAAGAACGCGGGTTTTAACTCGTCGCCGATCGCGTCGCGCGCGCTCGTCACCAACTGCAATGTGCCAGGCAGAACCGTGGTGTTATTCAGATCTCGACCCATAATGTACGTGAAGAAATCTCGACTTGGAAAATTAGTCTCGAACCCGCGCATGTACAACGCCTGGATCTTTGCGAGTGAGACGTTCATCGAATCAAGGACAATCCGCTGGCCTTCCAGAGTTCGCGGAAGGTCGCGTAATTGACTCACCATGTGCACATCTGAGGCGTCCGGAATCTCTTCCGCTGACCCCGAGCTTCCGCCAACGTAAACCACTTGCCCCGTTACGCCTGCCGCGGCAACAAGACCGAGTGGCAACCACTTCCAGGTGCGCCAGCCCGAACGCCCGCCCACCAATCCCAGCGCAAGCGTGCCTAGGGCAAACGGCTGCACAAACATTGCCAACTTGAACAGTCCGAAATCCGCGCTCCTGACAAAGAGAAGAGCGCCGAAGCACAGCATTAGCACGGAAAACACAGGCGCTACAAAGGACCGCCAGGCGAGGACGACTGAGAGCGTCAGGGTCAACACCAGAAGGCTCGCACCCACGGCGATGCCAAGCGAGCGCCAAGGCTCGGTTGCGATGCGGGTGATGGTTTGAAAGCCCCAGAAGTCCGCGAGGCCGCTCGGCACGAGAAAGTACGGGAATACGAATCCAGCCGCGTCTTCTGACTGCAGGCCACCACGCAACTGGGTGGACAGAAACAGCGCAACGTCCGGGACGTAGGCATTCACAAGGACAAGGCCGGTCAAGCACGCAACGCCGCACAGGTTAAGTACGGCCAGGAGCTCCAACCGTCCACGTAACAGTTGAACGATCCAGAAACCAAGGCACGCCAAACCCAGGAATGGCATGAACTCGGGGTAAACCAGTAGTACGGCTGCGCCAACAATGCCCACGAGACCACCGCGTTTCAGGACCGACCAACCGCGCACCGTACCCATTGGACGCAGGAGCAGCACCGCGCAGGCTATGGCAATGGAAAGTCCGGCTACCTGGGCAATGAGCTGCGCAAGCGTGCCGAAGGCGGTCAGGGCTGACATTGCAACCAGCGCAGCGGTAACAAGAGCGGCCAACCGGTAGCCTCGGTTTTGCAAACTTAGTGCCGCTGCGGCACTCACCAGAACCACGTGCAGACAGAGAATGAGAGGCATGAACGCCTGATGGCCGCTTAATCGCGTCACGCTGACGACGAGCGCCAGCAACATTTCACTGCCAGCGCGAATGCCGTGCGGTACGTAGAAGTACCAGTAATACAGGCTGTAGTCGCTACCGGCCGTGAGAGTGGTGACATCCGGAGGATTGGGGAACCCGTTGTCCAGAAACAACTGAGCCCCGAGCACGTAATTCGCCATGTCATCGTTGGCGTAGCTCAGCCAGTCAAACCCGAACTTCAACATGGGTCGGCCCACGAGCACCAGCGCGAGCAACAGCACGAGCCAGAACGGCGTAAGTTGCTTGGTCGGAACCACTGGGCGCCGTCGCCATACGCACAGGATGCTCGCGGCCAGGAGGGCCACCGCCAGCGGCATGCCAAAGCTTGCAATTGGCAACCCGAGACGACTTAGCAAGAACACGGGCCACAGCGTGACGGCAACCCCGACAGCAGGCGCAATCAGCGTGTTGCGCATGGTGTTCCGCTGACTGTGCAGCAGCGAGATCAGCGCGAGTCCAACCACGCTCCAGTAGGTCAGCAGCGCAACCGAAAGGGCTAGGGCTGCCACAGCACCGAGGCTAACAGAACGGCTCGTTCAGCGAACTCACGCCCTCTTGTGCCACGCAGCGACTCCTGATACCGAGCAAACCAATCGTGGTGGCTACCTCGGGTCATCTAAAGGGCACCCGCTTGATGACTCGAGCACGATCAGGTGGCCCCTCGTGAAGCGAGCAGCCAGACCATTTTGCCAGCGTACGTGGCTGGCACGGAGTAGCGGTTAGTCTCGTAGCTGATGAGGCGCCACGCGTTGCGGCGTGACGACGCGCCGAACTATATGAGCGACCAGCGATGCCGAACCCGAAGCTCGTCCCGTTCGCGTCGTAGATTCGCATCTGGTACTTCGGCGAGGAGCTAATCGAGTCGCGATTCGTTCGCGAATTTGCGAGCACGGGGATACGACACTTCGTCAAGTGCGATGTATCGCTGGCTGAAGACACATGCTTGACCGCATGACGTTGTCAATTCAGCCGTTTGTTTACCAGGCGTTTTGAGTGGGGCGCGTCAGGATAGGCTGGCCTGGGCGAGGATTGCCTCCGTTGCCTGGCTCGCCGAGTTCCAGTCGCTGAAGTCGCGGATGAACTGGGCAACTGCCTCGTCCGTCTTGGGATGCGAGCACATCTGCTCGAAGAATTTCGGGGGGACTGTCACAATATCGGCGCCAGCCTGAATCGCCTCGGGCACGTCGATCATCTGCCGAATGCTCCCGACGATGATCTCACTCCGGCAGTGCCGCTCTGTAAATGTCTGGTGAACCTGGCGAACGATCGCCGCCGCGTCGTAACCAATATCCCTAATGCGCCCCCAGAACAAGCTCACGTAATTGGCACCGGCATTGGCAGCCATCATGGCCTGGTTGTACGACATACAGCACGTGCAATTGACCTTGATATCACGGCTGCGTAAGTGGCGAATGACACGAAGCTCGTTCCAGCCAATCGGAACCTTGATTGCGAGCTGTTCGTAATCGCCAAACGTCTGCACGAAATCGTCGGCTTGTCTGATCATTTCGTCCGCGTCGGTCGTGAAGAGCTCCACGCTGAGCGGAATGATCGCCTCATACTGACGAAGCAGCGAGATTATTTCTCCAATGTGAACGCGAAAGTCTCGCCGCTGTTCCTTCGACAATATGGAAGGGTTTGTTGTAATCCCGCTTGCAAAGCCGCGTTTGAGCGCCTCTTCGATGTCGTGAAGATTCGCGGAATCAACGAACAGCTTCATCGGCGCTCCTCCAAGCAGCGTAAGATGATTTCCGCGGCCCGACCAAAGTTGTCGGCTTCATAATCCGCCTGGACCTGATCTCCGCTGTACGCATTGCGCAGCAGAATCGTCGTACAGCCGGCGCGCTGCCCCGCTTTGATATCTCGCCAACGATCTCCAATCACGAAACTGCCCAGCAACGGTACGCCCAGCCGCGCCGCAGCGTCAACGAGCATGCCAGGGCGCGGCTTGCGGCACGCGCAGCTATCGACGTCGTCGTGGTAGCAGCAGGCGACCGCATCTATGGCCAATTCAGCCGCAACGTAGGCATTGATCTGTTCGACAACCTCGCGCTGCAGTGTGCCACGCGCCACATCTGGCTGGTTCGTCACCATCGCCAGGGCTAACCCGGCCCTGCGCAGCTGGCGCAGGCTCTCGCGCACGCCCGGCAGGATCTCGACTGTCTCGAGCGCCGTGGCTGCGCGCGGCACCCCGTCCTCGATGGTCGTTTCGATCAGCGTGCCATCGCGATCGAGAAAGACTCCAAATGCCCAACGTTGGCTTATGGCACCGACTCCCACTTGGTTGGGCTGGCTTTGAGACTCGGATGCGACACCATCAGGTGCCAGATGATCCCCTGAAACTCCTCCGCGTGTGGCGTCACATGTGCGGCATTCGTCGTCGGCACGATGATGCACTCGTCCGCAACGGTCGCGGTGAAGCCGCCATCGCGACCTACCACGCCAATAATTGACGTGCCGAGCGACCGTGCGTACCGTAGCGCTGTTACGAGGTTTGGGCTGACGTTGTGTTCGGCGTTGCCACCGCCGACCGACAGTACCAGCACGACATCATGGGAATGCAGATGACTTGTTCGCAGCCACGCCTCGAACACGGTTGACCAGCCTTCATCGTTGGTGCGAGCTGTCAACTCCGCGACATTATCAGTAGGCGCATAGGCTTCGAGGTCCGCCAGCTTGCGAAAGTCATTGACTGCATGCGAGGCGTTCGCGGCGCTGCCGCCGACGCCCAGGACAAACAACCGTCCGCCGCGTTCGCGCACCTGCGCCAGACGCGCTACGCAGCGTTCGATCGCGTCGAAATCAAGCTGTTCGATGGTCGCCTGAACCTCAGTGAAATACGTATTGGTGAAGCTCACGTACTCATTTCCTCGAACTTCAAGAGTTCTCTGAGATCTTCGAGACCATCCGCCGAGCCGATTTCGTAAAAGCGTTCGCGGACCTCGTACGCAGCGAGGTCTCCGCGGGCAAGCAAATGCTGGTACAGCGAAGCCAGGTCGTACGGCTGGCCCAGCGGTACAGCGTCGATCGCAGCGTCGCCCAGCAGACCCAGCCCATAGTCGATATGCCGCATCCGCTCGCTTGATTGGCGCTTGTCGTACATGATGATCCTGCCATCGATAAATTCGACGTTACTGCGGTCGAACTTACCATCATTGCGATACACGGTCATGAGCCCTGCGCATGCGCTCTGCTCAAATGCGCGCTGCACGGCGTCGAAGTCGCAGCGCAAGTATGAATCACCATACAGCACAAAGAATGCATGCCCCAGCAGGTCCCGCGCCTGGCGCAGCGCGCCCGCCGTGCCCAGTAGACTCGGCCCGTCGAATGAGTAGGCGACATCCAGGTCGAAGCGTCGACCGTCGCCCACCACGGCCCGAATCATCTCTCCGAGGAAGCCAACGCAGAGCACCACACGTCGGATACCTTGTCGGTGCAGCAAACGGAGTTGGTGGGCGATGAACGGCTCCCCGTTGACATCGAGCAGCGCTTTTGGGGTTGCGGTCGTCAGCGGCCTCAAGCGCGTGGCGAGGCCACCGGCCAAAATCGCCACTGGCAGACAAGCCGAGCTCACGACTGAACGATGACGCTTGTTCCGGCGAAATCGAACCGGAATCTGACTTCGCGAAGGCCTGCCGAGGCCATTGCCCGCCGCAACCGTGCTTTGTCCTCCGCATAAAACATTAGGAAACCCCCTCCGCCAGCCCCGACGAGCTTGCCACCGAGCGCACCATTTGCGCGCCCCAGCGCGTGCCATTCATCAATCGCGGAGTTGCTGACCGCCGGTGTGCGCTGCTTCTTGTGCTCCCATTGCGCGTCGAGTAACGCAGCGAAGCACGTGAGATCGCCGCGCTGGAGTGCCGTCTGGCTGCGCTCGGCGATCTCTTTCAGCTCGATGAGGTTGCGCTCGACAGCGTCTTCATGCTGCAACGTGCGCTGATTCTGGTCAGCCAGCACCGCCGAGGCCGAGCGTGAATAGCCGGTGAAGAACAGCATCAGATTTTCTTCGAGGTTGTAGAGCGTCGCGGTGGTCATTGGGGTCGGCGCGGCGTGAACGGTTCCGTCCACGGCGAAAGTGAAGGACGTTACTCCGCCGAACGCCGAAATGTACTGGTCCTGCTTCCCGATTTGCTCTTGCAATATGCCGATCTCAATGTGGCATGCTTCCTCCGCCAGTTCGCGCGGATGAACGATGTCTTTCTTGTAGGTGTGCAAGGCTTTGAGGAGGGCGGTCGTGAAGCTGCCCGAGGAACCAAGCCCGGTGCCAGCCGGGATGTCTGCCATGCTGGATATCTCCAGCGCTGGCCCGGCAATGTCGAGAAGCCGGAGTGCCTCGCGGAAAATGGGGTGCTCCACTTGCTCGGCGGACAGCACGCGCTCCAGGCGTGAATACTTGACGATGAGATCTTCGACGAACGTCTCGTGAATGGTGATGTATACGTATTTGTCGATGGCTGCCGCGACGAGAAAGCCACCGTACCGTTCGTAGAACGACCGCAGGTCGGTCCCGCCGCCGCCAAGTGTGACACGCAAGGGGCTTCGCGCGATGATCATTCGCTGGCACGTCGCGCGGCATAGAGCGCCTCGACAATTTCGAGCACTGCCACCGCATCCTCGAAAGTTCCTGTTGGCTGCTCACCGCTGGCGATGCAATCCATGAACTCCTTAAGTTCGTTGGCCCATGAACGGTCCGCGCCGGGATACTCCCAGATGGTCGTTTCGGGTGGCCCCAACTCCGGCAGCATTCGGTAAAAGGTCAATCGTTCGGTTCCGTACGACCCGCCGAGTCCGTCGATCTGCAACTTGCCGTACTTACCGAAGATCTCGAATGAGAAGAGATTCTTCCATTCAGTCCAGCTGGCATGCAGCCACGCAACCTGCGCCTCAGCCGTCTTGAGCAGCATGAACGCGTTGTCCTCAACGGGCATGTCCCAGAAATATGTTCCGAGATGTCCGGCGACGCTGACAAACTCACCCATAAACCAGCGGGCGAGGTCGATCAAATGACTGCCTTGGTCGAGCAGTTCGCCGCCGCCAGAGACGCGAGGATCAGCCCGCCATTCACTGGCGTAGCCCAGCCGCCCACCATGCCCATACCGTCCGCGGATATAGACCAGCGGTCCGACCTCGCCCGCGTCGACAAGAGCACGCGCGCGCTGGAAAGCCGGATGAAAGCGGTGATTGAAGCCGACCTTGCCTGTCACCCGGTGACCGACCGCCGCGGCGATCAGAGGCTTGACCTCACTCGCCCGCCGGCCGGCCGGTTTTTCGACGAGCACGTGTTTGCCGGACTCGATCGCCAGCAGCGCGGTTGAGGCCAGCCCATCGTGAGTGGTGGCCACCACCACGGCATCGACGTCCGGTCGCTCGATCGCAACACGCGCGTCCGTTGTTGCCACGCACCCGGAGTGTTGCCCGGCCAAAGCCTCTGCCCTTGCTTGTGAGATATCGCAGCACGCTACGAGCCGATGCGCACCCAGTCCAGCCGCGCGCTTCTGAGCGATAAGCCCGCAGCCCACAATTGCAATGTTCATACGCCGTCCGTTGTCCAGCCGCGGTCTTCAGGGACGATGCGGCGCAGGGTGTAGACATCGCTCGCCATTAATCGTTCACGCTGAGTGGGCAACGCCTGCCAGTCGTCCCACACGGCACTCAGGAGCCGGCCCGTGATGCCGTCGCTGGCCGAGGATGCTAGAAACGCGACCAGGTCGGCGCCTCGCTCGAGGGGCGTCCCCCCTTCGGCCTTCTGGCGCTGGGCGCGCGTGTAGAACGTCGCGCCGACACGGTCCGGTCCAGCCGCTAGGACTTCGTCCAGCAAACGCGTATTCAATGCGCCAGGCGCGACTGCGTTGACATCGATTCCGGAGCCGCGCGCTTCTTCCGCGAGTGTCTCCGTGAACCGAACGACCGCTGCCTTGGAAGCCGCGTATGCGCTGACGTTGGGTAACGGCGCGGTCGCGCCACCACCGGATAGCGTGATGATCTTGCCACGGCCACGGCTGCGCATGGTTGGCAACACGGCCCGACAGCACAGCACGGTGCCCAGCAGGTTGATTTCAATCGCGGACACCCACGCATCCCAGTCCACCGTGTCAATTGGACCCATCGGGCCGTAGACACCCGCATTGCATACCAGGATGTCCAGGCGGTCAAAGATATCTGTGGTTTCGCTGACCAGCCGATCTACCTCGGTCGCGCGGGCGACGTCTGTCGGCACACTGACCACCCGTTGCCCCGCGACCGAGGTCGCTTCAAGCTCATGCTGGGTCACGCTGAGGGCATCGGCGTCTCGGGCAGCAAGCACGATATGCGCGCCGTGGGTGTGAAGAGCGGAGGCGATGGCGCGTCCGAAGCCACGATTGGCACCGGTGATAACGGCAACGCTCTCGCGCAATGAACCGGAGCCCGTCAACGCGGCAGCCCTAGCCGAACATAGTTGACACGCTGATCGGCGGACAGGTGCGCCACAAAGCCTCCCTGGTCAACAACGGCGGCGCGTCGGGCTCGCGCCACAATCGTGTCAGCTGACAAACTCGCAAACTCCGGCCACGGTGTTGCCAGTACGATCGCGTCCGCTCCTTCCAGCGCCGCATCAGTTTGGGAGCGAAGGGAGATGTGAGCATACGCCGCGGGCAGCTCCGCTATGGCAGGATCGAAGGCAACAACCTCCACACCGCTTGATACAAGCCAGTCGGCGAGCTCAATGCTGCTCGACCGGCGTAAGGTGTCGGTCCCAGGCTTGTATGTCAGGCCGAGCAAGGCTACGCGCGGATTCGTGAGGCCTTCGAGGAGTTCGGCCAGCCGCGCTTGCGCCCACTTGCGATGCACGCGATTGCTGCGCGGAATTGCGTCGAACAACGGAGTATCAAGGTGGTGCTCAACGGAGAGGCGGCGCAGAAAGGCAACGTCACGCGCGAGGGTGCCGCCTGCCAGGGGGGCGCCCGGCGCAACGTAGGCTTGCGGACCGATGCGAGCCTCGCTCTTCAAACCGCGTTCGACGTCGCGTGCGTCCGCGCCCACCTGTTCGCATATGCGCGCCAGTTCGTTGGCAAAGACCACGGACGCTGCGAGGAACGCGTTGATCGCGTGCTTGGTCATCTCGGCCGATTCCAGCGACATCCATTCAATGCGATCGCAAAACGGAGCAAACAACGACTGGATCCGCTCGCGTACGGTGTCTGGCGCACAGCCCACGATCACCCGGTCCGGCCGGGTGAACGCCTCGATTGCCCGTCCGAGGCGCAGGTTCTCTGGCGAGCACGCGAACGTGAGGCTTGGGCACTTCTCTGTCCAGTCTCGCGCCAGCTCGTCAGAAAACCCAACTGGCACCTGCGAAGATATGAGAATCAGCGTGTGCGGCTGTACGTGCGCCCGCACTGCATCCAGTTGCCCACGGACCCAGGCAACGTCCGCACGATCCGCCTCGTCAACTGGGGTGTCAAACGTGACCCACAAAATGCTCGCGGACCGGAGCGCCTCGGGGGCATCGTTCGTAAACGCAAGGCTGCCCACCGATTGGCCGGCTTGAATGAGCTCGGCGAGGCCGGGTTCAGCAACGGGTGTCTGCCCGACGCGCAACCCATCAACGACCTTCTGATCGGGGTCGAGGCCAACAACCCGCCTGCCGGCGGACGCCAGGCAGGCCGCGGTAACGCAGCCCAGGTGCCACAGACCATAGACACAGACTGTTTCAGTTGAGCTCAGCGTCGGTCCAACACCCATTGATTGGCCTTTAGGTAACGCAACGTCCGGAGCACGGCTTCGCGAATGCCTATGCTCGGGCGCCAGTCAAGCTCCCTGAGGCGCTGGCAATCCAGGAACACAAACGGACTGTCGCCAACCCAGCCGCGCTCTCCGCCCGCGTAGCGCCGCACCGGTTCGACGTCGAGCTCGCCGCAGATCCAGCCCAGCGAATCGTCGACCGTGCAGTACTCATCAGTGCCAAGATTGTAGATCTTGACGTCTTTGTTGGCCGTGGGCATGACCGTGAGTATCGCTTCAACACAATCCTCGACATAGAGGTAGGATTTGCGCTGCTTGCCGTTGCCGAGCACATCGATTGTTGTCGGATTCTGGCGAAGATTGCGGTAGAAGTCGAAAACATGGCCGTGCGTATACCGCTCACCAAGTATCGACACGAAGCGACATATGACACTACTCATGCCAAACGCGGCTGAATAGGCACTGATAAGCGATTCAGCAGCCACCTTGGACGCCCCGTAGAGCGAGGTCTGGATCGGAAATGGGCAGCTCTCCGGCGTGGGAAATACCTCAGGCTCGCCATAGACAGATCCCGTTGACGAAAAGACGATACGGTCGACGCCCGAAGCACGCATTGCCTCGAGCACATTGTGCGTCGCAATCGTGTTCTGTTCGATATCTCGTCGGGGATGTTGTGTCCCGAAGCGTACGTCCGCATTTGCGGCGAGATGAAATACAACGTCCTGGTTGGCGGTTGCGGCGGTTAAACATTCCGTATCGAGCAAGTCCGCCTTGGTCAGCGTGAATCTCGGCGATTGTTTCGCCTGCTCGAGAAACTCTGACTGGCCGGTCGCAAAGTTGTCATACACGGTGACGTTGCACCCTTCGCGCAGGAGCCTATCCACGAGATGGCTGCCGATGAAACCCGCTCCACCCGTGACCAGTGCTCGTGTGCCCGCCAGAGCCATGCGCGGCGTGGACGACGCGTGCCCAGACACGGTCATGAGGACGCGGTTAGTTTATCAGCCAAGGTACGGGGCTTTGTGCGTCTTGACCGCTGTATGTCAATGCCTGTACTAATGACGCATCGCGTCAGCCGTCCGGGAGGAGCGATCGCGAGTGTCCAGTTCGCCGTATTTGAGCGTCATACTGCCGGCTTACAACGAGGCCGCATCGATCCGCCGCACGCTGGCCAGTGTGCGGGCGTTTCTTGATGCCCAAGGCTTCGAATATCAGGTCATCGTGGCCGCGGATGGCAGCGACAGTACCCCCGAGATCGTGCGGGAAGTCGCGCGCGATTGGCCTGCGTTACAGCTCACTGCCGAGAAGGGCCGCCGCGGTAAGGGCCATGGGCTGAAGCGCGGGATGCGCCTGGCCACGGGCGAGATTATTGGATTTCTCGACGCTGATTACAAAACGCCGATCGACGAGTTCGCCAAGATCGTGCCCTGGTTCAGCGAGGGGTATCAGTTGGTAGCCGGCTCCAGGGGTCTCGGTGACTCGCGCGTCGTGAGGAAACAGCGCGTGTACCGGCAGCTGGGGTCGCGCGTGTTCGCCCTCGGCATGCACTGGATCGTTGGTATCCGTCACATTCGCGACACACAATGCGGTTTCAAGTTCTTCACGCGTGCGGCCGCCCGCGAAATCTTCAGTCGTGCGCGAATCGACGGCTATATGTGCGATGTCGAGATCCTCTGGTTGGCGCAACTCCTGGGCTACCAGGTCCGCGAGGTTGGCGTTATTTGGAGCGACGATGGGGACAGTCGCCTGGAACTGGTGAGCGGCAACTTCCGCAACTTCCTTGACCTGTTTCGAATTCGCTTCGGGCGCTACGGGGCGTCGACGCGGCTGGTCGAGCTGCGGGACCCAGCCCTTGCGGCGCCACTCGCGGGCCACCAGTCCGAGCCTTGACCGCGGCACTCGCCGGCGCGGCGATCCATGCCGGTCGTACGCTGGATCGATTCGAGGAACTGCGCCAAGGGTGGGAGCGAAACGAGCCGTTGCGGACGCTCTATGCGTACTGGTTCGCCGAAATCCAGGACGCGCTTTCGCCAGTACTGCCCGGCACCGTCGTCGAACTTGGCTCAGGGCCGGCGTTCGTGCGTCAGTTCATGCCCTGGATGCGAACGAGCGACATCGTTCGAACGCCCGATCATGACTACCAGATAGATGCAACAGCGCCGTGGCCCTTTCGCGACGGGTCACTGGATGGACTCTTGTTGTTCGATGTCCTCCACCACCTGTCTGCGCCATCGATTATTTTTCGCGAAGCCACGCGCGCATTGCGTCGAGGCGGACGGCTGGTGATGATGGAGCCGTACGTCAGTCCGCTAGCGTACCCCTTCTACCGATTCCTCCATGTGGAAGGGCTCGATCCAACGTTCGAGCCGTTCGCGTGCGAGGTGGCCGTCGATAAGGACCCTTTTGAGGGAAACCAGTCGGTCCCGCGGCTAATCTTTGAGGATAACGCAGCGCACCTGGCTGCGCGGTTCCCTTTTCTCCGATTGATAGACCGCCGGCTTTACAGTGGGCTGAGCTATGTGGCGACGGGCGGATTCGGCCACTTACCGCTTGTTCCCCGCTTCACGTGGTCTATTCTGAACGGCCTGGATCGACGGATGCCGGTAAAACTGCAGCCGCTTGTCGCGTTTCGCATGCTGGTCTGCCTCGAGCGGCTCTAGTCAGGCTCCTGGACGGGCTCGAAGCTAATCACCTCAACCGGGGCGCTGCTGGCCAGCAGTGAAATTGCGTGAAGGCCGGCGCTCCATGCAAGATCGGGGAACTTCATTGCACCGCGTCCATCTGTGGCAGACGCTGCCTAGCGTTTCGATCATGCGCAGCACTAACGAGCACGCCTTAATTCGAGACGCTTAGATTCGGCTCCCCGAAGAGAACTTCGCCGCCGTCGCCAGTAACGGTGCTGACGAGGACCCGCAGTTGGACATCGATCGTCTCGTTTCCGTACGCAGACAGGTCCGCATCCATTGGCTCGTAGTCACGTTGGCTCGTGTTGGTCGGATTGAGTTGATAGTCGCTGACGATAGTCGTGGCGCCATTTGCAATTACACGGACTTGGACGTGCAATGGCCCAATACTGGCGTTGCCGAATAGCCGGGGATGTAGCGCAATCCACCCCTGCAGGTGACCCGACTGCGGTACCCACAGGTTATGGTAGGTAATTGCCGCCTGGCGGCCGACCTCACCATCTGTCATAGCGGCATTCGGCTGGAAGCTCAGCGCGCGGAATAATCGGCCGCCGGTCTGGACTCGCAGCGGACCGGTCTCGGCGACTGTACCGACAATCGAGGCGGCGGCGTAACGCTCGTCGTCGTAGAGCGGCACGTTCAATGGAAACGTCACCGGGGCATCCGTGAGAAAGCGATCACTCGAGGCGTCCCAAGGGATGAACGCTCGCGCCGTGAGCACGTTTTGTTGAGCAATGTCGCCCGTGGCATCAAAATAGGAGCTTTCCGCAAAAATAATGAGTAATCCCTGCCGATTACCGAATTGCGCGTTCGTCAAGTTGCCGACCGATTCGGCCGTAATGCGCGTCCGCGTCAAATCGAGGGATGTCGGACGGACGTGGTCGGAAAAGACGTACCAGTAGATCGTTCGGTTGTAATCGCTCAAATTCCACAGAAAGCGCGTGAACTCTCCGGGAACGGCATAGACCGCCGGCTGAGCGGGTAGTTTGCCGGAGACAAGTTGATACCGAGCAGCAGGGAACGAATCGGCCGTGATGTACTGCGGCGTCTGTGGCAGCCCAAGCCGCTCGGCTAGACCGCTCAGTTGCTCCGGGGAGGGCTCGACGAACGCCTGGGACGGTTCCGGCGGAGCAATGTTGGCAAGGGCAAGGCGTATCGCCCCAAGGATGCACATGGCCACTACCAGCATCGCCACGGCCGGACCCGCGGCGCGGACAGTCGCTGGAAACCCGGGAAACACCCGAACGACGTCCCGCACCGACCTCACACGCGCTCGGGTCCGACGGGGTGCTGCACACAGGACCACACCA
>JAFAZN010000169.1 GCA_019239775.1 Chloroflexota bacterium
CCGAGGATCGGCAGCGCGACGCCGAGGCCGCCGCGACGTCGTCGGATGGACGCGTGGATGCACGGCCCGTGGGTGAGCCGCTTGGCATCGGCCGCGGCAAGGTGCCAACGACCATCGCGTGACCGCGACCGACGAGCCGCCGCACGCACAGGACCACGCGCACGAGGACCCGGGCGCCTCCCGCCCGGAGGGTGGGCCGCCTCACCCCGACAGTCACGAGGAACACGCCCCCTCCGCCTTCTCGCACGACGAGCCACATCACCACGAACCTGACGACCACGCCCACACCCATGAGAACCAATCCCTCCCGGTGGGTGCCGGGCATCACGACCGAGGTCAGGACCACAGTCACGGTCACGAGGAACGAACCTCGTCCCTTCGGAGTGAAGAACCCACCCTCAAGGGAGGTGCGCATCACGACGAAGGTCACGACCATGACCACACCTATGAGGCCCAAATTTCCCTCCCCGAGGGTGCGGCTCATCACGAGCGCGGTCAGGACCACGGTCACGGTCACGATGACGACCATGACCAAGGACATGGGCACCACCACGGAGGCGACCACGGCGATGGGCACGATCACGACCATGGCGATAGCGGCCTGGTGGCTGGCTTCCGCCACCTGCTGCAGCCGCACTCGCACGACGCCGCCGATTCGCTCGATAGCGCTCTCGTCAGCTCGAACGTTGGCATCCGCACCGTTCAGCTCTCACTGATCGGCCTCGCCATCACCGCTGCCCTGCAGTTGGCAGTGGCGCTGGCCAGCGGCTCCGTGGCGGTACTCGCCGACACGATCCACAACTTCGCCGACGCGTCGACCGCGATTCCGCTGTGGCTCGCCTTCAAGGTGAGCAGCAAACCGCCAAGCGCCAGCTACACCTACGGCTACGGGCGTGCCGAGGACCTGGCCGGCGTGTTCGTGTTGCTGATGATCGTGGGCTCGGCCGTTGTCGCGCTGTGGGAGTCGCTACAGAAGCTGATCAGTCCAACGCCGATCGACCACCTCGGCTGGGTAGCCCTCGCAGGTGTGTTGGGCTTCGCGGGCAACGAGGTCGTCGCCCAGTACCGCATCCGCACCGGCCAGCGCATCGGCAGCGCAGCGCTGGTCGCCGATGGCTATCACGCCCGCACCGATGGTCTCGCATCGCTGTCCGTCGTGCTGGGCGCTGCAGGAGTCTGGCTCGGTTTTCTCCGAGCCGACCCGATCATCGGGCTTGTCATTACAGTGGCCATCGTGCTGGTCCTGAAAGATGCGACGGTCCAGATGTGGCGTCGACTCATGGACGCCGTTGAGCCGCGCCTTGTGGAACAGGCGCGAACCGCGGCCGCCTCAGCCGAAGGCGTGCAGGCCGTCTCGACCGTGCGCGCGCGGTGGATCGGTCACACGATCCACGCCGAGGCCCTGATCGTGGCCGACGCCGATCTCAGCCTGAGCGAAGCCCACCATGTCGCCGAACGCGCGCGCCACGCCATGCTGCACGCCGTGCCGCGCCTGAGCAGCGTGACCGTACACGTCGATCCGTCCGAGCGCGAGGGTACCGACTACCACGCCGACCTGGCGCACCACGACCGTCGTTAGCCGCTGCGCAGCATATAGAGGTCAGGACCCTTTCTGGTTTGGACCTCTTACTGCGTATGGTCATTGGGCCAACGATGCGAATGCCTGCCGCAGTGCAAAGACAACCTTGTCCCGAGAGAAGCAGAACTCGCTAGAGTACTGAACTCGCTAGGTACTGATTGCGCTTGCGACCAGCTCACCCGGCGGGCCGGCGTCGCTCACCTGCTGTGGTGGACCACCGGGCAGGAACGCGGCAATCCCCGTTGCCACGACGGCTACGCCGATGAACAGGATGTACACCGAGTGGAGCGATCCGGCCAGCAGCGCCTGAAGCGAGGCCAGCATATCCGCCGAGAGACCAGCCCGCAGCGACGGGTCCAGCAGATCGTTCGGGTTGAGCGAATTGGCGCCCGCTTGCAGCACGCCCGCGGTGAACAGCGCGCCGGCCACCGAGACACCGATCGTGCCACCGATGTTCCGCGAGAACTGGCTGGCGCTGGTCACCACACCTCGATGCTCCCAGCCCACCGCGGACTGCGCCGCCAGAATCGTCGTCACGGCATAGAACCCGAAGCCGAGGCCCAGCACACCGGTGATGGCGAGCGGCAACAGCAGGTTCGACTCGGGCGAGACCAGCAACAGTAGGGCGAAGCCCACCGTCAGCAGCACGCCGCCGAGCAAACAAGGCATGCGGAAGCCAGTTCGCAACAGCAGCCGACCACCGATCGCGGAGGCGAGCGGCCAGCTCACCGACGAACCCGCCAGGATGAAGCCCGAGACGGTCGGGGTCGCGCCCATCACGCCCTGGACGAACGGCGGCAGGAATGTGCTCTGGCCGTACAGGGCCCAGCCCAGCAGCAGACCACCCAGCGTGCTGACGCCGATCGCACGGCGCCCGAACAGCCACAACGGCACCAGCGGCTCGCCGGCGCGGCGTTCCTGCCAGACAAATACGGGGACGAGGCCGATTGCCAGCGCGTAGAGCACCACGGCCAGTTGCGGATTGTCCTGGGTCTGCAGGCCAAGCAGCAGACACGCGACGGAACCAGACAAGGTCAGCGCACCGACGTAATCGATCTGGTGGCCACGTCGCTGAACGCGCTCGTGCAGGAACTTCCAGATCAGCAGCATTGACAGGATGCAAAGCGGAAAGTTGACGTAGAACACCCAGCGCCAGCTGACATGCTCGGTCAGAAAGCCGCCGATGGCTGGTCCGAGCAGGCCCGACACGCCCCAGATTGTGCTGAACACGCCCGTGATGCGCGCGCGCTCCTCGAGCGGGTACACGTCGCCGAGGATCGTCTGGTTGATCGGCAGGACGCCGCCCGCGCCGAGCCCCTGCAGAAGCCGAAAGGCGATCAGCTGCTCCATCGTCTGCGATTGCCCGCATGCCATCGAGCCGACCATGAAGATGGCGATTGACGCCAGAAACACCGGCTTACGGCCGAGCAGGTCCGCCAGCTTGCCGTAGATCGGCACGGTCACCGTGCTCGTCAGCAGGTAGGCCGAAAACACCCACGCATACAGCTGAATCCCGCCGATCTGGCCGATCACCGTCGGCATCGCGGTGGCGACCACCGAGGCGTCGAGAGACACCAGAAACGTGGCCACGAACAGCGCAACGGTGATCAGTCGGCGCTCCGACACGCCTGCAACCTTACCCGAGGTGACGACTCCTCTGAGTTCCACTGGAGACGTCACCCGGTTACGGACCACTACCCATGAGGGACATCACTCCGTGGGTGACATCGCTCCGTGCGGAACTTCACCCCTTGGGGAACTTCACCTCGGAGAGGATTCCACCTTTCATCGGGACGGTTACTGCGTGAGGAATCACGTCCGTAAGGAACTTCTACCCGGTGTGGGACTTCACCCCGTGAGGGACTTCCACCCCAGAGGCGAGTAGGCGCGGCCCGCGAGGCTATGCGGCGAGTGATGCTGCCGAAGCGTGTGGCTCTGGCAGCCACACACACATGGTGGTGCCTGCGCCCTCGCCTTCACTGCGCGCCCAAATGCGTCCATGGTGCTGCTCGACGATGTTGCGGCAGATGTAGAGGCCAAGGCCCATGCCAGTAATCTGGCGCTCCTCGGCATTGGACGCGCGCGAAAAGGCGTCGAATATGCGCTCGGCGGTTTCGGGCGGCAACCCAATGCCACGATCCGAAACCTCGAGCAACACGCCCCGCGCTTTCGGCTGCAGGCGTACCCGCAGCTCCGGCCCGTCGGGCGAATATTTCACGGCGTTGTCGAGCAAGTTCGTCAGGACCTGCTCCAACCGTTCGGGATCAGCGGAAACACTGACAGGCGCGCCGACGATATCCAGGAGCAAATGACCAGACGCCGCTGCGGCCAGTCCCTCCTGGTAGCGGCCGACCACTTCCCGCACCAACTCGGTGACATCGACAGATCGCACGCGCAGCGGCAAGTTGCCGGCGGTGATCTTGGACACGTCCAGCAGATCGCGCACCAGTCCCGCCAGCCGGTCGCTGGCATTGTCGATACGCGTGAGCGACCGCCGCAGCATCTCGTCGGTGAGGTCGCCGTCAGACTGTGCTGCCAACAGCATCTCCGCGTAGCCCTTGACCCGGGCGATCGGCGTCCGCAGCTCGTGCGAGGCAATCGACACGAACCGGTCGCGCGCCTTCACGGCCGTCTGCGCCTCCTGGTGCAGCCGCGCGTTGTCAACAGCCTGTCCACAGCGCCGCGCCAGTTCTTCCGCGATCGCCAGGTCACTTTCGTCATAAACCCGGTTCGATGCCGTCGAGATCAACGACACTGCGCCCAGCATCCGACCGCGCGCAACCAGCGGGACGATCATCACCGAGCGCGAGTCCAGCTCGCGGAGCATACGGAGATGCTCGGCGTCATGCGCCCGCGCCTCACGGTCGGTCTCCGAAGCGCCACCGTAGACCTCCGACACACCGGTGCGCAGCACGCGCGCGACACCCTCGGTAGCCGGGTAGCGTTCTTGTAGCTCGCGGGCAAGCGCCTCTTTCGCCGGATCGCCATGCGCCAGCGCCAACCAGCGGATCGTCCCGTCGGCATCGAGCAGGTGCACGATGCACCAATCCGCCAGAGTTCGCACGGCTACCCGCGCAACTTCCTGGAGCGTGGGCTCGTAGTCGAGCGACGCATCGAGCAAACGGCTGGCCTCGGCCAGGACCGCCAGCCGCCGGTGAGCCGCCGCGGCATGTTCCTGCGCGACGAGCTCGCGGACACGCTCCATGCGTTCTTCTTCGGCCTGGCGTCGCTCTGAGACATCGCGCACCACCGCCAGCACAAACACACGGTCGCTTGCCGCGCTCTGAAGGCGAGACAACGTCAGCTCGACGTACACCTCGTGGCCATGCTTTTGCCGACCGAACAGCTCAACTGTCTGACGAATGGAGCTGCCCTCCAGGGTGGCCGACCACTGCGGCGTCGCCAGGAGATCGTCGACCACGTCTGAGAGGCCCAATTGCTGCGCCTCGCTCGCGGAGTACCCGAACAGCTCAGCGGCCGCCGGGTTCCACAGCACGATGCGCGTGGTCGCGGCGTCCGCCACCACGACGGCATCGCGAATGCTGTCGAACAGCCAGCCTGGATCGAGGTCGAGCCAACGCGCTGCTTTGGCCATCTTGTGGTGACTATCGGCCGGAACCACCTTACGCGTGAGTCACACGCCGATTGCGAAATCTCAACCGCCCGCGGTCAAGAGCGACTGCACGCCAAAACCCGCGATGAGTAGGCCCGAGGCAATGTTGATCGAGCGGAACCAGCGTGCGGTGAGCCGCTCACGCAGGCGCGACACGAGGCTCGCTAGCACCAGCCACCACGCCGCGGAACCACCGAAGACACCGATAACAAGATCGCTGCCGGTCGCGCCGATGCCAGCGAAGATCGCCGCGAACGACATGATCGTCATCGGGTTGCTGAGCGTGAGCGCCAGCGTCGAGGAGTATGCAGCGGCCAGGCGCAAACCTGTCGCTGGAACGCTCGAAGCGCTCCGCGCAGGAGCAGTCCGCAACGTGCGCACGCCGAGATAGACCAGGAAGGCGCCACCGACCAGGCGCAGCCACAAACGCTGGTCGATCAGTACCGAAGCTAGCGCCGAAATGCCAAGGCTGGCGACCGCCGCGTAGGTCGCGTCGGCAGTAGCGGCGCCGAGCCCCGAGACGAATCCGATCGCAAAGCCGGTCACCAGCGTTCGACGAATGCACAGCAGGCAGATCGGGCCAACTACGGCCGCGATTGAAAATCCAAGCGCAAAACCGCGCCCAAACAACGCCGGGTCCATGAGTTAGCAAAGCCTCAGCCACGAAAAAGCCCCGTACCGGTTGTCCAGGTACGGGGCTTAGCGAAGACGGTTCAGCGAGCGATCGATCAATCAGATCACGTACGTCTTTGCCCCCGCAGGGGCTGCTGCTGAGTCCGCCAACACCACGTGCAGCGCATTAGGACACGGAGTGTACCCGCCCACGGCCACATGGTGATGACCACGGTTCACGAGAACGATCTCACCTCCCTTGAGAGACAGACCCCCGTGGAGAGATCACAAGTCCGTGTAGATCACCTCCGTGGGGAGACACACCCGTGAGGACCACCCGTCGGGAGACTTCACCTCCGTGAGGACCACCTCCGTTCGGGAAGACACACCCCGGTCGAGTGATCACAAGTCCGTGTAGATCACCCTTTGTGGGAGACACACCCGTGAGGACCACCTCCGTGGCAAAACACACCTTCGTGAGGAGGCACCCGTCCATGGACAATGGTTGGCTCCAATGGTATAGTTCGCCTGAACTATTCAGCAATGAACAAGCCGCGCCGGCGGCGGGCCGCCGCCAATCGCACGCTGTGGTCGCTCGCCGTCTTGGCGATGCTCGACGAGCGCAGCATGCACCCCTACGAAATGCAGCGGGTGATGCAGCAGCGGCACACCGACGAGCTGCTCGCGCTCAAGCGCGGCTCGCTGTATCACGCCATCAACCAGCTGCAGCGCGACGGGCTGATCGAGCCGATTGAGACCAGTCGCGAAGGTCGCCGGCCCGAGCGAACGGTCTATCGCGTGACACCAGAGGGCCAGGATGAGCTGCGGCTGTGGATGCACGACCTGCTGTCGACACCCGTGAACGAGGGTTCGCAGTTCACCGCGGCACTGGCGTTCATTCGCCATGTTTCACCAGACGAGGCCCTGGAACACCTCCAGCGCCGCGTGGGCGAGCTCGAAGCGAGCATCAAGATCGTCCAGGCGCTCGAGCAAGTCATCGCGAGCCTGGTTGGCCGCGCCTCGGTGCTGGAGCTCGAGTACCAGCGCGCCCTGGCCCAGGCCGAGCTGTCCTGGGTGCGTAGCGTCATCGACGACCTTCACAAACACAAACTCACGTGGAGCATCGATGATTTCAAGGCGTATATTGTAAAAGACAATAGTGATATGAATAATGTTGAGGCGTGAGCAAAGGCATGAGCGTTATCCAGACACACGATTTGAGGCGCACTTTTCAGACTTGCGGGGGTGCGGTCGAGGCCGTCAAAGGGGTAGACCTGTGCGTCGACGCCGGCGAGGTCTTCGGCTTTCTCGGCCCGAACGGTGCGGGTAAGACCACCACCCTGCGCATGCTCTCGACGTTGTTGCCGCCCACCGGCGGCGAAGCCAGTGTGGTTGGCTGCGACCTGCGCCGCGAACCGCGCAAGGTGCGCGAACGCATCGGCTACGTGGGCCAGCGGAACGGCAGTGACCCGGGCATCACCGCTCGCCGCGAGCTGGAATTCCAGGCCCGCCTGTACGGCGCGTCGGCCGCCGAAGCCCGCAAGCGCACGAGCGAACTGCTCGGCGTGCTGGAGCTCGACTCGTGTGCCGACCGCCCATCGAGCACGTACTCCGGCGGTCAGCGCCGGCGGCTGGATATCGGCATCGGCCTGATCCACTCGCCCAAGCTGCTGTTCCTGGACGAGCCCACCACCGGCCTTGACCCGCAGGGTCGGGCGCGACTGTGGAACGAGATCCGCCGCCTGAAGGCCTCAGGTATGACCGTGTTCCTGACGACGCACTACCTCGAAGAGGCTGACGCGCTGTGCGATCGCCTGGCCATCATCGACCACGGCCGCATTGTGGCCGAAGGCACCCCCGAGCAATTGAAGCGCGATATTGCGGGTGACGTGATCTCGCTCGGCGTGGCCGCCGATCTCGAACGTGCACTGGCCGTGCTCGAGGGCGAACCGTACGTGCGCAAAGCGGCAATTGAAGGCGACGGTTTGCGGCTGTACGTGGACCGCGGAGAATCGGCGATGCCATCGGTGCTACGCCTGTTGGACGGCAGCGGCTTTGAGCTGCAAACGATCGCCCTGAGCCGCCCGAGCCTGGACGACGTCTTCCTGCAACAAAC
Source organism: Chloroflexota bacterium (assembly GCA_019239775.1). Lineage (GTDB taxonomy): Bacteria > Chloroflexota > UBA6077 > UBA6077 > CF-72 > CF-72. The sequence goes on from JAFAZN010000169.1 coordinate 7,921, forward strand.
CGGCCACTCGCTGCGCGACACCGAGGTGGCTGCGTGAACGTTGCACCTCAGTCCCGTCCGCCTACCCGCGTTTCGACTGCCGCTGCGATCCCTGACAGAGTCCCCATTGCGGTGACCGAGTGCTCAGAAATCACTGAGTCTTGCCCAAAGTTGAGCCCACTGACTCGCCGCCGGAGTATGAACCGATGAACCTTCTTCGCGATACGTGGCTGGTCTTCGGCCGCTACATGTACCTGTTCCTGCGCAACCCGGTGTGGGTTGCCATCGGGGTTATCCAGCCGATCTTCTATCTGATCCTGTTCGCGCCGCTGCTCGAATCGATCGCCAAGTCGCCCGGCTTCCCCGCCGGCGGGCCGTACAACGTGTTCGTGCCAGGCCTGCTCATTCAGCTGGGCCTGTTCGGCGCAACCGGCGTCGGCTTCGGACTCATCGCCGAGCTCCGCAACGGCGTGATCGAGCGGCTGCGCGTGACCCCGGTCAGCCGCTTCGCGCTGCTATTCGGTCGCACCGCGCGCGACATCGTGATCATGCTCACCCAGGCGCTGGTGCTGATCCTCCTGTCGCTGCCGTTCGGCCTGAGCATCCACCCGCTTGGGATCGTGCTCATGCTGGCGCTGCTGGCCCTGCTTGGGCTGATGATGACGCCGGTCTCCTACGCGGTGGCGCTGTGGCTTGGCAGCGAAGATGCGTTCGCCCCGCTCATCTTCACCGTAACGCTGCCGCTCTTGCTGCTCTCGGGTGTGCTGCTGCCGCTGAGCTTCGCGCCCGATTGGCTGCGCGGCATCGCGGCGGCCAATCCGCTGGCCTACGCGGTGGACGCTTCGCGCGCGATCTTCAACGATCGGCTAGGCGATCCAAGCATCGCCATCGCGGTGGCGATCATGGCCATTCTCTCCGCAATCGCCGTCTCCTTCGCCGCCCGACAGTTCGGCCGTGCCGTGGCCTGA
>JAFAZN010000187.1 GCA_019239775.1 Chloroflexota bacterium
CTGACCGTGGACTCCCCGATGTTCAGAAACGTTCCTTTTTGACACAGCTCTCTTGCTCGGCCTTTTGGACCCTGTTTTGGTGTTCACAAGGCGTGTCCATTATCTACGTCTCAGAATAAGGATGGGTGGACGTTTCTGATACGCTGCCGTCGTAGTTCGTGGGTAGGGACTGCGTGCCTTTGGGTCCACGTCAGACCGCAACCTCCTTCGGCTCTTCGATACGGTGCTTCCGACGCTGACGGGGTGTCGCCGGGCCGCCCTCATGTACCCCTTCTGCCGCTCGTGCTTTCGAGGGCGCGGCGAATTCCACCTCGGATCTGTCTTCTACCGGAAGGCCTGCTCTGTAGCGTTGGTCCATTACCGCGGCCGCTAATACCTTGAAGAAGTACGCCATAGGCCGATCTGTGATCTGGCCTCGGCGTTTCCTCGTGACATGGATCGCCGCTTTCACCGCGTTCTGGAATCTACCGGGATCGAGTTTGCTGTTCCACCACATGTGGTGAGCGCTGTCAATCGAGCGCTGCAGGTCGTTGTCCTCGAATTCCGCCGAACACTGTTCGATCTGGAGCTCGATACCCTCGTCGTAGTGCCCGGGTGCTCCTATCTTGAGTAACTCAGTAAGGAGCTGGTCTTCGTTGAACCCGGGCGGCTGCGAAGCGGCCGCTAGCCCGTTCCTTTTTTCATGCGAGGACTCTAAAAGTAGGCTCTTGTCCCGGGTTTCTTCCTCACTTGCCGGAATCTGCCGCTTTGATCTGGCAGATTCCGGCAAGTTTGGCGGGCGGTTTTCTGCCGCAATAATGCGGCGGTTTTCTGCCGCAATGCTCCGATCGCGCACGCGCTGCGTCTGGAGTTTCCGGGCCGTTGGAGCCATTACATGCGGTCCGCTCGAGGCGCGGTAATAGGTTGCGTTTGGTAGTTGCTCGCGTGCTTGCTCCGTGGCACGCTGGATCTCGTCTTCGAGCGCAACGGCTTCCAGCGCTGCAAAAAGCCGACTTAGATTGTGTTCGTCAGCGCCTCGACCACCACCAGCACGTCCACGCGTGCGCACCTGCAGATAACCCTTGGCGATGAGCGAGGCCTTCCAGTCCCGTACAGATCGTTCCGCAGCCCCTGTCGCATCGACGATTACCTGTGTGGCCACCCATGGCCAGGCGTCGTCCCAGCGATGCATAAGCACGTGCTGCACGTAAATCATCTCGTTCGAGGTGAGCCCGAGTCGGCCCTGGTAACGCAGCAGCAGGTTAGGAACGGCCGTTACGCCCAGCGCTGCAATCAGCGGAGACAGACGTTGCGCGAACCCTCGCTCGGCGGGCTTCGCTAATCCGCTCACGATGCCCAGCGCGAGTATCCTGATCCTGCCGCGCGTGTGGCTAAGGTTCGCGCGGCGGATGTTGCTGGCGGCCTGGTCGCTTGGACCCGCTCAGGCCGCCAGTTTTTTTGGTTCACGCGCTTCGCTGGGGAGCGGCAATTGCCGCGTTTGGGCGCCGCCTTGAAGCAGGAGCTCTATCTCTGACGCTCGGATGCGATAGCCGGCGCGATCGCTTCCCAGTCCGATCGCATGAAGCTTCCCCGACTGGATCCAACGTCTGATGGTTTTCGGGTTGAGCTTCAAGCGTTCCGCCACTTCATTGACGGTCAACAGCGGGTCATCGGCCAATGGAGCCTCGTCCTCCTCTGGCCTAGAAGGTACCTCAATGTCCTACAAAAGTCACGCAAGGGCTTGAATGACCCACCATTTACTGGTACTATAGATCCGTAGCAGGGACAGACGGGCGCCGGCAGATGACGATTATTAACACCGCGGACACGCGATTTGCGAAGGCCTTGGCGATCGCCGACGGTGCCAACTCCTGGATCAAGCTTCGCGACCGTGATGGCCGCTGCAAAGCCGTCGGAATCCCCAGTAGCCGCGGCGCCGGTCGCTATTACATCGTCATGCGCGATCGCTGCGACTGTGAAGATCAGCGACGCCATCCTGGCCACCCATGCAAACATCGCCAGGCGCTCGAGATCGCTATTGCTCGACGGCAGGCCGAAATACCAGCCCGCGTGGTTGTGGACGGGCTTTCGGAGATGGTCCGCCAGCGTGCTGCTCGTTTACGACGACATTTTCAAGCGCATCGAAACCGATGACCTTCGAACCTGACGACCGCATCGTTTGGCTGCATCAGCCACGCGGCGAGTACGGCTACGTGATCCCAGCTGATGGCAGCGTGGCGTGCATGGTTGGCCATCAGTGGATGGTTATTCGCGCCGTTGAAGAGCGGCGCGTTTGGGTTGGCGACGGTCGCGTCGGGAGAACCTTCGCGGCGAAGAGCGCCGAAAGGGGGTGAGCAGCCTAACTGACGCAATCACCCAAGACATCGCGGCGGCTGAGGCGTTCCGCACCTCAGCCGCCCCATTCGCACCCATTCTCGGAGCATTGGATGCAAACAAAGTCTAACGCCGCAGCCGTTGAGCTCGAGAGTTACTTCGAATCGCGTGGTTGGGGGCACGCCGCAAACGTCGCAGCGTTCACCATCCACGACTTGGTTCTGGAGCGCTTACCCAACGGCGAATGCGCCTACCTCAAGCCTGAAGACGACGAACCTCGCTATGTCCTTACCGATTTTGGCCGCCGTGCTCTCCGCGAAGCCGATTGTTTCGGTCCATGGCCGACCGTGGCCGAGGCCTGTTCGGCGAGCTAGTTGCTGGCCGCCTCCCGTTTGTTCGAGGTCGAGCTCCACGGCCACGTGGCGGGGCGTAAACGTCGACAGTCGAAACCAAAAGCCTGCAGGCCGCCGAGGGCGAGGTAAGGAATCGGTCCTAAGGGCGCCGTCCCTTTCCGGGGCTGCGTTTCTGCCTGGATTCGTGAAAATTAGTGATCTGACTGAAACGCCGTCCCCACGCGCGGCCGGGTATCTTTCCAACAGTGGCCACCACGCTGACCGCGGCCGCGCCACCTCGTTTGAGCCACGCAACCGTGACGACCCCTGTGGTGTTGGTGGTGCTGCACCCCAAGGGGGGTGTTGGCCGGTCCACGACAGTGTGGCAGCTCGGCGCCGAGTTGGCTCTCCGCGGCAAGTGCGTGCGCATCGAGGACCTGGACCAGGGCGCGCATCTGTCCCGGACTTTCAACCAGTACCCGCTTGGCCTTGAGCGCCTGCAGTTGGGCAGCACAAATCACCCTGCCAGTGTCGACCTGGTATTGCTAGACACCGCGCCTGAAGCACAGCGGGAACGTGCCATCGAAGTCCTCAGGCGGGCTGATTGGGCACTGGTGCCAGTGAAAGGGCCTGAGGCCTCGTCGGTGCAGGCGCTCCCGATGTTGATGGACTGGATCGCTGAAGCGCGACATGCTCGCGTGCTCGGCTTTCTGCCCACGATGTACAAGCCACGTCGAGCAGAGACGCGCTACTGGCTGGCTGAGTTGCAGGCCTTCGCGGCCGAGTATGACGCGCGTGTGCTTGCGCCGATCGGCGATATCGCGAGCGTGGCGGCTTGGCGCCTGGATGGCCACCCGTACGCACAGCTCGCCGAAGAGGTCCTGCGTGCCATCGAACACCACTAAACGGCCATCACTGGCGGATTTCAAGCGGGCCACCGCGGCCGTGCCGCCGGTGGACGATCGCCTCGTTCACCAGCTGCCAATCGGTTCGATCCAGCCGAGTCCTCGTAATCCACGCCAGCATACCGACAGCATTGACGAGCTCGCCGACAGCCTGCGTGCCCATGGTCTACTGCAGCCCGTTGTCGTACGCCGGCAGAGGGGCGGCTACGAACTGATCGCTGGCCATCGTCGCCTTCAAGCGGCGAACAAGCTGGGCTGGACGGAGATCGCCGCGGTGGTACGCGACGAAACCGATGATCAGGCGTACATCCTCACACTCGTCGAGAACCTGCAACGCGAGGACCTGAGCCCGAAGGAAGAGGCTGCGGCGCTCGAAGTCCTGATAAGGGAGCGAAGCTGGTCTACGCGCCAGGTTGGCGAGGCGATCAAGCGCAGCGCGATGTACGTCAGCCGGCGGCTGCGCGTGTTCGACGATCCGGTCCTTGCGCCGATCGTGCTGGCGAACAAGTTGCCTGTCAGTACAGCCGAGGAACTGCTCCGTGAGCCTGATGTCGATGCAAGACGCGAGCTCGCCAAGCAAGCTAGTGAAGAGAGCTGGGAGCGTCCGCACGTCCGTGCGGCCCTGGCGGAGCGTAACGCTGCGTTACAGCAGCGGTCGCCGCAGCTGGCCAGCCAAATACGCGCGCTCACAATTGAGTTAAGGCGGCTCGACCGGTCCTCCCTGCCACGAGGCCTCCGCCGCGATCTCGTGCACCTAGTCCAGGTAGCGCGAGAGATCGTCTAAACGAAACTAGGCTGGCTGCAGCGCGTCTGCCTTGGTGCGTAGTGGACGCACGACATCGGACATCGCGACGGCATTGATGTTTCGGCGCGCTCGGCGCCGCTTCAGGAACTGGACGTACACGCCGTCGGGCTCTATCTGAACTCTCGCCGCTGCTCCTAGCCGCTCAACCAGGTGGTGCAAGGTCGAGAGAGAGGGTTCGTGCTCGCCACTCTCGAGGCGCGCCACGACAGGCTGCTTCCAGCCAAGCAACTCTGCCAGCGCGGCCTGTGTCAGGTGGTGGTCGTGCCTGTAACGCAGTAGCCAGGTCGAGACGTCGCGCGCAAGCGCGGTTCGGTCCCACTCCGCGCGCGTCTCTGGGTCCTGGAGGGATTCTTCAAGGATGTCATCGAACGAACGGTAGGTGCTCATTGGTAGGTGCTCCAGGCCGTACGGAGCATCGCCGTCCAGTGTGCGCGCCCCGACTCGCCCATACGCACACTATAGCTCTCGCGCTATCGCCAGTGGTAATCACAAAATATCAAGTGAGCTATAATCAACGAGCATGGAAGTGCAGCTTCACGCGGGGGCCGAGGATGAGCTCCGTCAACTCCGCAAGCTCTCCATCCAGGAGCACGCGGCCATGCTTACCGCGATTAAAAAGCTGCGCGATATCGGCCCGACCCTCAGCTTCCCTCACACGTCTCAGGTGAAGGGAACGAAGCTTCGCGAACTCCGTCCTCGCGCCGGCAAATCCCCCTGGCGAGCGTTCTACATGCGCTTTGGTGATGTGCTCCGGATTGGTGCCATTGGGCCTGAGGCCGAGCATGACCCATCAGGTTTTCAGCGCGCAGTTGACGCCGCCTGGTCGCGGTTGTGCGAGGACTAGGGCAAACATCTAACAAGACTCCGATCGGCGGCCAGACTCCCGCGACCCGCTTTCACTCTGGTCAACGGTCGCGGTCGGGGATGGACGTCACCCGAGAGGGCCGTAGCGCAGCGGAGGAGCCGCGCGCGGGAGCGGCTTGATGTCCAGCCCTGGCCGTGGCATTCACGCTCTGGAAAGCGGGGCGCCGTCTCTCTCATCGTCTACGACTCCGCTTGGTCGAGGTCGATCGGAGCATTGAGCCCGGCGCTCAATCCACTTCGGATCGTTGCCCAGGTCTGACGATCGCCGTCGTCGCTGACCAGGCCGTTGCG
>JAFAZN010000326.1 GCA_019239775.1 Chloroflexota bacterium
ATCGTTTCAGGGTCGGCCATGAAGCACAGTTTGACTGAATGAGACCTCAGAACGCGCCGCGTCCCGCCCTCGACGGCGTCAAACTTGGTTGGACTGATAGTCGAAATCCTAGGGTTTGGCTAAGCGGTCGGAGTGCGAGTGCATGAATGACGACGTGCTGTGGCCGCCGGTAGGCGAATACGACTGCGCGCGCCACATCCTCTAGCGGGCGCGCGGTCCGTCGAAATGTGCGAGATTGGCCCGTGCGCCACACGGCGCCACATCTCGTCGGCGTCGTCGGCGGATCGAGGCCGCGCCGGAAGCGTGAACTTGCGCAATCCGCTGCATCGAGAATCTCATCTTCATGGAGATACAGGTACTGCGGACAGGTCTCCAAGCACATCGGAGCGCCCTCGCGTTGCAAGAGGTCCACCGCGGTGGGATGGCTGAGGGTGCGCGGCGATCGCGCGAACTCCTGTAATCCGCGCCAGCAAACCGAGGGTGGAGAGCGCCGTCAATTCGGCCTCTCGCGTGCGCCACTCGGCACTTACCGCGGGATCCGATCGGCCGGCTTCGCGCAGCGCGCGTTCATTTTCGCTCGTAATGGATTCATCTTCGCAGTGCACCAGGCCTTGCGCATTGATGGAAGCCAACTCGCGAAACAGCGCGAGCAATCGGGCCGAGGTCGTGGCCGGCACGCCGTGTGTGGTGCACGTAAATACCTTTTAGAAGGTCACACCAGCGCGCCAAAGGTCCGCGTAGTGGCCAATCTGGGTCGGCCAGGCGTGCGCGGCCAGACTTGAAATCGTGTGGTGTCGCCAGGGTCTTGAAAATGCACGTGGCAGTCGATGATGCCTGGAGAAGGTGGAGCCCATTAGCATCAACGGTGCGTCGGGCGTCGTCGATTGCGGCGATGCTCTCGCCCTCAATGTGCACGCTACAGCGCCGCCGCCCGCGTGGGATGACGATGGTCGCCCCAGTGATCGCGAGGTTGAACACGCTCAGCTCACTTCGACGATCCTGCCGCCGCGATCGAGCACCGCGAAGGTACCAGGCGGCTCCCATACCGGCAGACCGCACGCGTCTTTGCTGACCCGGCCGGCCTGATGCTGCTCATCCTGACGGCCACAGTGGTTGGACCCAACGTTACAGAACGTGCCCCGCAGCACGAGCATGCGCTGCGATGGTTGCAACGCTGCCAGGCGGAATGGTCTCGGCATCAGGATCGTTGCCGAGGTCCGGCGCGGCCCGACGGATGACGCGTTGCACGAGGTCCGGGAACGCAATATCGGAGTCCGCCCGGAGCTCGTCACGCACGGCCGTGTCGATCACGCGCCACACAGCAATCGAGTCGTCCAATGTCTGACGGACCTCCGCACCTGTGCGAATCGCCTCTTGCGTCGGAGCCGACCAACGGTACCGGTGCGCCTGCGCGAGCGTGTTCACCGGCATGTCGCGCACGCGATTGAGCGTGGTGATGTACTCCTGAGCATCGAAGTACAGCGGAAAACCGGGGGCGCGACCGCCGCGCCCATTAATTGCGTCGCCAGTAAACAGCCAGCCTTCACTCTCCCAGTAAAAGGACGCCGAACCGGGTGTGTGACCGGGCGTGTGGACCACCTGCAAGCGTATGTCACCGCCGAGGTCGACGACGTCGCCATCGTCCAATATACGGTCGACGCCCCACTCGCGACCCAGCAACTGGAGCTGAAATGCCTCACTCTGCGGGATCTGGTCGGCGTCACCTATGAGTCGCAGGTTCTCACGACAGTACTTCTCGAGATAGAGTTCGCGGTCCGTATACTCGGCGTCTGCGCGATGGATGTGGATAGCTCCGCCGCTGAGCTCGAGCATCTCGGCGTTGCCACCGGCGTGATCGATGTGGATGTGCGTGTTTATGATCACGCGCAGATCAGACACTTGCCAGCCCAGCTCGGCGAGAGCCGGTATGAGCGAACCTTGCGGCACACTGGCGGTGCCGGTATCGATCAGCGCTCGGCGTGGCGCATCAATCAGGTAGCAGTTGACGAGTCCGTTGTTTTCAAACGGCGCGGCGATCTGGAACACCTTGGGATGGACCTGTTTGGCGGGCATGCGGCCCAAGGGTACCGGGTAGGCGCGTGATGAGCGTGAGTCGTTAGCGCTGCAATCGCGGATTGCGATCAGGTAGTCTGCGAGAAATTAGGCGCGTTTCTCGCGCGGCTTTTATGCTCGCCGCCGGGTGCCTGCAATTGTGCAACGAACGTCGGCAGGCGCAAGCGCTTCCTGACTCGGCCGCAGACGACCGGCGCGCGTAAGATTCACGCGGCCGTGCGGCGTGCTCCAGAACACTTCAGTGCAGGTGTTCAGATGGTGACCACCTGGAAAGGGGACCACCGCTCCGGCATGAAGCTGCCGCGGCGGTTCACTCTGACCAAACGGCAAGCCAGTGTTCAGCGTGAATATGGCGTCGTACAGCACGGGTTGGCAATGCCGAAATCGACGTAGACCTGGGGCCACAGCCCACAGGACCTGCTGCTAGTCGGCAACCGAGAGGCGTGCCGCGCGAGGCCGCTGGGGCAGTTCGGTAAAGCCCTGGATCGCCACTCCCGCGACAATGGCGTCTTCGTTCGCGAAATTGGTGTAGAGCACGGCTGGCTGTACTCGATGGCCTCAGCCAGGCGGCGAGTGGTGACTGCATCCATCCGTCGGCTTCCGCGAGTTCGTTCGCAGTCTGAATGATGAGCTGGCGTAGCGCGCTCGGGCGCACGTCTTGAACAATGACGGCGTTTGCGGAGGTCCGGCCATACTGATGTGGCGATAACCCACCGTGCCGTTGAGGCTCGCGGCTGAAACAAGATGATCGAGCTCGTCGTAGCCATAGCTCGTCGCCCCGGTGCCATCTGCCATACCGCCGCGATCGCCGTCCGCGTCGTACACGAAGGTGGCCTGCGCGAGTCCAGTATTAATCCGTTGTGCGGCACCGACGAGGCATGAGGTCGCGAATTTGGTTGATGATATCCGCCGCGGTCGCGATCCTCGGCGTATATCTGCTGAATAGCTACATACGCGCACTGTTGTTTGGGGCCAGTAAACGTGATGACTGGTGGCCCAGGTTATTTTCAATGGGGCTGCATTCCTCGTGGGACTCGTAGGTTTCCAGATTGGTGTGATTGTCGGCGTACTGGCCGTCACCAGTTGATACGTGAGAAAACCTTCTGTGATCCTCCGCAGTTTCATCCTCGCCTGCTACTGTGTCGTCGCACTCCATTTGCTCGCAACATTCACCGTAACTTGAGATACTGACGGCTACGCTCAGTCTGCGTGACGGCGGCTGGAACGACGCTCCCGCAGCGCGGAGGATGTCCCGGAGATCGTGGAACTTCAGGCGATCCGAGGCCGAATCGTTACTCTTACGGAGTCCTGCAACTCCGTGATCGTGCAGCTTGACCGAACGTTGGACCGGCGCCAATCCTCGATGCTCTTTATGCTCCGGAATCGTTTCTCGGCTTCGAGCAGGCCCGGGGTGGGCCAGCTTAATGCCACGCTGCCGTCCCTCTACAGCCCTTGAGGCTGCACGCGACCGGTTTACTTTCGCAAATGTGCGAAACGACACTCCAGCTGTGCCGAAGCCCGTGGAGTTCGCGGGCTTGAGTTCGCGATCTTTCGCAAAAACAGTTGTCGCGCGTGGCGTTGTATTAGTGGAGTCATGGGGGAGGAATTCGTTGAGATCGCTATCATCCGGCCAATAGCGCCGTCTCGCGTTCGGTGTGACAACAAGCTGAGGCCGTAGTGGGCAATTCTTCAGCTGCGCAGTTGACGTCGCAGCCGTCGCTGTCGATGCCGATGTCGCAACCGGTGGGTCTCGGTGTGCCTCCATAGACCCTTGGGAGGGACTTACCGCGGCGGAGCTTGTGAGAATTAGTGCGCAGATCTAATACGCACCTGGCCCACCCCACGCCCATCCACACGCGGTCTTCGGCCTCAACGCACTGAGATCGTCTTCCAGGTCCTATTGATGGCCCACATGTGCGCTGACGGGATCAGTCTGACTTGCACCGCTCACGGTCACCTTTGCGGGTGCCAGCCGTCAGCTGAGTCGGAACGCGCACGACCGTCTCGCCAACAGCCAAGGGATCAACCTCGAGGCGACGAGAGACGTGGCGACAATCCGTCAATGGCAACCGACGCTCGATCCAGTGAACGACCCAGCGCAGCGCCGAGCGCCTGCAGATGGCCATCGTGCGTAGCGGCAAACGTGTGCTCCACTCAGCTTGCGACCCGCATCATCGATAACAACGAGTGTGTGCGTCGCTTTTTGGGCATCGACCCAAAGATGACCATCGTCGACCTTGTTGTCGTTCACCACGACCTATCTGCCAGTTCACCACTGAGCATTAGGCCACCCGCTGGCGCGAGGTCATGTGTTGTGGAGAGCAGTGTAGAGGGTTAGGCGGCGACCACCTCCCTCCGCTTCGGTGCCAGCTTGGCGCGATAGCTGGAGCCCTCGCGACCAGATAAGGGACGAGCGTGCCGACGGCACGGTCTTCGATTTCGAATCCGAATCGGGTCGGGAATGGATCGAGATCGCCCAGGTGTGCTAGCCATGACTAGCACGACACGTCGGTGAGTTCCAGCCGGGCGGGAATGCACCCCGGTCCACTCTTACAAATGCGTCCACCGAGTGCTACAGTCCGCCCACCCATGGGTGGCAGTTCTTGCAGGAGTGTTTTGTGATCAGGTCGCAGTGGCTTATCGTCAGCAGCGAGTTAATCGGGGCGACTATGTTGCCTGTCGCGGCTCAGGCCGATGATGGGCCGTGTGCAGCACAGCTTGTGGCTGTCCAGGCAGCCAGCGCCGCCGCCGAGCCGCTCGACTCTGCCTTTGACGACACGCTGCAACAGATGCTGGCGCTTCCGCTCGCAAGTGAGGCGCCTGAACTCGCCGGATTCCAGTTGGACGTACTGACGCAGCTGGCGCAGGTCCAGGCCGCGGCGCTGGTGCGTGGAACCGGCACAACCGCTGTCCCGAACGACGCGAGTGACACGGTTGCTCCGTGGGCGCAGATCGACGCAGACCTGGCGCAGGTTCAGGCGGGCATCGTTGGGCCAGACGGGCAGCCACGGTCAAGTGTGAACGCGTTTACGGTGCTGGTGCAGCGGGCGAAGGACCAGGCGCAAGCAGTCGCCCAGGTCAACGAACAACTCGGCGAGGCAGTGCAAGCCGTGGGCGCGTGCACCACGGCCCAATTCGACGATGGTTCCAGCACCCAGCCTGGAATCGGCGACTCGGGCACCTCTGGAGGCGGCAACGACGGCGGCGGCGACTAATGATCCGGCTATCCCAATGAGTCGACGGTGCGCAAGCTCCAGAAGAACGTGCGCATCTGGTTTGGGGTTGACCCGCTCCGACGGACATTCCTGATAAGTCGGGCTGAGCCCGAGGAGAATGTGCATGATGACAGCGCGTCGACGGCGCACCTTCACTCCAGAATTCAAAGCACGGACGGTTGAGCTGGTACGAACCAGCGGCAAGTCGG
>JAFAZN010000413.1 GCA_019239775.1 Chloroflexota bacterium
CGTGTCCACGCTGATCTTCTCGCCGCGGATGCTGTGGCGGTCGGCTTCGGCGATGGCGCCCAGCGCGACCTGACCGACCTGCGCGCCGCCGCCAATGACAATGATGCGTTTGCCGAACACCTCCAGCATCGAGGGCACGCGCTCGACAGAGCTGACCACCTCGAGCGACTCCAGGTCGCCAATCAGCGCATCCTCGTCGTCGACGCCGTACAGCTCCCAGAAAATTGCGCTGCGATCGCCGCGCTCGAGGATGTCCACCGAGTGGATGTAGCCGCCGTGGCGGACGATCACGCTGGTCATTTCGTACAGCACACCGGTGCGGTCAACGCCACGGCACACGATCGCCAGCGGCGGCGTAGAGGTCGAATCCGCGCGGGGCTGGATCACTGGCGAAGACTACTCGAAGACCCGGTACAGCGCGCCGATAGACCGCACCACGGGCATGCGTTGGAGCGTTGTGATGGCCTCTTGCACGGCTGCTTCGCTGGCAATGTGCGTCGTCAGCACGATCTCAGCGCCAGGTACGTCGTCGCCGAGCACCACACTTTCCTTCTGGACGACGCTTGCCAGGCTGATGCCGCGATCGCCCAGCACCGTGGCGATCGCGGCCATGACGCCGGGTCGGTCCAGCGTGAGAAGGCGCAAGAAGTAGCGCGTCTGGAGGTTCTGCATCGGCCGCAAGGGGACGCTGGCACGCTGGCTCTGCAGCGAGCCGCGCCCAACACTCGTACCGAGCGCGATCAGATCGGCGATCACCGCGCTGGACGTCGGTTCCGAGCCCGCGCCGCGGCCATAGAACAGCGCCGTGCCAATCAGGTCGCCTTCGATCTGCACCGCGTTGAATGAGCCGTCCACGCTGGCCAGCATCGACCCCTGGTGCACCAGCGCCGGGTGCACCCGAGCTTCCACCTGGCCGCCGACGAGGCGAGCAATTGCCAGGAGCTTGATGCGATAGCCCAGCTCCGCCGCGTACTGGATGTCGCGTTGCGAAACCTGAGTGATGCCCTCGCGCCAGACCTGCTGCGGGCCGACCGGGGCGCCGAACGCCAGCGAAGCCAGAATGGCCAGCTTGTACGCGGCATCCCAGGCTTCGACGTCGTTGGTCGGATCCGGTTCCGCGTAGCCGAGATCCTGGGCTTCCTTCAACGCGTCCGCGAAGGACGCGCCCGATTCACTCATCCGTGTGAGGATGTAGTTGGTGGTGCCGTTGACGATGCCTACCACACTCGTGATGTCATTGGCTGCCAAGTCGAGCTGGAACGGACCAATCAGGGGGATGCCGCCGCCCACGCTCGCCTCATACGCCACGCTCACGCCGCGTTCGGCCGCCGCCCGCAGGATCATCGGGCCGTGCTTGGCCATGACTTCTTTGTTCGCGGTGACCACGTGCTTGCCCTGGCGAATCGCCTCGATGATCAGGCTGCGGGCGGGCTCCTCGCCGCCGATGACCTCGACCACCACCTCCGTGTGGGGATCGCCAATCACCTCTTGCGCATCGGTGACCAGTCGCACCTCACCGAGGTCAACCCCACGCGGCTTCGCGAGGTCGCGCACCAGCACACACGTGATGCGAACCGGCCGTCCGACACGTGCCTCGAGGGCTGAACGCTTGGCCAGCAGCACCCGTGCGACGCCCGTCCCGACCGTGCCGAGGCCGAGCAGGCCGACGCCTAACGGCTGTGTGGTCAACGCGCTGGCGCGACGGCGCGGTCCCCGACAGACTGCGTGCTGGCGCCAGGAACACTTGCGGCGGCCTCGGCTGCGACGGCTGCCTGCCGCGGCGCCACCTTCCAGAACTGGCCGCGGAACACGTCCCACAGGTCCAGAATGTTCTCGGCGCGGCGACTGGCCGTGCGCTCGAAGTGCTCGCGCACCAGCTCGTACACGGTCGAGAGCTCATCGGCATTCATGAGGCGGGTGGCCTGCACCAGCTCGTCGTTGAGACGGCTCGGGAACTGACCGGTTTCGTCCAGCACGTAGGCGACGCCATTGGTCATGCCCGCGCCGAAGTTGCGGCCCGTCTCACCCAGGACCAGGACGGTGCCACCGGTCATGTACTCGCAGCCGTGGTCGCCGACGCCTTCGATCACCGCGGTCGCACCGGAGTTGCGGACACAGAAGCGCTCGCCGGCACGGCCGGCCGCGTACACGCGACCACCCGTTGCGCCATACAACACGGTGTTGCCAACGATGGTGTTCTGGTGCGGCGCGAAGCGCGCCATGTCGGCCGGCATCAGCACGATCTCACCGCCGCTCATACCTTTGCCGAGATAGTCGTTGGCTTCGCCTTCGAGCACCAAGCGCATGCCATCGGTGGTGAAGGCGCCAAATGACTGACCCGCCGAGCCGACGAAGCGCACCTCGAAGAATGGCAGCGCGCGTACGCTGCCGGTCTTAGGTAACGGCTGGAGCCGCCCGGCCCCAATTTCGCCGGCGATGCGCGCACCCACCGTGCGGTCGCGATTGCGGATCACGCACGCTGCCTTGAAGCGTTCGCCTTTGGCAATCGCGCTGCATGCATCACGCAGGAGGCGTTCGTCCAGTGGCTCCTGACCTTCTGGCCGATCGTTGCGTTCCTGCACACACCGGCGCGGCTGCGTCGCCGATGGATCGGGATCGGTGAGCACGGCCGCGAGGTCCACCCCGTTGTGGATGCGCGACTGGCGCAACAGCTCGACGCGGCCGATGGCCTCGTCCAGGGTTCGCAAACCCAGCGATGCCAGAAGAGAGCGAATCTCCTCGGCGAGGTGTACGAAAAATTCGATCACCTGTTCGGGTGTTCCCTTAAACTTTGCGCGCAGGTCCGCTCGCTGTGTAGCAATGCCGGTGGGGCAGGTGTTGAGATGGCACTGGCGTGCCATGTCGCAGCCGATGGCCACCAGGCTGGCTGTGCCGAAGCCGTACTCCTCCGCGCCCAGGAGCGCGGCGATGACCACGTCGCGGGCACGGCGCAAGCCGCCATCGGTGCGCAATCGGAGGCGGCCGCGCAGGCCATTGCGTACCAGCACCTGCTGGGTCTCGGCGACGCCGAGCTCCCATGGGCTGCCGGCGTGCTTGATGCTGGTGAGTGGGCTGGCGCCCGTGCCGCCGTCGAAGCCTGAGACGAGCACGTAGTCGGCGTACGCCTTAGCCACGCCCGCGGCCACGGTGCCCACGCCGGCTTCGGAGACCAACTTCACCCCAACTCTGGCCCGCGGGTTGACCCGTTTGAGGTCATAGACGAGCTGCGCGAGGTCCTCGATGGAGTAGATGTCGTGATGCGGCGGCGGCGAGATCAAGCTCGTGCCTGGCACGGCGTGCCGCAGCCGGGCGATGAGATCGGTCACCTTGTGCGCCGGAAGCTGGCCGCCTTCGCCCGGCTTGCTGCCCTGCGCCATCTTGATCTCCAGCTCTTCGGCGTGGGCCAGGTAGCGCGCGTTCACGCCGAAGCGGGCGGATGCCACCTGCTTGATCTTGTTGTCGTGGCGATCGCCATCGTCGTGCGGCGCGTAGAAGCTCGGGTCCTCGCCGCCCTCGCCCGAGTTGCTGCGCGCCCCGATACGGTTCATACCCACCGCCAGGGTTTCGTGCGCCTCTGGGCTCAGGGCGCCGAGTGACATGGCCGTGCACACGAACCGCGTGACGATGTTCTCCCACGGCTCGACTTCGTCCAGAGACACAGGTGCGCCCGCCGGAATGATCTCGAGCAGATCGCGCAATGCCGCGGGCGCCCCAGACGGCTCTGTTAGACGTCGGTACTCCTCCCAGGTGTCGTCGCCGATCGCCTTGTGGAGGGCGCGAATCACCGGTGGTTCCCAGGCGTGACGTTCGCCGTCGCGGCGGAAGCGCACCAGCCCGAAGTCTGGCAGGCGGCCGGCCTCCGACGCGTATGCGGCTGTGTGCCGCTCGATGACGCCGCGCTCGAGTTCGGCGAACCCCAGGCCGCCGATCCGGTTGGGCGTCCCGGCGAAACACCGCTGCACAACGGAATCGTGCAGGCCAAGACTCTCGAAAATCTGTCCGCCACGGTAGCTGGAGACGGTCGAAATGCCCATCTTGGACATGATCTTCAGCAGGCCCTTGGTGGTGGCCTTCAGGTAGTTGTGCTCGGCGGCGTCGGGATCGGGGTACTCCTTGCGGGCGTCGTCCTCGCCGAGGCAGCGAGCGCTCTGCAGCGCCAGCCACGGACAGACGGCGCCCGCGCCGAAGCCGATCAACGTCGCGAGATGGTGAACGTCCCACGCATCGCCGGCATCTACGACGATGTCGACGCTCGCGCGCAGGCCCTCGGCGATGAGATGCTGGTGCACCGCGCCGAGCGCGAGCAGCATGGGCACCGCCGCGCGCCTGGCGCTCGCGCCACGGTCGCTCAGAATCAGGAGTTGCGCACCACCACGTGCGGCGCCTTCGGACTGCGCGCACAAGGTATCGAGCGCTTCTTCCAGAGGCGACCCGATCTTGCTGGAAGGATCGTCGGTCGGGAACGTCGCATCCAGTTCGGCCACGCTGAGCTGCGACTGTTCGCGGAGGGAGGCAAGCTGCGCCTCGTCGATAACCGGTGAATCGAACTCGATCAGCGGCGGTTGCGGACCATCCACCTGAAGCAAATCAGGGCGTGGGCCGATCCAGGTCCGCAGGCTCATGACCAGGGATTCGCGCAGCGGATCGATCGGCGGGTTGGTCACCTGTGCGAAGCGTTGGCGGAAGAACGCGTACAGTGAGCGCGGCGCGCGCGCAAAGGGTGCCACCGGCGTGTCGTCGCCCATGGACCAGACGGCATCCAGGCCTTCGGCGCCCATCGGTCGCAGGACGATCTTCAGGTCCTCGTTCGTATAGCCAAACGCACGCTGGACACTCGTTAGAGACTGGGGTTCCTTCTCGGGAGGATTGGTGGTGGTCCCGTCCGTAGTCGGACCGCGGCCGTTGACGCGCGCGGCGCCAGGGTGTAGGGCATGCGGCACTTGAAGCCATGTGCCCCACGGCCGTGCCCCGGCGAGCTCGCGCTTGATCTCGTCATCATGGAGGATGGTGTGCCGTTCGAGATCGAGGGCGAGCATCTGGCCTGGCCCCAGGCGGCCCTTTTCCACGATGCGATAGTCGTCCAGCTCGATGGCGCCCACTTCCGAGCCCGCTACCACCAGGCCCTCGGCCGTGACCTTGTAGCGACACGGCCGCAGCCCGTTGCGATCCAGCGCGGCGCCGACGTAGCGGCCGTCCGAGAATGCGAGCGCAGCCGGGCCATCCCACGGCTCGACGATTGGCGCGTGGTAGCGATAGAAGGCCTGCTCATCAGTTGAAAGCTCGGCGTTACCTTCCCACGCGGTCGGCATCAGCAGGCTGAGTGCGTGCAGCACGTTGCGGCCGTTGCGTTCGAGCAGGTGCAATGCTTCGTCGAGGCTGGTCGAGTCCGAGCCTTCGTTCCAGATGACCGGCCGCATTTCCTCGGGTAGGCTGGCCTCGCGAGCGCGCATCCAGGCGCGGTTGCCGAGCAACGTGTTGATCTCGCCGTTGTGGGCCAGCAGCCTGAAGGGCTGGGCGAGCTGCCAGGTGGGGAAGGTATTGGTCGAGTAGCGCTGGTGAAAGACGGCCAGCCCGCTTTCAAAGTCGGAGTCGCGCAGGTCGAGGTAGAACGCAGGCAACTGATGGGCCGCGAACAGGCCTTTGTAGACCAGCGTCCGGCAGGACAGACTCACCACGTAGGCGTCCTCGGCGGTGCGCTCGATGGTCTTACGGGCCAGGTAGAGGGCTTGCTCGAACCACTCCGTGTTCCGTTCCAAGCTTCGGGGCACGATGAACGCCTGGCGAATGCGCGGCAGCGTCTCGCGCGCTGCATCGCCCAATTGGTCGGGCGCAATCGGGACATCCCGCCATACGAGAACGTGCAGGCCTTGCTCGGTGAGGGCTCGCTCGATCAGCGCTTCGTTCGAGGCCTCGCGCAAGAAGAACATTCCGACACCGATGAGGTCGTTGGCATCCAGACGCCCGCCGCCAAGCCGTTCCAGCTCTCGGACCAGCAGGCGGCGTGGCAGCTGCGTGAGCACACCGGACCCGTCGCCGCTCTTGCCATCGGCGGCGACGGCGCCACGATGGCTCAGATTGGCGACTGCCTCGACTGCCTTGGCCACGATGTCGTGGCCCGGCTGGCCACTGATGCGAGCGACAAAACCGACACCACACGCGTCGTGCTCAAAGCTCGGGTCGTACAGGCCAAGCGGTCGAGGTAAGAGCCACGTGTGCTGTTGTGCCACCTTGTCGTATGCCCCTGGTCAGGATGAGCCGACAAAAAAGGCCGCCGTACTCGGGAATGAGCACGTCGGCCAATCATTGGCCCTCGCGAGTTGAGAAATACATATTAAACGGCTTGGCACCACAGCAGCAATGCCGGAACCGCAGCGGCTACTCAGGATCGTGCTAATCATGTACGCGCGTGCCGTTCGACATCGAGGCAGGCGTCGACCTGTTCGCGCTGATGCTGCTCGGCGCGGCGCTCCTCGGCATCGTCGCGTGGCGGATCAACCTGCCCTACGCCGTCGTGCTCGTGTTGGCAGGCCTGGCCGTCGAGCAGTTCCACGTTGTCGACCTGCCCCAGCTCGAACCACGCGTACTGCTGTTCGTGTTCCTACCGCCGCTGCTGTTCGACGCGGCGTTTCGGCTCGACGATGTTCAATTGCGGCGCCTGGCCCAGCCTGTGCTGTGGCTGGCCGTGCCAGGCACGCTCGCGACCGCTGCGATCGTCGGCATCATCCTGCACTCGGTCTTGCAGCTCGACCTGGCCGAGGCGCTGCTCTTTGGCAGCATCGTTTCCGCGACCGACCCGGTCGCCGTCGTCGGCGTCTTTCGCAATATCGATGCGCCACGCCGCCTGGCGGTCCTGGTTGAGGGCGAAAGTCTGATCAATGACGGCGTGGCGATCACGCTGTATACCGCGACCATCGGCCTGGCTACTGGCGGCAGCGCCGAACTGACCGGCGCTCTGGGACTCTTCGTTCGCGAAGTGGTCGGCGGGGTGGCTGTGGGGGCGGTGATGGGTGTGGTCTTCTCGCGTGTGACCGCGACGATCGACGACCACATGATCGAGATGACGCTCTCGACGGCGCTCGCGTATGGCAGCTATCTGGCCGCGCAGTGGATCGGCACGTCGGGCGCCCTGGCTTGCGTGGCGGCTGGACTCATTCACGGCAGCTATGGTCGTGAGGTCGGCATGTCCGAACGCACGCGCCGCTTGCTGGACGATCTGTGGGAGTACTTCGGCTTCGTCGTGAATGCGCTGGTGTTCTTACTGGTGGGCTTCAGCAGCAACCTCGCCGCGCTGGTGGCCTCGGCGGGCCCCGTGCTGGTGAGCATCGTCAGCGTCGTGTTCGCGCGCGTGGTGGTAGTGATGATCCCGCCTGAGCTGCTACGCCTCACGCGGCGAATCAACGTTGTCACCAGCAAGGGCGAACGCGCGGTGCTGATCTGGGGCGGCTTGCGGGGGGCACTGACAATCACTCTCGCGCTTGCATTGCCGTCCGACATTGCCCATCGCCAGCTGCTGATCGCGATGGCTTTCGGCGTAGTGCTCTTCACCCTGCTTATCCAGGGCGTCACGCTCTCGCAGGTGATCAAGCGGACTGGCTTGGCGCAGTCGAAGTAACCTTGCGGCGTGCCGCTTCTGGAAGGCCGCCGCGCACTGGTATTCGGCGTGGCGAATCGCCGTAGCATCGCGTGGGCCATCGCGCAGGCGCTGGCGCAGGAAGGCGCGTCGCTGGCGTTCACGTTTCAGGGCGATCGCCTGGAAAAAGGCGTTCGCGAGTTAGCCGCGACGGTTGATAGCCCGCTGGTTGTACCCGCGGATGTGACCAGCGATGCGGACCTCGACCGTGTCTTCGAAAACGTCGAGAGCACGTGGGGTGGCCTCGACATCCTGGTCCACAGCGTGGCGTTCGCTCCGCCGCAGACGTTCGAGCGACCCTTCGCCGAAACCACGCGTGACGACTTTCGCGCCGCGCTCGACATCAGTGCCTACTCCCTCATTGCGCTGACCAATCGCGCCGCGCCGTTGTTGGAGACATCCGGCGGCGGCGCGGTCATGACCATGACCTTCAACGCCTCGCAGCGGACCTATCCCAACTACAACATCATGGCCGTGGCCAAGGCCGCGCTCGAAGCCGAGGTGCGTTACCTGGCCTACGAGCTCGGGCCGCGCAATATCCGCGTCAACGCCATCTCGGCCGGACCGGTGCGCACGCTCGCGGCGCGCTCGATCACGGGTTTCACGGTCATGGAGGACCACACCGAGCGCAACGCGCCCCTGCGCCGCAACATCTCGGCGGACGACGTCGGCCAGGCGGCGCTGTACCTGTGCAGCCCGATGGCCGCCAACGTCACAGGCCAGATTCTGCTGGTCGACGCTGGCTACAGCATCCTGGGCATGAGCCTGCCCGAGGGCCGCCCGTGAGCAGAACGTAGATGCGAGGGGAGGAGCACACCTGATGGAACTCGCGCTTACACCCATGGAGTTCGCGCGCCGCGCTCGGCGTCTATATGCCAATCGCGAGGGCGTCGTCGACGAGAACGTTCGCCTCACATACGCGCAATTCTTCGATCGTTGCGATCGCTGGTCGCGGGTCCTGCAGCAAAAGTTGGGCGTAGGCCACGGCGACCGCGTGGCGTATATCGCGCCCAATACCCATGCGCAGCTGGAATCCTTCTACGCCGTGCCGCAGATCGGCGCGGTGCTGGTGCCGATCAACTATCGGCTGACCGCCGATGACTTCGCCTACATCATTGGGCACAGTGGCGCGAAAGTGGTCTGCGCGCACGCGGACTACCTCGACGCCGTCGACGGCATTCGCGACCAGATCCCCAACGTCGAGCAGTTCGTCGCGCTGGAGGGCGGTCCGCGCGACGGCTGGCTCGACTATGAATCGGAGCTAAGCGCGGCGACGCCCGAGTTCATCAAGCCGACCATCGACGAGTCCGACCTGATCAGCATCAACTACACCAGCGGCACCACCTCGCGCCCCAAAGGCGTGATGATCACCCACCGCAACGCCTACATGAACATCGTCGGCACGCTGTGCCACGTGAACATGTCGCCCGCCGACAACTACCTGTGGACGTTGCCGATGTTCCACGCCAACGGTTGGACATTTGTCTGGATTGTCACGGCGACGGGTGGCAAGCACGTGTGCTTGCGGCGAGTGGAACCCGCGCGCATCTTCCAGTTGATTCGCGACGAGAAGGTCACCATGTTCTGTGCGGCGCCGACGGTTCTGATCGGTGTCGCCAACGCGCCGACGGAGCAGCGCGGCGAAATGCCGCGTGGGCTGCGCGTGTTCACGGCGGGCGCACCGCCGGCGGCAGCCACCATCGGCCGAATTGAAGGCGAGTTTGGCTGGGACATCATCCACGTCTATGGACTGACCGAAACGGCGCCCTTCATTACGATCTGCGAGCAGTGGCCCGAGCACAGCTTGCTCTCTCCCGACGATCGGGCGGTGTTGAAGGCGCGCCAGGGGGTCGAGCTGGTCACGTCGGGGGAGCTGACGGTCGTTGATGAGGAGGGGCGCGAGGTCCCGTGGGATGGCCAGACGCTGGGCGAGATTGTCGTGCGCGGTAACGTGGTCATGAAGGGCTACTACAACGATCCTGAGGCAACCGCCAAAGCCTTCGAAGGCGGCTGGTTTCACTCGGGCGATGGCGCCGTGATCCATCCCGACGGATACGTTGAAGTGCGCGACCGCATCAAGGACGTGATCATCAGCGGTGGAGAGAACATCTCCTCCGTCGAGGTGGAGGGTGTGTTGCTGCGCCATCCGTCGGTGCAGGAAGCCGCCGTGGTTGGCTTGCCCGATGAGAAATGGGGCGAGGCGCCGCACGCGTTCGTGATCCTGCGGCCAGGAATGTCTGCCGATGCAGAAGAGCTGCGCCAGTTCGCGCGCGAGCGCCTGGCGCACTTCAAGGCGCCGCACACCGTCACGTTCGTCACCGAGCTTCCAAAAACAGCCACAGGCAAAATCCAGAAGTACGTCCTGCGCGGCGGCCGCGCGGCCATCGCCGTCCAGTAGCTGCAACTGACCGCTAGGCTTCAGGGCGGCACGCGGTTCGAGCGGTGGAGACATCACCCCCGTGAGGACAGCACTCCGTGGGACGTCACCCCTGAGAGGATTCCACCTTGGTCAGGACCGTTACTGCGTAAGGAATCACGTCCGCAAGAGACCACGCCTGTGAGGAACTCCACCACGTGTGGGACAGCCCGCCCGCGAGGCGCAACACGCCGTCAGGCGGGCGAGCGTTGTGCGCCTAGGGTTGGTTCTCGCGAATCGCGAAGTACCGCGTCGCGACGTCTTCTTTGCCTGTGACCACGCTATGGGCATAGGCATAGATGACGTAGGTATTGGCCTTGAACTTCGTCGGGTG
>JAFAZN010000050.1 GCA_019239775.1 Chloroflexota bacterium
TGGCGCGATCGACGACGGCGGGTGGCAGGTCTACGAAGCGAAGCCCAGCAACCCACTCCGCCAGCCGGCGGCTAAGCGAAGGCGCCGACGCCATTAAGGCGAACTCCGTCTATCAACACGTCGTTTGTTGGCACTCCGTCAGGTCAACACTCCGTGGGTCATCACTCCCTGGGGTCATCACTCCCTGGGGTCTTCACTCCGTGGGGTTGAACTCCGTGGGGTTGAACTCCGTGAGGTCCAGGGTACTCGTGTTTCTGCGAAAAACCTCCAGGGAGGTAGGAGCGCGGCGGGCGACTAGCGCCCGAACATCGCTCGCAATTGTGTTTGCGCCAAAATATGCCCCTGCAGTGCGGGAGCAAACTCCACAATGGTTGGTTGATCTTTGACGGTCACCGGCCCGTCGGTGGCAAACAACTGGAACACATAATGGTGTGGCGCCGCGCCAACCGGTGGACAGGAGCCAATATAGCCAAGCGAACGCAACGCATTGATGCCCTGCTTCGCGCCGTTCGGCGCAGTCGGCCCTTGCGGTATTCCCGGCGAGAGCGAATTTTGGCTACCGGGAATGTTGAAGATGAGCCAGTGCACCACCGGACCATTCGGCGGCGGCACGTCCATGTCCTGCTCCACGAGTGTGAACGCGCCTGCGTTGGCGGGTCCACCCGACCAGCTCAGCGGGGGTGACGTTTGGGCGCCAGCACAGGTGAACTCCGTTGGCAAGGTGTCGCCGTCCTTGAACGCGCTGCTGGTGAGCGTAAACCCAGGTGTGGCGGTACCGGTGAGGATCATCTGTGGAATAGCGACAGGACTACCGGCTGCCAGCGGACTCGCCGCCGGACTGGGACCAAGACTCGCTGCCGGGCTCGCCGCCGGCTTTGCCGCCGCCGAAGGGCTGGCGGCCGCCGAGGGTGCCGGACTCGCCACCACGGACGGCGCAGGGCTGGTAGCCGGCTTGGTCGCGGCGGGCGCGGTCGTGGCTGCTGGTGCCGCGGTCGGGGTGCTGGGTGCGCTGTTGCACGCGACGAGGAATGCGGCGCAAAGTCCACCTAGAGTCGCCAGGAGACGCTGCATCTAAGGGTTTATTCAACCTCCCGTCGTTACAGTACCAGACGGGTTTGTTACAGTGCGTTCTGGATCGCCACCTGCCGGAGATGATCGGCTCGCGCAGCCGCGGCTTCGAGCGCCGAGGATGGGTGCGGCTCGAAGCGTATTCCGTCGGTCGCCGTGGACTCAACCGGAATCCGGTCAACCGCCCAACGCACCTGGCGCGCAGCTCCTATCGCCGCGGCCTCGGTCTCTGGTGGACGCAGCACCGTGACCCGAAACACGTCGGCGCAAAGTTGCGCCCATGCATCAGAAGCCGCCCCACCACCCACGAGTGTGACTTGGGTTGCACGGACTCCGGATCGCTCGAGGGCGCCCAACGCATAGCGCAGGCCGAAGGTCACGCCTTCTACCACCGCTCGAACCAGGTCTTGCGACGTGTGCTCCGCACGGAGTCCGGCGAAAACACCGGCGCCAGTCGGAGTATTCGGCGTGCGTTCTCCGCTGAGGTGTGGCAGAAACGTCAAGCCGCGGGCGCCGGGAGGCGAAGCGGAGAGAGCCGCTTCTACGCCGGCGTGGTCAAGCCCAAACAGGCGGGCGATCCAATCGGTCGCCACCGTGCAGTTGAGCGTACACACCAGCGGCAGCCAGGCCCCAGTTGAATCACAGAAGGCCGCGGCCTCCCCGAGCGGATCGACGGCGGGCTGGGAGCGATAGGCGAAGGCCGTTCCGGAGGTGCCGAGGCTCACGACCACCGGACCTTCGCATACGGCGCCAACGCCAATCGCCGCCATCATGTTGTCTCCACCACCGCCACTGATCGGCGCGCCCGCCGCAATTCCGAGCGCCTGGGCGGCGAACTCGCGGAGTCCACCCACCACGGAAAGGGACTCCACCAGAGGCGGCAATGTAGCGGCCCAGTCTCGTTCGGAATCCATGACCGTCAAGACCGTTTCGCTGTACTGCCGAGAACGTGCGTCGAAGTACGCCGTCCCTGATGCATCGCCCGGTTCGGTGGCGAATGCGCCAGTGAGCCAGAGGTTCAGATAGTCATGCGGCAGACACATCCGGCGTGTAGCCGCGTACGCATCAGCCGCATTGCGCTTCATCCACAGGACCTTGGGCGCGGTGTACCCGGGCAGGAACGCGTTACCGGTGAGTGCCAGCGCTCGATCCATGCCACCAACCGAATCCGTCAAGAGCGCGCATTCCTGAACCGTGGTGGTGTCGTTCCATAGTTTTGAAGCGCGGACCGGTTTGTCATCCGACCCGAGGCACACCAGCCCGTGCTGCTGGCCGGAGACGCCAATGCCGCTCACCTCGACCGGACCAGCGGCCTCGATGGCGGCGCGTGTCGCGGAGATCAGCGCGTTGATCCACCAGTCCGGATGTTGCTCGCGCGTTCCATCCAGTCCTTCGATGAGCTCGTGCGATGCGCGGCCAATTCCCAGCACCGCGTCGGTTTCAGCGTCGACGAGTAGCGCCTTGGTGGACTGTGTTCCGCAGTCGATGCCGAGGAACGCGCGCCGCGTCACCGCGCGCCGGTGAGCAAATCGAAAACGAGTTGATCCAGCCGCTGGTAACCGAGCTTGCGCTCCGCCATCTCCTGCAGCGGGAACGAACGCTCCTTCAACGCCCCGGCGGACCCCCTGGAGTACGATCGGGTCATTGTTGAGAGGTCATCATCACACACCTCTAGTTCCCGAATCATCCCCTGGATTTCTGAGTCGTTATTGAAGCGTTCCACCTTGTCGCGCAAAACGAGGTAGCTGCGCATACATCCAGCAACGAGGTCAAACACTTCCTCAACGCTGTCAGGGCGATACGGCTTGACGTCGAAATGTCGCGGACCACTCCAGCTGTGATCTTCGAGTAGCTTCACGATGAAGAACGACTCTTTGATGTCTTCGGAACCGAACCGCAAATCCTGGTCATACCGGGTTGGCTTCTGGGCGCCCAGGTCGAAGTGGTACAGCTTGCCCATCTCGAGCGCCTGCGCCACCTCGTGCACGGTGTTCATTCCTGCCATGCGCGAATGCTGGATCTCAGGATTCACGCCCACCACGTCCCGAATGGACGCATCCAGTGTGCTGATAAACGCCAGCACATGGCCGATGGTGGCCAGGAAAATGTCGCCACGCGGCTCATTGGGCTTCGGCTCGATCGCAATACGCATGCCGTAGCCCTGATCCTGAATGTAGTGCGCGAGAAACTCGACCGCTTCGCGGTACCGCTTCACGCTTTCGACCGGATTCTTGGAGGCCTCCACCTCCAGTCCCTCGCGGCCGCCCCACATCACGTAGGTGTTGGCGCCCAACTCCGCCCCGAGGTCAATCGCTTTGAGCGATTTCTGCACTGCAAACGATCGAATTCGCACGTCGTTGGACGTAAAAGCACCGTCTTTGAAGACCGGCTGTTCGAACAGATTGCACGTCGCCATGGTGTTCCTGATGCCTTCACCGTCCATGACACGCTTCGCCTCGGAAACGATGCGGTCACGCTCCGAGGTGGAGGAACCGAAGGGCACCAGGTCGTCGTCGTGATACGCAAAGCCATAACAGCCAATGCGCGCCAGCCCGCGGATGTTGTCCATCGGGTCAAGCGGCGGTCGCACCGGTGTTCCAAACACCTCGCGACCGTTGAACGCTGTGCACCACAAGCCGGTGGTGAAGTGGTCTTCTTTTTTGGGCTCGAAGGACATATTTATCAACTATGCAGCTCCGCGAGTTCTTCCTGGCTCACCTGGCCGGGCAGTTTGCCCATGATGATCATGGCCAGCACCTCGTCGGTGGTGACCTCGGTCTTGTTTACCGTGCCGACCAAATGCCCGTGGAGCATCACACTGATGCGGTCAGCGAGATCGAACACGTCGTGAATGTCGTGGCTAATGAGGAAGATCCCGATGCCTTCGGACTTCAACTGCTGGATCAGGTTGCGGACTTGCGCTGTCTCAGCGGGGCCGAGTGCGGCTGTCGGTTCGTCCATGATCAGGATCCGCGCATTGAAGTGCACCGCTCGCGCAATAGCGATGGCTTGCCGTTGGCCGCCGGATAACCAACCGACAGCGGTGCGGAAATTCTTGAAGTTCGGGTTCAGTCGCTGCATCACGTTGCGCGTGGCGGATTCCATCGCGGCATCATCCAGCGATCCGCCGCGCGTGGACAGCTCGCGACCCAGGAACATGTTGCCGGGCGCATCAATGTTGTCGGCGAGCGCCAGCGTCTGATAGATCGTTTCGATGCCCAACGCCTTGGCGTCACGCGGATTGGTGATCGCCACCGGCTTGCCATCGATCAAAATCTCACCGGAGTCCGCCGGATGTGCCCCCGACAGCACGCGCATCAGCGTGCTCTTACCCGCACCATTGCCGCCAACCAGGCCGATAACCTCCCCGGCGCGCAAATCAACTGTCACATCGTCGACGGCAACGACGCCACCGAACGAGACGCGTATTTTGCGCATCTCCACCAGAGCGGGGAGTTGGGCCATGAACTCCTACCTTCCTCGTCGACGCAAGAAGGTGTCGAAGCCAACTGCCGCGACCAGCACAATGCCCACCACGATGTCCTGCGTCGGCGAATCCACGCGCAGCATTACCATGCCCGATCGCAGCGACTGCATGACCACCGCACCGAGCACCGCGCCCGGAATCGTGCCAATACCGCCCGACAGCGAGCTGCCGCCGATGACCGCGGCCGAAATGACATCGAGCTCATTCTGCACACCCAGATTGGTGACCGCTGCATTCAGCCGGGCCGTCTGTACGGCGGCACTAATCGCGACCAACACGCCCATCAAGACATACGTCAACGTGACCGTGCGGCGGACATTGATGCCGCCCAATTCAGCAGCTTCAGGATTGCCACCGATCGCGAACACGTAGCGTCCGAAACGGCGACGCGTGGCCACGTAGGTCATCACCAATGCAACACCGATGGTGATCAGGACCGGATAGGCAATGCCGGTCGGAATCTGCAGTCCGCCGGGCGGAATTGGAATGTTGTGCTGTTGCGCGTACTGTCGCGCCAGCTGGTCCGGCCACATGTAGCTGTTGGAGATCCACACCGCCCCGAGGACCACGAGACATGCGACGACGATAACCGTGATCAGCGCCCACATCGGCCGCACCGGGAATCCGTACGACAGGCGTTGGCGACGAGTCGTAAGCGTAGCGAACGCTATCGCCAGGCACCCCACTCCCCCGACGATCCAACTGCCCCACTCGCCCAGCGAGCCGTTCGGTCCGCCGCCGAGGAGGGCAAACGTGCCGTCCATTGGCGCGATGGTTTGACCTTGCGCGTACGCAAAGATCAATCCACGCCAGACAAGAAAGCCTCCCAGTGTGACGATGAACGCGGGGACTCCACCATAAGCAACGATCAATCCCTGAAAGCCGCCAATTACCGCGCCGAAAATAATGCCGACGGCGAGCGCCAGCAGCCACGTGTACGGCTGATTGAAGCCCAGATGCAACGCGTTGGGAATCCACATCGTCTGCACGACCGCCATCGTGTAGCCGAGAAAACCCAGCAGCGAGCCGACCGACAGGTCGATGTTGCGCGACACGATGATCAACACCATGCCGGTCGCCATGATCGCGATCGACGCGCTCTGGACTGAGAGATTCCACAAGTTGCGCGGAGTCAGGAACAGGCCACCTGACATCACCTGGAAGCCAATCCAGATGATGGCCAGGGCAACGACCATCCCTAGCAGTCGTGTGTCCAACTCCAGCGATTGCCACAGTCCACGGAGGTTCCGTTCGGACCGCGGGGACCGTACCGCCCCAACATCCCTGGAGAGGGTCGCTTGCGTCACGCTGTCTCGCAGTGCCGACGGCCGCGCACCCTCCGGGAGGAGAAACCCTCCGGGAGGTTACGCAGCGTGAAGGCAATCGCTCCTGGTGTTATGAACAGACCGCCACAGTTCCCGCTGGAACGCCCTGGCACAGCGTCGCCTTGGCGATCCAGTTCGCGTCGAGCACGATGTTCAGGTCGCTGACGTTGATCGGCTGCGGCGGCAGCAAAATGGCGCTGACGTCGTTGCCACCGGGCGTGTGGAACATGCCGACATTGGTGACCTGGTCGCGAGTGGTGCCACCGCACATCTGAATGGCAGAGTCACCAGCGGCCTTGCCGAGCAGGCGGGAGTCTTTCCACACGTCGACGGTCTGCAGCCCCAAGGCAATGCGGTTCAAGGCAGGCGCATCACCATCCTGGCCCGAGACCGGCACCTTGCCCGCCAGACCCTGCGCAGCGAGCGCGGCCACAACACCACCAGCCATGCCATCGTTTTCCGACAGCACCGCGTCGACGTTGTTGTTGTTCTGCGTGAGGAACTGCTCCATCTCCGTCTGCGCCTTCGACGGATCCCAGTTGTCCGTATACGTCTCGCCGACGATCTTGATGGCTCCACTGCTCACGGCCGAGCCGATGATGTCGTTGTAGCCACCCCGCAGGAAGTCGGAGTTGGCGTCGGTCTGGTTGCCCTTGATGACGACGTAGTTGCCCTTCGGCTGCGCACCAAAGACCGCGCGTGCCTCCATGCGCCCGACCTCAACGTTGTCGAAGGTGATGTAGAGCACCTGCGGGTCTTCGATGAGGCGGTCATAGGCGATGACCGGGATGCCCTGCGAGACCGCGGACGCGACTGACGGTTTGATAGCCGTGCCGTCCTGGGCAAGGATGATCAGCACGTTGGCGCCCTGCGAGATCAGGTTTTCAACGTTGGACGCCTGTGTCTCGGCCGAGGACTTTGCGTCGTTCGAGATGTACGTCCCGCCGCCAGCGGCCACTGCCGCCTGGATGGCTGGCTCATCCCACTTGGCCCAGCGCTCTTCCTGGTAGTTGTTCCAGGAAACGCCGACTGTGCAGCCGGCTTGTCTGGCAGGCGCGGCCTGCAATGGCCCGGGCAACGCGCCCAGCAGCATCGTCGCGCCTACGAGCGCGGGCAGCAAACGCGCAGCCTTAGCTCTCACGCGTGAATCTGTACTCATAACCGTGAACTCCACTCCCGTCTGGATAAGGTTCCGCCCGAAAAGTTCCCGCGTAGACTACTACGCTCGAAAGGAAAATGGCAGTTGGGAATTTTTGGTGCGCGTCGACGAGTCCTCGCCTTGGCCGCGTCCCTGGCCGTCGCCCTGGCAGCGGCGGGAACCATAGCGGTTCGGCAGGCCACCGCACCAGTCCGCTGTCCACCGCCGACTGATCATCCCCAGTGGTCGGTCGCGCGGCGCTGGGACGAGGCCCTGCTCGACGCCATTCGTCGCGCCTTGCCGGCCCCAACCGTCCACGCGCGCAACCTGTTCCACACCTCGGCAGCCATGTGGGACGCCTGGGCCGCCTACGACCCGACCGCCACTGGCTATTTCGTCAACGAAAAACACACTGCCGCGGACGTCGAGGCGGCGCGCGACGAATCGATCAGCTATGCCGCGTATCGGGTGCTCACCAATCGATTCATCAAGTGGATCGGCGCCGACGAGTCCCTGTCCGAGTTTGACAACGTGATGGACTCGTTGTGCTATCCACTGGACAACACAACCACCAGCGGTGATTCGCCCGCCGCGGTCGGCAATCGCATCGCCGCCGCGGTCATCGCCTACGGCCTGAGCGATGGCTCGAACCAGGCCGACGGTTATGTCGATCCAACCTACGCGCCGGTCAATCCGCCACTGGTGGTCGCCCAGACGGGCACCAGCATGAGCGATCCGAATCGCTGGCAGCCGCTGCAGCTCGAGCACATGATCTCGCAGAACGGCATCCCGGTCGTGAACGGGGTGCAGCAATTCGTGGGATCGCACTGGGGTGGCGTAAGGGCTTTTGCGCTGCCGTCGGGCGGCGCCGAACGATTACCGCTCGACCCGGGCCCGCCACCCCACTACGGCGACAGCGCCTATGCCCAGGAGGCGCTCGCAGTCGTACGCGACAGCGCTGCCCTCGATACGACCGACGCCTCTACGCTGGACATCTCGCCCGGCAGCCTCGGCAACAACACGCTGGGCACCAACGACGGCCACGGTCGCCCCGTCAACCCGTTCACCAACCAGCCGTACGCACCCGACGTTGTCAATCGAGGGGATTTTGCCCGCTCGCTGGCCGAGTTCTGGGCTGACGGGCCTAACTCGGAGACGCCGCCGGGCCATTGGAACGTGATTGCGAATACCGTTTCGGACCAACTGGGGACAAACCTCAAGCTTGCCGGGACTGGCGCAGCCGTGGATCGGCTTCAGTGGGACGTCAAGCTGTATTTCGCGCTCAACGCCGCGGTGCACGACGCGGCGATCGCCGCTTGGGGCGCCAAGGGCCACTACGACTCGGTGCGGCCGATCTCGATGATCCGCTACCTGGGCGAGCAGGGTCAGCTGCCCACAGAGCCCGGCCTGGTACAGGTCGACGCAACCGGCCAGGACATGATCCGCGCCTGGCACCCGGGTGCTGGAGTTGGCTGGATCGCCGCCGCCGACTGGGTGCCCTATCAGGCAGACACCTTCGTGACCCCCTCGTTCGCTGGCTACTTTTCGGGCCATAGCACGTTCAGCCGCGCCGCCGCCGAAGTGCTGGCCGGCTTCACCGGCAGCGAGTATTTCCCTGGCGGCCTCGGCGAATACGTCGTCAGGGCGGGCACGCTGAAGTTCGAGCGGGGACCCTCGACGGACATCTCGCTGCGGTGGGCCACCTACTACGACGCGGCCGATCAGGCCGGCATCTCGCGGCTGTACGGCGGCATCCACATTCCAATCGACGATTTCACCGGTCGGCTGGTGGGCTCCGAGTGCGGCAAGGCGGCCTGGACTCTCGCACAGCGGTACTTCTCCGGCCTTCTGTGACGCGCCGTCGCGCAGCACTGGCTGCGGCCGCTGTTGCGGTCCTCGGCGTGCTCGTCGCCTTCGGTTTGGTAGCGCTCATGCGCGCGACGGACCCCACTCCCACGGTCGCTCTGGGGCCACCGCGCTTCGAGGATCAGACTTCATCCTCAGGCCTGGACCACGTGTACGACGGTGATTTCCCGTTCGCCGTCGGCGGCGGCGTCGCCGTCCTCGACTGCAATGGCGACGGCAAACCCGACCTGTATCTCGCGGGCGGTGCCAACCCAGCAGCGCTCTATCGCAACGACACGCCCGTCGGCGGCGACCTGAAATTTACCCGCATCGCGGACCCCACCACGGACCTGGTTGATGTGCTCGGCGCCTATCCCATCGACTTCGACGGCGATGGCATCACCGACCTGGTCGTGCTGCGCCGCGGCCAGAGCCTGTTACTCCATGGCCTCGGCGATTGCCGCTTCTCTCCGTGGCTGTCGCTGGGCGGTCCGAACGATTGGACCAACGCCTTTAGCGCGACCTGGGAGGCGCCCTCCGGGATGCCCACCCTCGCACTGGGCCACTACCTCGCGCTTGGCGCGGATGGCCAACCGGATCCCTCCTATTCATGCGCGGACAATCTGCTCTATCGGCCGAACGCCGGCGGCGCCACGTACTCGGACGCCGTGCGGCTGGCGCCTGGTTATTGCAGTTTGAGCATGCTTTTCAGCGATTGGGACCGCTCGGGTCGGCGCGACCTGCGCATCACCAACGACCGCCAGTACTACGTCGGCGGCCAGGATCAGCTCTGGCGCATGGACGCCGGATCACCGCCGCGCCTGTACACCGACGCGGACGGCTGGGTGGCCCTGCAAATCTGGGGCATGGGCATCGCCAGCTTCGACCTCAATGGCAAGGGCTACCCGGACGTGTTCCTCACCAGCCAGGGCGATAACAAGCTCCAGACCCTGGCCGTCGGACCTGGCCAACCGACCTACCGTGACATGGCCTTACGCAAGGGCGTTACGGCGGCACAGCCGTTTACCGGCGGCGACGTGCACGCCTCGACTGCCTGGCACCCAGAGTTCGAGGACGTCAACAACGATGGCTTCATCGACCTGTTCGTTTCCAAGGGCAACGTCAGTAGCGAGCCTGACTACGCCAGCCGTGACCCCAGTAATTTATTCATTGGCCAGCCAGACGGCACCTTTAAGGAGAGTGCCGACGTGGCAGGCGTGCTGAACTTTGCCCGCGGACGCGGCGCGGCGCTGGCCGACTTTGCCATGGATGGTCGGCTGGACCTGGTGGAAGCGAACTACGGTCAACCGGTTCGCGTCTGGCGCAACGTCGGCGTACCCGGTGGATCTGCTGGCCACTGGCTTGGCATTCGCTTGCAGCAGCCTGGCGGGAACCGCGATGCGATCGGTGCGTGGATCGAGGTGCAGGTCGGCAAAACCATCCTGCGACGCGAGCTGCAAATTGGTGGCGGCCACGCCGGTGGCCAGCTCGGCTGGACGCATTTCGGCCTCGGCCCTGCCTCGGATGTGCATGTGCGCGTGCAGTGGCCCGACGGCGAAACAGGACCCTGGCTCAGCACCAAGGCCAACCAGTTCGTGGTGCTTGACCGCTCTTCTGGCCAACTCCAAGCGTGGCAACCCTGAGCAGGCGCTCGGTCGCGTTGTCAGAGGTCCAATCCGTCCGGATTCTCTCTCACATTGTCACAGAGGTCCATTCGTCGTGGAGTCCCTGGATTGAGAGGTCCAGGACGACCCATCCTGGGTTTGACTTCCGCTGCGGAGAGCGCTCGACCGTAACGCAGCAAGTGGTCACTCGGCGGAACAGAGAAAACCCTCATTCTCCGGAGTGGAGTTAGACCTAGTTGCCGGTGCGGAGGTGTTCCGCCAACCGCAGCGCGAGGGCAACGATGGTAAGCGTTGGATTGGCATACCCCACTGTCGGAAAGACAGAACTTCCAGCAACGTACAGGTTGTCCACGCCGAATACGCGACAGTCCGCGTCCACCACTCCAGTCGCCGGCGTTTCGCTCATGCGGGTGGTACCCATGTGGTGTCTACCACCAGTGACTCGCTTGCGCCACTCCCCAGTCTCATCCAACGAGCTGCGGAACGTGCCGACTCCGCGCGCCTCCACGGCAGACGCCAGAATCTCATGAAAACGCCAAACGCTGCAGAAGTCCAGCTCCGTCAACTGCCAGTCCAACTGGACCTGCTGCCGGCCGATGCGGTCTTTTTGCGAGGATAGACTCACGCGCGACGCGAAGTTCGGCGCTTGCTCGCTCAGCGAACGGGCGGCCATCACGCGTCGTGTGCCGCGCGGCTCCTGCAGATACG
>JAFAZN010000142.1 GCA_019239775.1 Chloroflexota bacterium
GTGAGAAGGTGGAGATGCCAACCACCAGCATCGCCGCCGCGATGACGAGGCCGAGGACGCCATAGGCACTCAACGCCACCGCGGCTGACCTCAGGAACCTGTTGCGAACCATTCCTTTGGTACCAGTGTCGCATCCGGCGTGCCGCAAGAGACGTATCTCGCTGCTGGCCGCACGAAGGTCAT
Organism: Chloroflexota bacterium; assembly: GCA_019239775.1. Taxonomy (GTDB): domain Bacteria; phylum Chloroflexota; class UBA6077; order UBA6077; family CF-72; genus CF-72. The sequence goes on from JAFAZN010000142.1 coordinate 184, forward strand.
TTCTCCACGGAAGTTGGTCCCTACAGACTTCGTCACCACGCAGTGATGGCCCCAGGGGAGTTTGTCCTCCGACAGGGTTGCTGCACGGCTCAGCACGTACGCTTAGGCGCAAATGCCCTCACAACCTTCGAGGGACCTCGTTGCCATCGACAACCCTCACCCGCAGCGGGACTACGAGGTGGAGTGCGTCTGCCCCGAGTTCACCTGCGTCTGCCCGATGACAGGCCAGCCCGACTTCGCCACCTTCACGATTACCTACGTGCCAGGCCCGAAGATCGTCGAGCTCAAGAGCTTGAAGCTCTATCTGTGGAGCTTCCGCGAGGAGGGCCACTTCCACGAGGACGTCACGAACCGGGTCCTCGACGACCTCGTGGAATGCCTGCAACCTCGGCGGATGCAGGTCACCTCACTGTGGAACGTACGGGGCGGAATCACCACCACCGTACGTGCCAACTATCCCTAAGCGGCCCGCAGCAAGCGAACGGGCGCCGCCTGATGAGCGGCAGCCGAGGCGAGCTTGAAGCGGCCAACGAGCCGCTCCAGGCCCGAAACGGTATCGGCCAGGTCGTCGATCTCGGCCGTCATCACGCTGACGTCGCCGGTCATCGCCTCAGTTCGCGAGGTCACCTCGCGGGTTGAGGCGCTCTGGTTGCGAGCCAGTTCGGCGATGCTGGTGATCGCTGACGAAACCCCGCTGGACTGCGCCGACATCTGCTCGCTGGCAGCCATGTTCTCTTCGACAACCGCGCTCATGGACCGCATGGCGTCGGTCACGCTGCCCGCGCCAGCAGCTAACTGCTGTGCCGCGGTCGCGATCTCGCCAACCTGACGCGCCGTGTTCTCAACTGCCTGAAGAATGTCCTCGAGCGCGCGGCCAGCCTCATCGGCTCGCACCGAACCGCCCTTGACTTCATCCGCACCACGGCGCATCGCCGTGACGGCCTGCTCCGTGCCGTCCTGGACCTTCTTGATCAGGTCAGCAATCTGGCGCGTTTCACGGCTGCTGCGTTCGGCGAGCTTGCGCACCTCGTCGGCGACGACCGCGAAGCCACGACCATGCTCACCTGCACGCGCCGCTTCAATCGCCGCGTTCAGTGCCAGTAGATTCGTCTGTTCGGCGATCTCGTCGATGGTCTCGACGACAGCGCCAATCTGGCTGCTCAACACACCTAGCTCGGTGACCTTCTCGGCCGCGTCGGTGACAACTGCCTGGATGCCAGCCATGCCCGCAACCGTCTCGCGCACGGCGTCGGCGCCCTGCTGAGCCGCCTTGCGTGCATCGCGACTTGCCTCGGCGACCTCTTGCGCACTGGCGGCGACTTGCTCGACTCCGTCCGCCATTTGCGCGGCCGTGCTGGTCGCCACCTGAACCTGACGCGCTTCTTCACTGGCGCCACCTGCGATCGCCTCGATGGCGGATTGCAGCTGACCGACCGCGGAGTTGGTATCGCCCGCGCTCTGGCTGGTTTGCTCGACGCTGCACGCGACCTGCTCGATCGCTCGGCTGACGTCTTCGGTGCCGCCGCGGAGCTTGTGGCCCGCCTCGCGCACCTGGATCGTTTGATCCTGCAGCTGGCCGGTCGTGCCGCGCACACCCGCGATCATCTCGCTCAGGTTGACGCGGGCGTCCTCGTAGTGAGCCAGCATCGAATCGATGGATGCGCCGAGTGAGTTGACCGTCCGCGCCATGCGCCCGATCTCGTCCGAGCCGAAGCTGGCGATGCGGACCGGCTGCGCGCTGGCGGCGACCGTGAGGTCGCCCGCGGCCAGTGCCGCGAGACCATTCGCCACCGCTGGACCGGATCGTTTGGCCATGGAGTCCAGAGCGGTCTCCACCGCCTGGGCGCTGCGTCGAATCCGCTCGGCAACTGAGATCAGTACCACGGAGTGCAGTACGACGAACAGCGCGTGCAACACCACGATGCCGCGCGACGGTTCGGTGCCATGGTTGAACACGGCTGTCGGCAGAACCTCATCGAGGATGATGTGGTGGATCGCAATCGTGACCGCGGCGGCGACAATGGGCCGCCAATCGTAGTACAGCACCAGCATGGCCATCGCCACGAACACGTGGAAATGCCACTCCACGAGACCCGCGCCCAGGTGGATGATCACGCCCGAATAGAGCATGAGGAGAACGGCGGCAATCAGGCGGAATACCTGCGTCTGGCGGAACATCACGTACGCCACGATGGCCGCGACGGCAGGCCCGACGGATTCGCTGAACACATGCAGCCAGCCCTGGTCGGCTGACATGAGCATGCCGATCACAAACGCGGCCGGCGCGTGTGCCAGCAGCGTCAGAAAGAACAGGCGGTCACGGTTGTCTGTCACGACTCGATCATCGGCTGGGCGTGCCGCAACCTTTACTTCGGGCCTACCCGTTCTGGCAGTTGACGGTCCAGTAGATTGACACGACCGTGATCTCGACCTGATAGTCTGGCCGTATATGGCGAATGTGGCGCAGCCTGGCTCAGCCGATGCCCCGGCGAGCCGGCCTCGAACGCTTGGCGAGCTGAAGGCATCTGGTTACCGGTCGCGATCCGTCAAGGAAGAGCTGCGCCACAACCTGATCAGGAAGCTCGAGACCGGCGAACCGAAGTTCGAGGGCATTGTCGGCTTCGAAGAAACCGTTGTCCCGCAAGTGGAGAACGCACTCCTATCGGGACAGGACATCATTTTTCTCGGTGAGCGCGGCCAGGCCAAAACACGATTGGCGCGGACCCTGCCAGAGCTGCTGGACGAGTGGCTGCCAATGGTCGAAGGCTGCGAAATCAACGACGATCCGCTCGACCCCATCTGCTACCGCTGCCGCGCGATGCTTGTGGAGTGCGGTGACGATACGCCGATCGACTGGGTCGCGCGTGACCGTCGCTACGGCGAGAAGCTCGCAACCCCCGACATTACGATTGCTGACCTGATCGGCGAAGTGGACCCGATCAAAGTCGCCGAAGGTCGCTATCTATCGGACGAGCTGACCATTCATTACGGTTTGCTCCCGCGCACACACCGCGGCATCTTCGTCATCAACGAGTTGCCGGACCTGGCCGAACGTATCCAGGTTGGCTTGTTGAACATCATGGAAGAGCGCGATGTACAGATCCGTGGGTACAAAGTGCGCTTGCCGCTGGACTTGTTCGTCATCGCCTCGGCCAACCCGGAGGACTACACCAATCGCGGCCGCATTATCACTCCGCTAAAGGACCGCTTCGGCTCACAGATCCGTACGCATTATCCGCGGACTGTCGAGCACGAAATGGACATTATGGAGCAGGAACGCGGCATTTTCGTGGATGAGGATTACGACACAATTGTGCCCTCGTACATGCGCGAGATTGTGGCGGAGGTCACACACCTGGCGCGGAAGTCGCCCGAGATTTCTCAACGGTCGGGTGTGAGCGTTCGCGTCAGCGTTGCCAACTACGAGAACATGCTCTCGTCTGCATTGCGTCGGGCAATTCGATTGCATGAGCGACAGGTCGCACCACGTATTTCCGATTTGATCGCACTGATCCAGAGCACTGGCGGCAAGATCGAGCTGGAGACGGTCGGTGATCGCGATGAGGAAAAGGTCATCGAGAAGCTTCTGCAAAAGGCGGTGTTGAACGTTTTCAACCGGCACTTTGCCATGCACGAGTTCGATGAGCTGCTCGTGGGCTTTGATAACGGGTTGAAGATCGAAGTCGGCGACGCACTTCCTTCACTGGAATACGTTCGCCAGGCGGCAGAAGTCGCCGGGTTCACGCCAGCGATCAAGAAACTCGGCGGCCAGGGCAATCCGGCGCAGATTGCAAGCGCAATCGAACTTGTGCTGGAAGGGCTTCACCTGAACCGCAAACTCAACAAGGACCGCACCGCCGGTCGTATGCGGTACAGGAGTTAGCTTCCGTGGCTCAGTTCCGCTATGGCGCGTGGGACGGCACCCAGCACGTCCTCGACCTCGATGCAGAAGCGTTGCTGGATGCGATGTCGGACGACCTCCTCGAAGAGGGTGATCTCCTCCGCGCGCTGCAGCGGCTGTTCCGCCAGGGGGCGCAGAACCAGGACGGCAACCGCATGCCCGGCCTGCAGGATCTCATGCAGCAGCTTCGCCAGCGGCGCCAGCAACAGCTTCAGCGCAGCAATCTGAACGACACCCTCAAGGACGTTCGCGAAAAACTCCAGGAGATTCAGAAGACCGAACGCAGCGGTATCGACAACAAACTCAACGAAGGTCGTGAGAAGGCGCGCACTGGCGACATCCCCGAGCAGCTCCAGAAAACGATGGAGCGCATGGCGCAGGAACATCAACGGCAATTGGATGAATTGCCGTCCGATGTGCCAGGCCAGATCCAGGGCCTCCAGAACTACGACTTCATGGACCCCAATGCGCGGCAGATGTTCCAGGAATTGATGGAACAGCTGCGGCAGCAAATCATGCAGCAGCAATTTCAGGGCTTGCAGCAGGCGCTCCAGAGCATGACGCCGGAGGATCTGCAAAACGTCAAGGAGATGCTGAAAGACCTGAACCAGATGCTGGAAGACAAGGCGCGCGGTGGCGAGCCGGATTTTCAGGGGTTCATGGACAAGTGGGGCCAGTTCTTTCCGGGCGTTAATTCGCTCGACGAGTTGATAGAGCAACTGCAGCAACGCCAGGCGCAGATGCAAAGCATGCTCGACTCCATGAGCCGAGAGCAGCGCGACGAGTTGATGCAATTGATGCAATCGCTCGTCCAGGATCCGGGCCTGCGCAACGAACTGGCCTCGTTGATGCAAAACCTGGAAGAGCTGCGACCGATGGACGACCTACGGCGGCGCTATCCGTTCCGTGGCGAAGACTCCATGAACCTGGAAGAGGCGATGCAGGTCATGCAGGACCTCCAGGAGATGGACCGCCTGGAACGTCAGATGCGCGAAGCCATCGACACGGCGGACCCGACGGCGATCGATCGGGAGATGCTGGAGCGCCAGTTGGGCGAGGATGCTCGCGACCAGCTGGATCAGCTAGACCAGATCACCCGCATGCTGGAAGAAGCGGGTCTTGTCGAACGCCGCGGTGACCAGCTCGAACTGACTCCGCGCGCCATCCGCAAGATCGGTCAGAAGGCGCTGCGAGATATTTTCCAGCACCTGGCGCGGGATCGTTTCGGTAATCACGAAGCGGACCATCGTGGGCGCGGTGGTGATCGCAGCGATGACACCAAGGCCTACGAGTTCGGCGACCCGTTCTTGTTGGATTTGAGGGGAACGCTGCAGAACTCGCTCGTGCGCAACGGGCCAGGTACACCGGTGAGGCTAGCCGCGCAGGATTTCGAGGTCTATAAAACCGAGCAGATGAATCAGGCGAGCACGGTGCTTCTGCTCGATCTGAGCCGGTCGATGATTTATCGCGGTTGCTTCCTGGCAGCCAAAAAGGTGGCGCTGGCACTTCACTCACTGATCAAGAGTCAGTTCCCACGCGACAACCTGTATCTGGTGACCTTCTCGTTGTACGCGCGGCAGATTCAGCCTCAGCAACTCACCGCCCTGCGTTGGAGCGAATGGGAATACGGCACCAACCTGCAGGACGGCTTGATGCATGCGCGAAAGCTGCTGGCTCGCCATAAAGGTGGTACACGCCAGATCGTAGTGATCACTGACGGCGAACCCACCGCGTACTGGGAACCGGGTCACTCCACTCCGGTCTTTTCGTATCCACCCACGCCACGCACGCTGCAACAAACGTTGCTGGAAGTCGGCCGCTGCACGCGGGAAGGTTTGCGCATCAACACGTTCATGCTGGAGCGCAGTTACGGCTTGATGCGCTTTGTGGATGACATTACGCGCATCAATCGTGGGCGTGCGTTTTTCGCAGATCCCGAACGACTCGGCGATTACATCCTCGTGGACTATCTACAGCAGAAGTCCAAGCGTATCGCTTCCTAGTAGTGCGCCCAGATGATTCGGACTGACTGTCCGATGGCCCGACTGATGCGGTCTACAACGGAGTCCGGTAGGTTCTCCACGCCTGGGTTGAGCGCTTCGAGCGAATAGCGCGCGAATCCGGCTGGCCACGAATACGCCAGGTCATTCAGCGACGTGTGCAATCCGCAACATGGCGTGGTGATGCGCAAATCACGGAATTGCTGCGCATGGCCGATTTCCATCGCCTCAGCCCACCACTCACCGATGTCGGCGCCACACGCCGGGCAGCGGACAGACTCGAAGTCTGCGCCGCAGTCGACAAACCGAACACCCCCACTCACATGCGCTGAAACGTCTTCTGCCATCGGGACGGCGCGCCGCAGGACGTTGAGGGCGCGCTCGCGCGAGAGAACTGACGGGACACAGTTCGGTTCGGTCGGAATAATCCGCAAAAAGGTGTCCGCCACGGTCCAGCGATCAGGCTACGCCCAATTCTGTGGCCGTGGCGGCTCAACATCGGCTGCCTATCCGCCGGTGGTGATGTTCCCCGTGTTGTAGGTGATGGTCGCCGCGCCGCCGGTCTGTGAGACGGTGATGCCACTCACGAGGTACGTGCCACTGCCACGCGCGTCATCGAACACGCCAGTGCCACCGAGCGCCTGCCAGGTGCCATCTACTTCGCTGATGTTGCCCGTGGCGAGGCCGCACACGAAGTCTCGGTCCACCAGGTACAGCGTGCCGCTGCCGTTGGTGGCGGTGATCACGGCAAGCGCGTAGTTGGGAATGCAACCAGCAGCATTGGGATGGCCCTCGTCCAGGAAGCCGTGGTCCACCTCCGTCGCCGGCCCGGCTGGCGGGCTCGTCACCGCGCCGGGTTCCAGGCCCGTGTAACAGACGATTGTGTTTGGCGTGCCCGGCGGGCAGGCGGTGAACATCGTCGTGCCCGAGAATGTGCCCCTGAACGGCTGGGTCGTCGCAGCGAGAGCCGGTCCAGCGCCGACGATCAATGCCGCAAAGCCGACTACAACGCCGAAACCGAGCGTGCGCGCGCGGCGGATGCGCGTCGAAAATGCCATGTATGCCTCCCACGTGCCGTGGATAAGAGTTCGGTCGGCTTGGCGTTCCGACCGACAAGAGTGCGCGCACCCGCAACATTGATGCCGCGAGCAGGCTCAGGCCGGCACAAGTCGCCAATTCTTAACGCTTCGCCGGGCGATACTACCCGCAGCGCATGATCCGGCTAGCCGAAGTACTGTCGGCGCTGTCGCTGACCACCGACCTGGGCGCCGGGATGCCATTCGAGAAAGGCCTACGCACCTGCGTGGTGGCGAGCGCCTTCGCCGCGGTGCTGAGGCTGAGCCTGGAGGACCGCCGCGCCGTGTTCCATGCCGCGCTCTTGCGTTCGATCGGCTGCACCGCGCACGCGCCCGAGAACGCGGCCATGTTCGGCGACGATCTGAGCTTCGAACGTGCATTCAAAGAGCTGGACCCGGCCGACTCGGCCACGTTTGTAGCGCGCTTCGGCGACTGGGACCCGCCACATCAGCAGGAGCTTCTGCAACGCGTCTATGCGGAAACGGCGACAACCGGTGCTTACGCGGTGCGCTCTGGCTGCGAGGTCAGCGCGGCGTTGGGGACACGGCTCGGGATCGGTACCCGCGCAATCGACGCACTCAGAGACGTCTACGAGCGGTGGGACGGCCGCGGGTTGCCCGACGGCCGGTCGGGCGACCAGGTGGATCCCATTGCCAAAGTCGTGCACGTAGCCGAGCAAGCGGTGCTCGGCCACTATGCAGGCGGTGTCGAATCTGCCCGCACCACGGTTGCCCGGCGCGCTGGAGGTCACCTGGATCCCGACCTGTGTGATGAGTTCCTGCGCAACTGCGAGGCGGTCATGGGGGCCCTCGACGCGCCCGACATGCTGGCCGCCGTGGTTGCCGCTGAACCGGCGCCGGGCCTGATCGCGGACGATCGTGATCTCGGGCAATTGTCGCTGGCGTTCGCGGTCTTCACGGATCTGAAGGGCGTCGACCTCGTCGGCCATTCACCACATGTCGCGGAGCTTGCCGGAACCGCAACGCGGATGCTCGGCGGTGACGAGGCGAGCGTGGCTGAAATGCACGCGACCGGGCTGCTGCATGACCTCGGCCGCACGGCAGTCTCGAGCGCGATCTGGCAGCGCGCTGCGCCACTGGGCCATGCGGACCGAGAGCGCGTGCGACTGCACACCTACTGGACCGAGCGCATCCTGACGCGGTGCCCTGCATTCGCGCCACTTGCACGGTCAGCCGCCGCGCATCACGAACGGCTGGACGGCTCGGGCTATCACCGCGGTAACGGAGCGGCAGATCTCGAATTACCAGCGCGCGTGCTGGCCGCGGCCGATGCGTTCGCGGCGATGACCGAGTCTCGGCCCTACCGTCCTGCACTCTCCGCGCGTGATGCCGAACGCGCACTCGTGGAGGAGTCAACCGCGGGTCGGCTGGATTCGGCGTGTGTGGCCGCGGTAATCGAAGCAGCTGGCCTGCCGCGCCCCCGCACCGTCTGGCCTTGTGGGCTGACCGAACGTGAGGTCGAGGTGTTGCGGCTGTGTGCGAGAGGCATGTCGAACCGCCAGATTGCGGATGAGCTTGTGGTGTCTGCGCGCACGGTGCAGCATCACCTGGCGAGCATCTACGACAAGACGGGCCGACGCACGCGCGCCGGGGCGGCGGTATTCGCTGTCGAGCATGGGTTGATGCGTGCTTCTCGCGGCATAGACTTCTGAGGAATGGACGCCACGGGCGCATCGGCGAAGTGCAGGTCACTCCAGGCAACGACCGAGGGCTATCCGTTCGGCGAAGGCGCGCTCGTGTTCAAGGTTGGCGGCAAGATCTTCGCGATCCTGGCCGACGGGAGCATCAGCCTCAAGTGTGAGCCTGGCCTGGCGATCGCGCTGCGTGAGGAATTCCCTGCAGTAACGGCCGGGTACCACCTCAGTAAACGCCACTGGAACACGGTCCAGTTGGACGGATCGATACCCGACGAGGTCGTCTCAGAGTGGATCGAGGACTCCTACGACCTCGCCGTGTCGTGGCTAACGCGCGCCCAACGCGCCGCGCTCGGCAGCCCAGGCAGCAACCTGCGCTCGTGAGCTGAAGCCCAGCTTCGCCAGGATGTGGCGCACATGGACTTCGGCGGTAGCCTCGGAGATCACCAGTCGGTCCGCGATGGCGCGATTGCTCAGGCCGCTGGCGAGAAGCACGGCAACCTCGCGTTCGCGAGGGGTCAACTCTGCTCCGCCGTCCGGCGACCGCCGCGCTTCGGGCTCTGCGACCTCCAGCCGAAGTGCCTCGTCGATCGCATCCTCGAGCGACAGCATCTCGCCGGCCGTCCAGGCAGCGTCGAAAACGTGCAGGCCTAGCGCGCGCTGAGCCATGCGAACGATCGCCGCCTGTCGGTCATCTGACATTGAGCCGATGCGTTTTCGGGCGCTTGTTGTCGCCGCAAAGAGCCGGACCGCCGCCAGCGCCTGGCCCGAGCGGGCAGCAAGTGACGCAACATCTTCCAGTGTGTCAGGCACCTGCAGGGTGTGCCCGAGCTCGGCCTGCAGCCGCAGCGCGTCTTGCAAAAGGCGGAGCCCGGACCGAATGTCGCCCCGTTCCGCGGAAACTTTGCCGAGCGCCCGCAGCGTCTGGGCCGTATCCGAGCGATCGCCGAGCTCGCGCGTGATCGCCAGGCTCTCTTCGAAATAGCGCTGCGCGCTGCGTAGATCCCCTTCGGCCAACGCCACCTGACCGAGGTCGCGCAGTGAGCCAAGGACGCCGGTCCGCTCTCCGCGCGCACGCCGGCCATCGAGTGCCTGCTCGAAGTACTGGCGCGCCCGGTCGAGCTGCCCTCTTCGTAAGTACAGCAAGCCGAGCCCACTCACCACGTGGCCGACGTAGAAGTCGA
>JAFAZN010000260.1 GCA_019239775.1 Chloroflexota bacterium
GCGATTTGCACTGCCACAGGCGATACGCCGACCGACGTGTGCGGCCAGGCGGCGGTCAAATCGCTGCAAGCGACACTGGCCGCTGCACCAGTGCCGTGATCAAATCCGCTACGAGGGGATCGCCCGCCGGAGGCACCGTGGCGTGGCAACTGGGCCTTGGGGTGCTGGGCCTGCTGATCTCCGCCTACCTGGTGGCCACGCACTACTTTGCCGAGCAGGTGCCGCTGGCCTGCTCCACCGGCGGCGTAGTGGACTGCGAACAGGTCACCATGAGCGCGGAGTCCATGGTTGGGCCGGTGCCAGTGGCCGTGCTCGGCCTGGTGTGGTTCGGCGTGACGCTGGCCCTCGTGCTCGGCCGCGCGACGCGCCCACAAATGGTGTGGGCAGCACTTGGGCTGCTGGCGGTGTTCTACCTCGTGTACGCCGAGCTGTTTCTGATCGGTGCACTGTGCCTGTGGTGTACGGCGATCCACCTCATCGTGGTGGTGCTGTTTCTGATGAGCTTGTGGGAGGCGACAGCACCCGCGCCAGCCGCCGACTACCGCGTGACGTAGGGGATCGTTTGTGGGCCTTGCGGCAGGATGGCGCACCGCGCACCGGGGCCGGCGGCACGCAACTGCGCTTCCACACATGCCGCCAGGTCTGTCACGGGCTCGAACCAGGCCGCCCGCAGCTCCTCCGCAGTGAGCCCGTCCGCTTTGACGAACACTTTAGCCTTGCGCTGAATCTGCGCCTGCACCTGGACCTGCCACTGATCGTGCACGGAGAACCCGGGCGCAAACAGCTGATCCAGAAACCCATCCGGATCATGCCCGCGCCGAAGCAGCTCGCTGTACCCGCCGTGCGCCGGCAAGCCATCCGAGCACTCGCTGGCAACGACGATGCTGCCGCCAGACTTCACGATCTGCGCCGCGGCGCTGATGCCTTTCACGGTTTGATACAGGTTCTGATCGAGCGGATAGCCACTGTTGGTGGTGACCACCACGTCGTAGGCGTCAGCGACGGCTGCCATTGCCGTTTCGCGAGCAAACACACAGCCAGCGGCATGGCTGGCGAACAGCTCACCCGAGAACACCCGGGTCACCTGGTGCTCGCGATTGAGCGTGACATCGAGGTTGAAGCTCACCCCCACGCGGGCGGCAATGGCGCGCACCGCGTCATGCACCGGGTTGCCCTGGGTGATGCCCCAGGTGGCGCAGGGATCGCCGATTCGCGCTGCCGAATGGAGATCCAGGACGGTCTCGATTGCCGCCAGGCCTGGTGCCACCATTTTTGGGCCGCCCGAGAAGCCCGCAAAGAAGTGTGGCTCGATGAAGCCAGTGGTAATACGGACGTCCTGGTCCAAAAATGCGGACTCCACGAGGGCGGGCGTCTCGGTGCCGAGCACCGTGCCAACCTCACGATGGCGCGAGCGATCGAATGCATCGTGCTGCACCACCTCGCAGTCCTCGAGCACCTGCTGGCCGAGCATCTGGCCCAATTCCTCCGCGGTGCACGCGCGATGCGTGCCGGTGGCGATGAACACCGTGATCGGGCCAGCACGTGCAGCATGCAACTCGTCAATGACAACGGGGAGGATGCGCTGGCCTGGGAATGGCCGCGTGACGTCACACACGGAGATGCCGACCGACGCGCCGCGAGGCAAGATCTCGTGCAGCGGCGCACCGCAAGTCGGCCGGCGAAGTGCATCCAGGATTGCCGCGTTCTCGTCGGGAAGCCCTGGCAGGTAGCGCGGCTCGATCACGTCCGCCTCACGCTCGAACTCGAGAGTCAGGCCGGTTCGGCCATACGCCAGCTCAATGCGCTGCATCGCTTCTGCTTTGTACTACGCTCACATGCGTGATCCAGTCGGTTGATACAGCACGGCCAACGCGCATCGACGGCGACCCAGCCGGCGCGCTCGAAGCGCCCACAGTTGATGGGCTGCAGGCGGCGTTCCGCGCCAATCCAGGCTATCGACTAGCCCAGAACGCGGTCACCCGGAACAACGTCGACGACATCGCCTTGAACCACCGCGTCGTGTTCGCGGCGGATCATTCGTTTTCGACCACGCTCGACGACTGGGGTGTCACAGATCAGAAGCAGACGGGCCGCTGCTGGATGTTCGCCGGGCTGAACCTGTTGCGCTTTTCGGCCAGGCGGGTGCTCGGGGTCAAGGAATTCGAGTTCAGCCAGAACTACGTGATGTTCTGGGACAAGCTCGAACGCGCGAACTACTTCTTCGAAGCGATCATCGAATCGGCCGATCGCGACGTCGACGATCGGTCGGTCGCGTTCCTGCTCGACCAGCCGCTGTCCGACGGCGGCCAGTGGAACATGTTCATCAGCCTGGTCAAAAAGCACGGGCTGGTGCCGAAGGCGCTCATGCCCGAGACCAACAGCTCCTCTAATTCGCGGCGCATGAATGGCGTGCTGCGAGCGAAACTGCGCGAGGGTGCGCGCGAACTGCGCCAGGCGCGCGCCCGCGGAGGCTCGCTGGAGAGTCTGCGCGCGATCAAAACCGGCTATCTCGAAACGGTCAGTCGGATATTGAACATCCACCTCGGGACACCTCCCGAACGCTTCGTATGGCAGTGGCGCAACAGCTCCGGCGACTTCCAGCGCACCGAGGAGATCACGCCTGCCGAGTTCGCGGCGCGGTTCGTTGATTTGCCGCTCGACGAGTACGTCTGCCTGGTACACGACCCGCGCCCTGGCAATCCGTATGGCCGCACGTACACCGTGCAGTACCTGGGCAACGTAGTCGGCGGCGGCCGCGTGGTGTACCTGAATCTCGAGATGCCACTGATCAAGTCGATCGCTCGACGCGCGTTGGAAGACGGCGAGCCGGTCTGGTTCGGCTGTGACGTCGGCAAACAGATGCGGCGCGACCTGGGACTGATGGACCGCGACCTGTATGACCTCTCGGCGGTCTACGCGACCACGTTCGACGGCATGGACAAGGCGGCTCGGCTCGAATACGGCGAGACACAGATGACGCACGCGATGCTCTTCACCGGCGTCGACGTGCTCGATGGCGAGACGCGCCGCTGGCGTGTGGAGAACTCCTGGGGTGCGGATCCAGGGCAGAAGGGGTTCTTCACGATGAACGACTCGTGGTTCGACGAGTACATGTTCGAGATCGCCGCGCGGCGGAGCTACTTGCCAGCCGAGCTGCAGACCGCGCTGGAGCTAGAGCCGACGGTGCTGCCGCCCTGGGATCCTATGGGAGCCCTGGCTAGGAACGCGGCCGAAGGCCAGACTTGAAGGTTCGATCGCGTGCCGCGTTCCTAGCGCAAACTATCACGCGGAGTTCGGCCGACTGCGACTCGTCGTGATGAGCGGCTTGTCGGCCGAACTCCGCTACCAGCTAAATTCCTGCCAGGCCCAGTCCAGGAGGGCAATGGTGTCGGCCTGGATGTCGTCGCTGTGCATGACCACGGCGTAGAGACGGTGGCCGCCTCTGGTGGCGGAGCCTACCAGGACGCGGCCGGCGGCATCCGTTGAGCCGGTTTTGACGCCGTCCGCGCCGGGGTAGCTGCCGATCAACGGGTTGTGCCCGTCCAGCACATAGCCTTCGGCGCGAATTTCAGGTGCGCTGACGATCTCGCGGAACACTGGCTCGCGCATCGCGCGACGCGCAAGCTGCGCCAGATCATAGGCGCTCGAATAGTGGCCGTCGGCGTCCAGACCGCTGGGATTCACGAACTGGGTGTCCTGCAGACCGAGTTCGTCCGTGGCCACCGAGTTCATCCAACTGATGAACTGCGCGCGCGATTCGGCCACACTAACCGCCAGCTGCTCGGCGGCATCATTGCCGCTTGGCAGCAGCAGACCAATCAGGAGGGTGTGCAGCGTGAGCCGCTCACCAGGCGTCAGGCCCATGATGGACGAGCCGTCGGCAGCAGCCATCGCGGGGCCGCTGATGGTGATGCGCACGGGGGTATCCAGCGAGCCCGCATGCTCGAGAGTCACGATGGCGGTAGCGATTTTTGTGGTGCTGGCGGGGGCTTCGCGGGCATGCGCGGCGGAGCCGTAGAGCAGCAAGCCTGAGGTGTCGTCAACCACGGCGACCTGGCCCGCCGTGACTTTAGGTGGGGCGAGCGGCAACGAACGGGATGGGGCGCTGCCGTCCGCGTGGCCGGGGTTATCGCCATCAAGCTCGGAGCCGACGATCCACGGGGGTGGGCCGCTGGGCGCGACATCTTGCGCGGCGACCCACGCCTCGCCTTGCTGGCGGCCTGTCTGCGGATCGCCCGGGTAGTAGACGAGAAGGCGGCCGGTGTCGCTGCCCGCGCGTGGCTGCAGGAACGAGCCAAGCGGCAACAGCGTGAACTGAACCGCGGGGTCGGCGTCGCCCGACCACAGCGGCGTATCGCGGACGGTGCGCAGCCATGTTGCGGCGCGCGCATCGAGGCTTTGCGCCTGAGCCGCCGGCGTACAGATGATCAGCGCGCCGAGAACCACGCACCCTATCGCGCGGCAGGCGCTTCTGCGAACAAGAACCCTGGACAGGAAACCCATCCCCAGGAGATGACTCACCTTCGACAGGAACCCCATCCCGGGGAGATGTTCCTTCGGGTGATTGAGGCGTGCGCCAGCGGGCACGGTGCCGCGACTAGGGGACGTTCAGCTGCTGGGCGCGGCCATCGACGAGCTGGCTGATCGCCACCAGCGTGTCTGGACGATCCAGCCCTGGCACGTCGGAGTACGTCACCGTGAAGACGGTGCGGCCACGGCGCCAGACGAGCAACGTCGAGCCGGTTGCCAACCAGGCACCCCGATACGCGACCGTTTCATCGCCGAGCTGCACCGCGACATCCATCGCGCTTTGCATCTGCGGCAAGTCGTTGGTGACGGTCGCCGCGTGCGCACCGTCCGCGGTGGCGTACAGGTCCACGTTCACGCTGACAGTCGGCAAGTCACCAGGCGCCGAGCCGTAACTCGCCATAACCGTTCCCTGATAGCCGCGGGCGAGCATCGTTTGCTGCAGCGCGACCGGATCGGGCGAACCGCCGTTCTGGTCGATGACTTCGTTGGGATGGGTGTAATCCAGCCGCTGCCAGCGCGCGTTGTTGGTAAACCGATCGTTGGTAGGCAGCTCGGGTCCAGATGGCAGTGCGCCGGCCAGCAATTGGTCGAGGTCGGTCGGGCTGATCACAGCCAGTAGCGGCGTGGCACTGGGCGGCGCGGGTGCGGAGCTGAGGGCCGAGACGGCGGCATCCAGCTGTGGGTCACGCCCGGCTCGATAGTCGTCGAGCGTGCGCGTTTGGGCCAGGCTGACGTCCGGCGTGATGCCAACGCCGTCCAGGCTCGCGTTGGTAGCTGGCGCAGCAGCAGCCGCGACCGCTACCTGCAGCCCTGAACCGCCTGGCAGCGGCAGCAGCTCCGATGATGCAACAGCGCCAGCCGTTCGCTGACCGACCAATACGGCTCGGTGGGCATCATGCAGCGCGGATGCCGTCACCTCGGAGGCCGAGGCCGAGCCGCCATTGACCAGCACCGCCATTGGCAGCTGGCGAGCATGCAACCGCCCGGCGGCGAGCTCGAATGTCAGGTGACCGCGTTCGTCTGACTCGCGCACCGAGCGCACGTTGTCGGGCAGGAAGCGACCGAGGATCTCATCCGCGGTCTGGACGCTCCCGCCACCATTGTTGCGCAGGTCCAGGACCCAGCTCTGCGCTCCCTGCGCATCCAGGTCATCCAAGCGCTGATCCAGATCGGCGAGAAGCTCCGTGCCGTTCGGCAGGCTGGTGCCGGAGATGACGAAATCAGACAGCCGCACATACCCGACCCCGCCAGGTAACAGTCTGGAGTCCAGTGGCGGGAAATAGTACTGACCGCGCGTGACGGTCACGCTCTGCGGCCCGTTGCCGCGATCGAAGGTCAGGGTGACCGACGTGCCCTCGGCGCCGGCGAGCGCCGCGGCCAGGGTCGGCGTATCCGAGCTCGTCAAATCTTTGCCATCGGCGGAAACGATCACGTCACCGGGCTGAAGGCCGGCGCTTGCCGCCGGGCCGGCCGGCGCGACATCAGTGATCAAGCCCGCTGGGTCGCTGCCCAGCCGAATGCCCAGCCCCACGGACTGCTGGCCACCCCCAACCAGCGTGAGGAAGGCGCGCATGACGTTGGTCGGGAGGTAATGCGTGTGCTGCTCGTGGACGCTGTCGGCAATGCCGTTTTCGACATCGGCCGCCGCCATGCTCGGTGCGAACGTCGACGGCAAACCTGCGACATAGGTTGAATAGGCGTCGGCGAAAGCGGCATAGGCTACATCCGGATCCTGGTCCAGCGCGGGTAACGCGGGCGGCGTTGGCGCACCTCGACGGCTCGCGTCTGCTGAGAGCGCCGACCAGGCAGGTTGCAGCAGATCGTTTGGCTGTACCGGGCGATAGAAGAGGTCCAGCATGTCGTGGTACTCGGCGCTTATCGCGTCGAGACCCGTATCTGACTGGGCGATGGCCGCGGGCGCGAGTGACGGCGCGGCAAGAATGAACAGAGAGAGCGCCGCGGCGACGGCGACTCGGAAATGTCTCAGCACGTACACAAACCTGCGGCCATTGTCCTACACGGCGACCGGATCGAGGAAGAACACGGTCGCGGTCATCAGGTACAGCGCCAGTAACAGTACGCCTTCAAGCCAGTTCGACTCTCCGTCCAGGGCGATATAGGCCGAGATCGCGGTGCTCAAGCCAAGCACCAGCAGCTCCAGCGGTTGGAACACCAGGGTCATCGGCTGGGCGATCGCCAGGCTCACCAGGATCAGCACGGGCGTGACGAACAGTGGGATCTGGGTGGACGAGCCCGATGTGATCGCGAGCGTGAGGTCGACGTGATTTCGCGCGGCAGCCCGCACGGCGGCCCAGTTCTCGGCGGCATTGCCCACGATGGGGATGACGATCACGCCGAGGAAGAGCTCGGTCCAGCCTAACTGGCTGGTGACCGGCGTTACGGCGTTGACAAGCACATCGGACACGATCGCCGTACCGACGGTTGCTGCTGCGAGCGCGAGCAGTCCGCGTTTGACTGACCAGTCCGCTTTTTCGAGACTTTCTTTGCTTGACTGCGACGGAGTGCGCAAAAGGAACGTCAGATACGCCGCGTAGGACATCAGGAGGACGATGGCGACCACGACGCTGAGCTCCTCGAGGCGGAACGGATCGGGCACCAGGGTGCTGAACACGGCTGGCAGAAAAAGGCTGGCGACCGCCAGGATCATCAGCGCTGAGGTGAGGCCTGCCTGGCGCAGATCGAACGTCAGGATGCCGTGGCGCAGGCCGCCTACGAGCAGGGCCATACCCAGAACGAGCAGCGTGTTGCCGATGATGCTGCCTGTTATTGACGCCTTCACCAGTGTGAACAGGCCCTGATGCAGTGCGAGGATCGTGATGATCAGCTCGGCGGCATTGCCAAAGGTCGCATTTAGCAGCCCACCCCAATGTGGTCCGACGCGCGTTGCGAGTTGCCCGGTGGCATGGCCGATAAGGCCGGCGAGGGGGATGAGGCCGATGCATGCCGCGGCGAAGACCAGCACTGGAGGGGCGCCGAGGGCCTCGCCGACGACCGCCAATACGCCAAAGACGATCAGGGCATACAGCCAACGTGCCACGCCTTGAAGAGCTTACGAGCGTTCCCGCCGCCAACGTCCCGACGCCATAGGCAGAGACGCGAAGTCTCTCCGACAGGGTGTCTGTGCACGTACCGACGGGCGCGATGGTCCGGCCCGTGGCACCAGCGTGGAATGGAGTCTGCGGGAACCGAGATAGACCTACACTTATCTAACAGTAGAAGCGGACGCCGAATTGATGACGACGACCTCGCAGTCCCTCGATCAACTGGCGATCAATACCATTCGCACGCTGTCGATTGACGCGGTGCAGAAGGCCAACAGTGGCCATCCAGGACTGCCGCTGGATGCGGCACCGATGGCGTATGTGTTGTGGACGCGCTTTCTGCGCCACAACCCGCGGAATCCCAAGTGGCCGGATCGCGATCGATTCGTGCTTTCGGCGGGCCACGGCAGCATGCTGCTGTACAGCCTGCTGTACCTGACGGGCTACGACCTGTCGCTGGACGAGATCAAGAACTTCCGCCAGTGGGGCAGTAAGACACCGGGACACCCCGAGTACCGCCTCACCCCGGGCGTTGAGCTCACCACCGGCCCGCTGGGGCAGGGCTTCGCGAATGGCGTGGGCCTGGCCATTGCCGAGGCACATCTCGCGGCCACCTACAACCAAGCCGGTCAGTCGGTGGTGAACCATCGAACATTTGGCATCGTCTCGGACGGCGACCTCATGGAAGGTGTCTCGTACGAGGCCGCCAGCATCGCCGGACACCTGCGGCTAGGCAAGCTCGTCTACCTGTACGACGCCAACCAGGTCACGCTGGCGGGCTCCACGGGCTTGATTTTCACCGAGGACGTGGGGAAGCGCTTCGACGCGATGCAGTGGCATGTGCAGCACGTAGAAGATGGCAACGACCTCGACGCTCTGCAGCGCGCCATGCAGGCGGGCGTCGACGAAGCCGACCGACCCAGCCTCATCATCGTGCACACCACGCTTGGCTACGGCAGCCCGCACAAGGCGGGCACCTTCCAGGCGCATGGCAGCCCACTCGGGGCCGACGAGGTGACTGCGACCAAACAGAATCTTGGGTGGCCAAGCACGGATGCGTTCTACGTGCCGGACGAAGCGCTGAAGCACTTCCGCACGGCGGTCGAAAAAGGCGCGCAACTCGAGCACGAGTGGCAGCAACGGTTCGAGGCGTACAAGCGTGCGCAGCCCGACCTGGCAGCGCAGTTCACGCGCACACACGCGGGTGAGCTGCCGAGTGGCTGGGACTCGGACCTACCGACGTTCCGAGCCGAAGATGTCAAGGGCGGACAGATGGCAACGCGTTCGGCGGGGGCGGGCGTGATCAACGCGGTGGCGAAGGCCTTGCCCGAGCTGATTGGCGGAAGCGCAGACCTCAATCCTTCCACGGACACGTCGCTGAAAGACGCCGGGAACTTCGAGAGCCCCGCGAACCTTGCAGAGGATCGGCAGGGCTCCATCGGATCCGAGTGGAGCTACGCCGGCAGGAACATGTTCTATGGCGTGCGCGAGCACGCGATGGGGTCGATCACCAACGGCATCACCTACCACGGCGGCTTGCGCGCGTTCAGCGCGACGTTTCTGGTGTTCAGCGATTACATGCGTCCGCCGCTGCGCCTCGCCGCACTCAGCGAGCTGCCGTCGATTTTCGTTTACACCCACGACTCGATTGGGCTCGGCGAGGATGGTCCCACGCATCAGCCGATCGAACACATCCCCTCGCTGCGCGCAATCCCGCACATGGTGGTCTTTCGACCCGCGGACGCCAACGAGGTAACCGAGGGCTGGCGTGTGGCGATGGATCGCCGAGAAGGGCCAACCATCCTTATCTTCAGCCGACAGGCGCTACCGATCTTTGATCGCTCGGTGTGTGGTGCTGCCAGCGGGGCGCGCAAAGGCGCGTATGTACTGCGCGACTCCGACGGCGGCACGCCTGAGGTCATCCTGATCGGGACCGGCTCTGAGGTAAGCCTGGCTATGGCAGCGCGCGACATCCTTGCGAAGGAAGGTCGGCGCGTGCGCGTGGTCAGTATGCCTTCGTGGGAGCTGTTCGAGGCCCAGCCGCAGGTGTACCGGGACGAGGTACTGCCGCCGGCGGTGACCGCCCGTGTGGCGGTTGAGGCCGCTTCACCTCTCGGTTGGGAGCGATGGGTCGGACTGCACGGTGATGTCATCGGGCTCAACCGATTTGGGGCCTCAGCCCCGTACACGGACGTCTACAAACATTTGAACTTCACGCCTGAGTACGTCGCCGAGCGCGCGCGCAAGGTCCTGCAATCGAACGGGGCCGACCGCGATGGCGCCGGCGTCCCATCTGGAACATTCAAGGCCGACCGCGCCAGCTTTTCCAAGGCCGCGGGCGACGATCGCACCTGAAAGAGAGCGTTACGCATGCGAATTGCCATTGCTTCGGACCACGCCGGATTCCAGCTGAAAGAGCTGCTCATCTCACGACTTTCAACCGAGCCGGACCTGTTGCTGCTGGACCTCGGAACGTTCGCGCCGACGCCACCGGTTGATTACCCGGACTACGCAGCGGCCGCAGCCGGCGCAGTAGTGCGGGGCGAAGTTGACCGAGCCATCGTGGTGTGTGGGTCGGGCGCCGGGGCGTGCATCGCGGCGGGCAAGGTACCCGGTGCGCGCGCGTTCTTCGCGGGCGATGCGTATACGGCGCACCAAGGCGTCGAGCACGACGACGGCAACGTGCTGTGTCTCGGCGAACGCGTGACCGGCCCGGAACTGGCAGTTGAAATTGCGCGCGCGTATATCCACGCGCAGTTCACCGACCAGGAACGCCATCGCCGCCGGCTGAACAAGATCATGGCGATCGAAGCCGCGGCTAATTTCCCGACCGAGGCGCTTTTGCACCAGGGTCAGAGCATCTGGTTGGACACGATCTCGCGCAGCATGCTGACCTCGGGCGAGCTGCGCCAGCTGGCATGGAGCGACCGGGTTGCAGGCGTCACCTCCAACCCAACGATCTTCGAGAAGGCGATGGGCCACGAGCCCGAGTACGAAGCCCCAGCGCGTGCGTTGGCCGAGCAGGGCAAGACCGCGGAAGAGATTTACTGGGCGCTCGCCATCGAGGACATTCAGGGCGCCGCTGACGTCCTGCGCTCCGTCTACAACCTGACCGACGGCTTCGACGGCTACGTCAGCCTGGAGTGCGCGCCGGCCGTCGCCAACGATACACAGGCGACAATCGATCAGACGGCTGACCTGTTTCGACGCGTCAATCGACCCAACGTCATGATCAAAATTCCGGCTACGCCAGCCGGCGTACCCGCCATCGAAGAGTCGATTGCGCACGGCATCAACGTCAACGTGACGCTGATGTTCTCGGTCGAGCTGTACGAACAGGTGGCGCGCGCTTACATCAAAGGCCTCGAACGCTTCTTCAGCGGGCGTGAGCCAACCAACGTGCACCACCGCGACTCCCACCGCCCGGCGCCGATGTCCGTTGCCAGCTTCTTCGTGAGCCGCGTCGATACGCTGGTCGACAAGCAGCTTGGCGACAAGATTGCCGCCAATGGCAAGGACGATCGGTACGAGTCGCTGCTCGGCACGGCTGCCATTGCCAACGCGCGGCTTGCGTACGCACGTTTCAAGGAGATCTTCTCCGGTGCGCAGTGGGACACGCTGGCAGCCAAGGGTGCCCAGGTGCAGCGACCACTCTGGGCCAGCACTTCGACCAAGAACCCGCGTTATCGCGACGTCCGTTACGTCGAGGAGCTGGTTGGGCCCGATACGGTCAACACGATGCCGCCGGCAACGCTGGAGGCTGTCAAGGAGCACGGCCGCATCAGCCGCACGGTTGATACGCCCGAGGCGATCGAGCACGCGCGCAAGACCATGCAGGACCTGGCGGCCGCGGGTATCGACATGGACGCGGTCACGCTGCAGCTCCAGCACGAGGGCGTAAAGTCATTTGCCGACTCGTTCGAGCAGTTGTTAGGGACTCTGGAGAGCCGACGCAAGTCGTTGACGACTGCCTGAAACCCTATCATCAGGATCATGCAATCGTCGCTGCACGGCATGATCGACAAGGCGCACCGCTACGCGGAGCAGCCTGAGCGGGTCCAGGTTGCGCGTCTCGAAGCGGTGGTGCGGGGGGATAACAGCGACCACACCGTTACGCTGACCGAGGGTCGCCTGAGTTGTGACTGCGACCACTATCAGCACGAGCGCCTGTGCGCGCACGTGCTGACGGTAGAGCGGCTGCTCAAGGCATTCATCCCAGCGAACGCCGCTCCCTTCCCCGGCAGTTAGCGAACGAGGAACGATCGCAACCTCGCCTCAACCGGCTGTTAACACGACAGAACCTTTCGGGCCGGTCCACTACGACCGAGGCACAGGGGGATCACCAGGAGGAGTTCAACGGTGATCGGGTCAAGGTCGCTTGCCAGCGTAGCGCTTGGTGCGTTGCTGCTGACAGCCAGCGCCAGCATTGCGAGTGCTCAGGGGAACGACAAGGACAAGGGCGAAAACCAACAAGTGCAGAACGACGACGACGACCGGGGTGGCAATGTCCCGAATGGCAACGCCTACGGGCATTTGAAGAACCACCCTGTGGATCTGGCCGCCACGCCTGAGCTGGACAGCCTCGTACTGTTCGGCACTGGCCTGGCCGGTGTGGCGGGTTACGGTGCGCTGCGCTGGAGAATGCGCCGCCGCTAGGCAACAAAAACGGGCGCCTGAAACAGCGTCAGGCGCCCGTTTTGCGGACGCGAAGTTAGGAGAGTTTCGGTCCGCAGGCCTTGTGGTAGAAGACCGTGCGGCGGCGCGGCGCCAGGGTCACGACCGGGTACAGCTCTTTCTGGATGATCCGCTCACCCGGGCTGGGGCAGTTCGGCGAGGCACACACGTGATCGGTCAATTGGGCGCCAAGCGCTTCCTTGAGGCGGGCGCGCTCAGCAGCGGTCTGGTTCTTGTTGCTTTCGGCCATGGCGTTCTTTCCTGATTCTACTCAACGATATCTGCTCGATTAAACCCCAGTGTTCTGCGCAGGCGCGCCGCGCTATACGGCACCAGGTCATCGGCTCGCACGCTGACTTCCGTCTGCGTTAGCGAGCCATCAGGGTTAACGCGGACCGCCTCTGTGGCATTCCCGCTCGTGATTTGGCCGCTCGCCAGGGCGACCAGGTCGCCGACCTTGAACGACGCCAGCCCGATCACCTCCGCGGGATCCGGGCGATAGGCCATGAGCGGGCGGTCGTCCTGCAGGACGTAGACCTCGTGCAACTCTCGATCGATGAGACCGTTGGGGTGGACAAAACTGCGCTGGCTGCGCTCGCGGCCGCGATGCTCCAGTTGGCTGAAGTCGACGTCGACGCCTAACTCTTCGGCGATCTCGCGTGCGGCTTGCGCGGGTGATTCCCCGAAGCGCCAGTGGCCCGCCGCCGTGGCGTCCCAGCAGCCGGCAAACGTGTCCTTCACAAGCGAGCGGCGCTGCAGTAGCACCTCGCGGCCAGCGTTGCGCAGGATCCAGCAGTGGAAGGCCAGATGCCAGTCACCGTCGACGTGGATGGCCGCCCGCGGCTTGGCCACACCGGTTGGCAGGCCATCCTCAGAGAAGACCTCCAGGACTTCCGTGGGATCATTCTGCTGAACCATCTCGGTGGTAATCAGAGTACCTTCCACCCACGCGGGGACCTTATTCGAGATGGGTTCGAGAGTAGACAGGGTTACGGTGCGTAACCCATGCTATGCACGTGGTCACGCGCAGAAGCTTCATGCGGCTGGCGGGCGGCGGGGCGGTCCTGGCAGGTCTGCTCAGCACCGGGGCGGCGCACGCCGAGCCCCAGTCCGACGACGCGATCTGGATTGCCAATCACCTCGAGACGCGCTTGCTTGGCGCCGACGGTCAGCCAATCGCCGGCCTACCGCTGTGGACGCGCATGCGCATCGTACGCGGTCTTCCAACCGGTTTTATCCAGGTCTGGGTCCCACGCTTCGGCCTGGTGGGTCGCGTAGTCGCGGATGCCATCGGACCGGTACCGATGCCCAGCCCGGCCGAGCTGGCGGCCGAGAAGCTGGATGGGCCTGAGGTCTGGGCGGGAAGCATCGGTTTGCCTGGCCGCACGGTCGGCGGAGCGAACCTGCGCTGGTGGCCCGTCGTTGGCAACAACATGGTGCGCACGCTCGGGCACAATGCGCCAATTCGGGTGCTCGACAGTGTCCTCGGTGACGACGGCGATGAGTGGTACCGCGTTCAGGGACTGGATCCGAAGACCTATGACCCCGCGACGCTCGGCTACGTCCACAATTCGGTCGTGCGCCTGCCGCGACTCCACTACACCCCGACGTCGGCGGATCGCACCGATCTGCCGGGCAGACACTTCGAGGCAGATCTGAGTGAGCCGGCCATGATTACCGCCTTTGAGGACGGCGGCGCGGTCTGGTCGACGTTGACCTTGAAGGGGACCGTGGCGCATCGCACCCCGGCCGGCGCCCACCAGGTCCTTTGGCGGGTACCTAACGAGACCATGACCAGCGAGCGCGTGTATCCGCCAATCCCGCGCGACGCGCCTGGCGGCTATTACCTGACGGGTGTGCTGTGGACGCAGTACTTCACGTCGGACGGGGCCAGCATTCACTACAACTACTGGAGTAGCAACTGGGGTTACGCTGGCTCCCACGGCTGCCTGGGGGTTGGCTACAACGAGGCCAAATTCGCGTGGGATTGGGCAGAAGTCGGAACACCCGTGTACGTGTTTACATGAGTGAAGGCTCGTCACGTTGCCAGCGGTAACTGCGTGCGCACCGCGGTGAGCAGGTCCTCCAGGTCGAACGGCTTGCTCAAAATGGCCGCGACCTCGAGATCCTTGCACTCTTGAGCCGCGTTCAGCGCGGCGACGAACGCAACGATCGGCACATGCGGACCTGAGGTCAGGCGGTACCGTCGGGCGAACTCCCAGCCGTCCATGATGGGCATGCGCAAGTCCAGCAGAATCAGCTCGGGATCCCATTCCGCCAGGACCTCCAGCGCCACTTCCCCGTTGGGCGCATCGCGAACGCTGTAGCCTTCCTCGGCCAGACACAGCCGAACGATCTGACGAATGCTGTCGTCGTCGTCTACGACCAGGATCCGATCGCCGGGCACGTACTGTCTGAATCCTCGCTGCGAGGGCCGCATCGTACCATTTGCCATCTTGCGCGCGTACGGGCGCGACCCGTACGAAGGCGATAAGGTTACGGGCCAGTGACGCGGCACCTGGCGTGGCTAACTGTCCTCCTCGTCGGTGGGACCGCGCTCGCCATGCTCCTGGCCAGCCTGGTGTTCGTGCCTATCGAACGCTGGGAGAGCTACGTCCCAATCGCGGCGATCGTGGGGGCGCTCGGGCTGATCCTGGCGGGCATCGCCGTCGAAGCCGCCGGCGACCGCCTCGTGCGACCCATGCGCCGGCTGGTGCGCTCCATCGAAGAGGACGCAATCGGCGACCAGAGCCTGCACGAGCTGGTGCGTCAGGCGCCCACCGAGATGGCGCCGCTGCTGTATGGCCTGCACGTGACGCACGCGCGACTGAAGCGCACGCTCGATCAAATCGAGCAAGATCGAGCGGAAATGTCCGCGCTGTTCGAGCACATGGCCGATAGCGTGCTCGTGCTCGACTCGGACGAACGCATCGTGCTGAGCAATCCCGCCGCGGCACGCGTGCTGAATGGGCCACTGGCGGGCCGCAGCCTGGCCGAGGTCACGCGCGACGCGGAACTGGTCGACCTTGCGCGCTCTGTTACCCACTCCAACACGGAGGTGCGGCTGATCGAGTTCTTCGGGTCTGATAACAGCGCACGCCGCTGGATTCAAGCAGTGGCCACACCACTGCCTGAGAACCGACGGCTCTTGGTGCTACAGGACATTTCGGAGTTGCGTCGGGCCGAAGCAGCGCGCCGCGACTTCGTGGCAAATGTCTCGCACGAGCTGCGGACCCCGGTGGCCGCGCTGAAAGCCCTCGTCGAAACGCTCGAACAGGGCGCCATCGATGACCCGGTTGAAGGCCCGAACTTCCTGCACCGTATGCACATTGA
Organism: Chloroflexota bacterium; assembly: GCA_019239775.1. Classification (GTDB taxonomy): domain Bacteria; phylum Chloroflexota; class UBA6077; order UBA6077; family CF-72; genus CF-72. Next base: position 15,600 of record JAFAZN010000260.1, read on the forward strand.
GGTCGACGGCCTGGCGCAGCTGGTGAGCGAGCTTTTGGATCTCGCTCGCGCCGAGGCAGGTCGGCTTGAGCTGCGCCTCGCGCCATGCCGGGCTGATGAGCTGCTGCGCGAGGCGGCGGCGCGCGCTGAGCCGTCCGCACGGCAAGCCGATTTGCGCCTTGACGTGTGCACACCGGACGAGCTCTGGGTTTGCGCGGACTCGCGGCGGATGGGGCAAGTGCTCTCGAATCTGCTCAGCAATGCGGCCAAGTTCACGCCGGCTGGCGGGCGCATCGAGACAGGCGCGCGGCGGCTCGGGGATCGGGTCGAGCTGTGGGTCACCGACACGGGGGTTGGGATCGAGCCCGAGCACCTTGCTCGGGTGTTCGAGCGGTTCTATAAGACGGACCCGTCACGCGCGGCGGGCACTGGCACTGGGCTTGGGCTTGCCATTGCCAAACACCTGGTGCTGGCGCACGGGGGGCAGATCTGGGCCGAAAGTGCAGGCCACGGCCGTGGGGCCACGTTCCGAGTCGCCCTCCCCGCGCTCAATGCGTAGCGACCTCGGGTACGCGCTCGGTGGGTGGTGGCGCTTGGCCTGGCAGTTCGATGCGTCTCGGCGGTTTGGGCTGCGGGTAGGCGTAGTCCAGGACAACCTTGATCGCGGCCGCGATTGGGACTGCCAGGATCATGCCTAATACCCCGCCGATGCGCTCTCCAGTGAGCACCGCAAAGATCGTGACCAGCGGATGCACGTGAACGGCGCGGCCGACGACGATCGGCATAACCAACTGGTCTTCCACCTGACGCAGGACGAAATAGACGATGGCTAGCTCGGCGGCTTGGGGCGCACCGCCCTGCGCGAATCCAATCGTGCAAGCGATCGCGCCGGCGGCAATGGGGCCGATCAGCGGAATGATCTCCAGAAGGCCCGTCAGAATGGCGACCCAGAGGGCGTAGGGGAGGTGGAAGCCCCACTCGAGGATCGAGAACGTCACGATGGACATCAGACAGATCAAGAGCAGCTGGCCACGGAGGTAGCGGCCGAGCACGCGGTGGATCTCGTCGGAGATGCGCTCGATGTGTGCGCGATGGTCGAGCGGAACAAAACGCAGCACGTAGCGGAAGAAGGTGTGGCCGTCCATGAGCATGTACGCCAGGCTCAGGAACACGAGAACCAGGCCGAGCAGCAGCTCGAAGCCGACCGAGACGGCCTGTATAGCCTGGCTAGGCGTTCCAAGTTCGTCCCGCAGCGCGACGTCCAAACGACGGCCAAGATCGCGTGACGAGGTGCTCTGGCCGAGCAGGTCAATGTTGGCGCCGCCGGTGAGCTTTTCGACAACCGACTCGATGATGCTCGGGCCTTCGCGCTCCAACGCGCGGAGCTCGGCATTGAGGCGTGCGCCCGCCAACCACAGCAAGCCGCCGATAGCGACGAGCACCACGAGGAAAACGCCGAAGGCGACGAGCCGGCGTGGCGCGCCGCTGCGGTCGGCGAGTTCGTCCACAAGGGGGTTGAGCACGTAGGCCAGAATTGCGGCGATGATGAATGGCGGCAGCACGCCACGCGCGACCCACAGCAGGGTCACCAGAGCGGCCAGGACCAGCCACTTCGACACACTTGTGCCGAAAATCACGGTTGAAGTCTACGATTGGAGTTAATGGTCGAGGTACGCGATGTCTCGGGCGCGGGTGAGCTGCGTGCCTGCCAGGAGCTGCAGCGCAAGGCCTGGGGCATCACGGAGGATGGCTATGTCGTCCCGGTGGCGACCATGGCCGCCGCTCAGAAGGTTGGCGGGCTGATCCTCGGCGCCTTCGACGAGCCCGACCGAGGCCTGATCGGCTTCGCGTTCGCCTTTCTTGGCAAACTCGACAACCGTCTGGTGCTCTGGTCGCAGCTGACTGGCGTGCACCCGGCGCACCAGAGCACCGGCGTGGGCCGCCAGTTGAAACTCGAACAGCGGCGCCGGGCCAAGGAGATGGGCTTAGAGGCAGTCGCCTGGGCGTTCGATCCGCTCCAGGCGAGCAATGCCGCCTTCAACCTTGGCGTGCTCGGCGCCTCGGCGCACAGATACGAGCCCGACATGTACGGCTCGCGCACCGACGCGCTCAACGTTGGTCTGGCGACGGACCGCCTGATCGCAGAGTGGGAGACGAGCGGCGAGCCGCACGGTCACACCAGCAGGTGGCCCGACGCGGTGGAACTGATCGCCAGCGACGCCAGTCTCGCGATCGACGTCAACACGATTCCATCCGATGCGAGTCACCTGACGGTCGAGATACCGGCGCGCATCAGCGACGTCAAAGGGTTGGGCCCGTCGGCGAGCGCGGACTGGCAGCGCAGCGTCAGGGACGCGTTTCAGCGTGCTTTCGCCGCGGGGTATATCGCGGTCGGCTTCAGTCGAGAAAATCCTGCGCGACCGCGCTACTTACTGGAGCGCCGATGAGTCATCAACTTCGTTCGGTGGAGCTGTACCTGGTGCGACTGCCGCTGATCCGGCCGTTCACCACGTCGAGTCATACCAAGGACCATCTCGACCACATTTTGATCCGCGCCCAGGACGCTACCGGAGCGGAGGGGTGGGGCGAATGCGCGAGCGCCGCCGACCCGTATTACTGCTCGGAGACGACGGAGTCATCGTGGCACATCCTGCGCGACTTTCTCATCCCACATCTTCTCGGTGTGACCTGGGACCATCCCGACGAAGCGGCGCGAACGTGGCAGGCAGTGCGCGGGAACAACTTCGCCAAGGCCGGTCTGGAGATCGCGTGCTGGGACCTTTACACACGCTCGGGCGGTGAAGCGCTGGCACACGCTCTGGGTGGAACGCGGAAAGAAATCCACTCGGGCGTAAGCCTCGGCATTGAGCCCACAGTTGAAGGCATCCTCGAGCAAGTGGCGCGCTTCGTCGACCAGGGTTATCGGCGCATCAAGATGAAGATTGGCCCTGGCCGCGACCTGGCTTACCTGCGCGCGGTGCGCGAACGCTGGCCCGATGTCCTGTTGATGGCCGATGCAAACTCGGCCTACTCGCTCGACAATCCGGATCACCTCAGCACGCTGCGTGCGCTGGATGACCTGAACCTGATGATGATCGAGCAGCCGCTGGCCGACGACGACATCATCGATCACGCCCGCTTGCAGGCGGAGCTTGCCACGCCGATCTGTCTGGACGAGAGCATTCACACCGTGCACGACGCCCGCAAGGCGCTCGACCTGCAAAGCTGCCGCATCATCAATATTAAAGTCAGCCGCCTGGGCGGCCTCTCGGAAGCTCGCCGCGTCCACGACCTCTGTCAGCGTCGCGATGTGCCGGTCTGGTGTGGCGGGATGCACGAGTTCGGCGTTGGCCGTGCTGCCAACGTCGCGATTTCCAGCTTGCCCGGGTTCACGCTGCCGGGCGATATATCCGGCTCGGACCGCGCGTATCGCGAAGACATCGTCGATCCACCCATACGCGCCCACCGCGGCGCCATCGACGTGCCATGGGAGCGGCCCGGGCTGGGGTTCGATGCCAACCTCGAGCGCATTCAGGCGCGCTGCGTGCGCCAGCTCCTGCTCGAGGCGGAACGCAGCACGGTTTCCGCCGCGTGAACGGCGCCGAACTCGCTGCCGCGCTGCGGCCAGAGCTGGAGCCCCGCCGCCAGGCGATGATCGACGTTCTGGGCCAACTCGTCTCGATCGAGTCTCCTTCCGACGACCTTCCATCTCTCGAACGATGCGCATCCACCCTGGAGACCTTGTTCCGACCGTTCGGGAGCATCGAACGGATCGCCCCCGAAGGTGGCCAGGGACCGCATTTGCGGCTGACCGTTGACGCCAGGAATGGCCACCAGGAGCGGGCGGTCGCGCTGTGCCACTACGACACGGTGTGGTCACTCGGCACCTTGCAGCGCATCCCGTTCGCGGTGGATGCCGAAGGCGTCGCACGTGGCCCCGGGTGCTTCGACATGAAGGGCGGCATCACCGTTCTGTACTTCGCCTTGGGCGCTCTTCGCGAACGCGGTCTGGCACCAGCACGCCAGCTCCAGGTGCTCTTCACGTCCGATGAGGAGATCGGCAGCCCCACCTCGCGCGCGGTCATCGAGGAGACGTCGCGTGGTGCCGCGGTCGCCTACGTGCTGGAATCGCCCTTGCCGGGCGGCACGCTGAAAACGGCGCGCAAAGGGACGGGCGACTACCTCGTGCGTATTACGGGGCGGGCCGCCCACGCGGGCGTCGAGCCGCAGAAGGGCATCTCCGCCACCGAGGAGCTCGCGCGGCAAACGCTGGCGCTTCACGCGCTGAACGACTACGCGGTTGGCACCACAGTGAACGTGGGCGTGGTGCACGGGGGCAGTCGGCCCAACGTCGTCGCAGCTGAGGCTGAGGCGCACGTGGACGTCCGTGTGGAGACGCTTGCGGAGGCTGAGCGCATTGACCGCGCGATTCGGGGACTACAGGCCCAGTTGCCTGGTGCGCAACTGGCAATCGACGGCGGTTTAAACCGGCCACCGATGGAACGGTCAGCGGCCATGGCCGCGCTATTCGAGCGCGCACGCGCGATCGCGGCAGCGATGGGTGTGGAGCTGCACGAAGGCAGCACGGGTGGCGGTTCGGACGGCAATTTCACGGCTGCCATCGGCGTGCCCACGCTGGACGGGCTCGGCGCCGAGGGTGAAGGCGCGCACGCTGCGCACGAGCACGTGCTTACCGATCGCCTGCCGCGGCGTGCCGCGCTGATGGCAGGACTCCTCGTCGACGATTTCTAGAAGCACACCCTCCCAAGTACGCTGTCGGCATGGTGGTCACTCCCCACATGCTGGGATTGCCGATCAAACGCGGCGAAGATCCGCGTCTGGTCTCCGGTAGCGGCGCATATCTGGAAGACCTCGCCCTGCCCGGTGTCGTGCACCTGGCCTTCGCGCGCAGCCCGCACGCGCACGCCCGCCTCGGCCGTATCGATGTGTCCACCGCGCGGAGCATGCCTGGCGTGCTCGCCGTACTCACCGCCTCCGACGCCGATGCCGACAGCGCGCTACCGGCGGACCTGCCCGGCGACTGGCCGACCTTCGAGGAAGTAGACCACCGACCACCCAACAAGATCCTGGCTCGTGACAAGGTTCGTTACGTCGGCGAAGCCATCGTCGCGGTGGTGGCCACCTCGCGTGCAGAAGCGTCCGATGCAATCGACGCCATCGAAATCGAGTACCAGCCGCTACAGGCCGTGTCGGATCCAGAAGCAGCGCTCGACGCTGGCGCGCCGCTCCTGTACGAAGAGTTCGGCACCAACCTGGCGCATCGCCTCGTGAAGAGTGGCGGGAACGCGCAGGAAGCCTTCAACAGAGCCGACGTCCAGATCGTGAAAGGCCGCATCGTCAACCCGCGCGTATTGGCCGTCCCGATGGAGACCCGTGGTGCAGCGGCAACGTTTGACGCAGGCACCGGTGAACTCACGTTTTGGGCCAGCACACAGTTCCCGCACTCGATGCGATCGAAGTTGGCCGAAGTCTTGGATCTGCCAGAGCACAGCGTGCGGGTGATCGCGCCCGACGTCGGTGGAGGCTTCGGCGCCAAGATCGACTTCACGACCGAGGACGTGCTTACGGCTTACTTTGCGATGAAGCTGAGCCGGCCGGTGCGTTGGGTCGAAGCCCGCCGCGAAAACTTCCTCAACATGGTCCACGGCCGCGGTCAGCTGGATTACGTTGAAGCAGCCGTCACCGCGGATGGTGAAATCGTTGGCCTCAGGGTGCGCGCCATCGCGGACCTGGGCGGCAAATACAACTTCACCACGCCAGGCATCGCGACGCTGACACCCGTAGTGCTCCCGGGCCCATACAAGACCCAAAACATCGAATTTGTGCTCGAAGGCGTCTACACGAACAAGACGCCCGTTGGCGCGTACCGCGGCGCGGGGCGTCCCGAAGCAACGTTCCTGGTCGAACGCATCATCGACATGGTGGCCAACGCGTTGAAGCTCGATCCAGCCGAGGTGCGGCGCAAGAACTTCATCCCCACCGATGCCTTTCCGTACGTGACGCCGATGGGCACCTCGTACGACACCGGCGACTACGCGCCGGCTCTGGCCAAGCTTCTCGACATGGCGGGCTACGCCGACCTGCGCCGCGAGCAAGCAGCGCGGCGTGACGAACCGACCAAACCGCTGATCGGCATTGGTCTTTCGGGCTACCTGGAGATCTGCGCCTTCGGCCCCTGGGAAAGTGCCACCGTGCGCGTGGAGCCCTCGGGCAAGGTGACCCTGCTGGCCGGCACGTCGCCCCACGGGCAGGGCCACGTCACGCCGTTTCGCCAGATCGTGGCGGATCAGCTCGGCGTGCCGCTCGAGGACATTCGTGTGCTGTTCAACGACACCGCTCGGGTCCCCACCGGCGTAGGCACGTTCGGCAGCCGTTCGGCAGCCATCGGGGGCAGCGCGGTGCTGGGCGCCTCCGAACGTGTGCGCGACAAGGTCATTCGCATCGCTGCTGATGCGCTGGAGGCCGCGCCAGGCGACGTCGAGATCGAACCGGGCCGCATCGGCGTGCGCGGTGTCCCCGATCGTGCGACCACCTTGGGGGCGATCGCGGCACGCGCCTACTCGGGCAAAGTCCCCGAGGGCGATGAGCCCGGCCTCGAAGCCAACCGCTTCTTCAAGCCCGAAGGCGAGACCTTCCCATTTGGCATGCACCTGGCCGTAGTCGAGGTCGATCGCGACACGGGCCGAGTTCAGTTGGTGCGCTATTTGGCGGTGGACGACTGTGGCCGCGTGTTGAATCCGATGATGGTGGACGGGCAGCGGCACGGTGGCATTGCCCAGGGCGTCGGACAGGCGCTGTTCGAGGAGGTGCAGTACGACGAAACCGGCCAGCCGATCACCAGCACGCTGGGCGACTACGCACTGCCGCGCGCGGCAGATTTTCCCGTGTTCGAATTAGACCGTACCGTCACGCCCACGCCGCGCAACCCGCTTGGAGCCAAGGGCATCGGCGAGGCTGGCACCATCGGCTCGACGCCCGCGATCGCCAACGCCGTTGTCGATGCGCTCGCCCATCTCGGCGTCTCGCACGTGGACATGCCGATGCGGCCCGAGAAAGTCTGGCGCGTGCTCCGCGATCATGGCGCCAACTCGGCGTAATCGACGTCCACACCCTGGAAGCGCCTGCGCATCACGCCAATCGCCTCGGGATTGTTGTCCACAAGGAGAAATCGGCGTCCCGCCTCGTGGGCAGCCACGCCGGTGGTGCCGCTACCCGCGAAAAAGTCCGCCACGAGTCCACCCGGCGGTGACGAGGAAGCCACGATGCGACGCAGGATCGCCAGCGGCTTCTGAGTTGGATAGCCCGTCCGCTCTCGACCGTTCGTAGGCACGATGGTGGACCACCAGGTATCGGTGAGTCGCTTGCCGCGCGTGGCTTTTTCGGAGCTGACAAGTCCCGGCGCCATGTAGGGAATACGTTCGGCGCCCTCCGGGTCGAAGTAATAGCGGCGCGGGTCGCGGACGTAGACCAGGATGTTGTCGTGTTTGGGCGGCCACCGCCGTTTCGGGCGGCCGCCGTAGTCGTACGCCCAGATGATCTCGTTGAGAAAGGTCTCTCGACCGAAGATCGCATCGAGCAGCACTTTGGCGTAGTGGACCTCGCGGTAGTCGAGATGCACATACAGGCTGCCTGAGGTCTTGAGCACCCTGCGCATCTCGCACAGACGCGGTTCGAGGAACTCGAGGTAATCGTCGAACACGTCCACGAAGCTCTGCGAGCCCAACCTCACCGTCAGGTACCGTTCACCTCCGAATCCGGTGCGGTCGCCTTCTGCGTCACGAACGGTTTTCAGCCTCTGGAGGGTTTGGCGCTTCCCCGTGTTGAATGGCGGGTCCACGTAAATGAGGTCCACGGTCGCGTCGGGCAGTGAGGCCAGGACAGCAAAGTTGTCTGCCAGGACGATGCGGCCACACGGAGGGGTAGACTCGCCAGGGCTATGGCCGTTCAAACATCCGTCCTCGACGCGACCAACTTACACGCCCGGCTCGACGACCTCATGGCGAACCCGCCGGCCGGCTCCGCCAACGGCGCCTGGGCGAGCACCCTGGTCATGAGCGACGACATCCAAGCGTTCGTCATCGTCCATCCGCCCGGCACGCCCAACGATACCCACTATCACGAGCACGACGAGTGGTGGGTGGTGCTGCGCGGTGAGATCAACTGGCACATCGAAGGGCGGCCGGAGCCAATTCGCGCTCGCGCGGGCGACTTCGTGCTGTGTCCGAAGCTACACAACCATCATCTCGAGCCAGTTGGCAGTGAGCCGTCGGTGCGGGTAGCGATCAACACGCGCGGCGAGTTCCACCGTTACGATCGCCCCGGCTGCCGCTCCGAACCCTGGCGAATGGACGCGTAACCCAGGAGACCTCATCATGGGCCGGGTGCGCCCTCTTGGACCCACGCGGCCAGTAGGTTGCGCTCGTCGTCGGTGATGTTGGTGAGGTTGCCAAATGGCATATTTCGCGTGACCACCGCCTGCTGATAGATGTCCTGCGCGCGGCCGACGATCTGGTCGGACGTGTCGAAGGTCACGCCATTTGGCGGTGCGGTGAAGCCAGGCTGGGTCGGCGCTATCGAATGGCAGGGCGCGCAGCGCTGTCGGATGACCGCCTGTGCCTGAGCAAACGTGACGTTTGCGCCCGAGCTAGGAGCGGCCCGCGGCGCGACGAGCACCGCCAGCACGACCACGCCCACTGCGGCTGAGGCCGGAATCGCCCACACCACGCGCCCCTGGTTGCGCAGGTTGAAGAAGTGCCGCACCCACGCGCCCAGTCCCACCAGCGCGAGCAAGATGAGCCAGCCCTGCGGATGCTGGTACGTGAACGAGAAGTGGTTGCTGAGCATCGCGATCAACACGGGCAGAGTCAGGTAGTTATTGTGAATCGAGCGTTGCTTGCCGCGAATGCCGTAGATCGCCTCTGGCTCGCGACCCTGTTGCTTGGCTCTGACGAGCTCTTTCTGGCCAGGGATGATAATGAACAGGACGTTGGCCGCCATCCACGTGCCGATCATCGCGCCAACCTGCAGGTACGCGGCGCGCGGGCTCAGGACGTGGCTGACACCGAACGCCGTTAGCGCTATCACCACTGCAATCGCCGCCGCCAGTAATCTGCCACGACGTTCGAGGATGCGGCACAACCCGTCGTACACGTGCCAGGCGGCAATGAGGATCGCCAGGCTGATCAGCACCGCGACCCAGGCAGGGATGTCCGCCACGCTGCGATCCACCAGGTAGGTGTTCGCGTTGGCGTAGTACAGCACGATCAGCAGCCCAAAGCCGCTGAGCCACGTCGTGTACGCCTCCCACTTGAACCAGTGCAGGGGACTCGGCAGGGCTCTCGGTGCAACGCGGTACTTCTCGACGCGATAGAAGCCGCCGCCGTGGATCTCCCACGCCTCGCCGCCGACGCCCGCCTCCTCAGCGTCTGGGTTCTTCGGCTCGATGAGGTGGTAGTCCAGCGCGATGTAGTAGAAGGACGTGCCGATCCAAGCCATCGCCGCGGTGACATGCAGCCAGCGAATGAGCAGATTGCCCCACTCCAGCGCATAGGCCCAAAGTTCGGTCACTGGCGCATAGCGTACCCGTCACATTCGCCCCACAGGCGCTACACCGTGGGGCATGGGGAGACATCACTCCGTGGGGAGACATCACTCCGTCGGGCAACACTCCGTGGGGTAGCACTCCGTAGGTGACATCACTCCGTGGGGCAGCACTCGGTGAGGGGCATCACCCGTGGAGGGACCAAGTGGTCAGTACAGGAGGTACTGGCGGCGGCGGGCTTGGAAATTGGCCAGGTGTGGCTGCCAGGCGGCGATGATGTCGTCGACTCGGGCGTTTGTTTGTAGGGCTTGGCGCAGGTGGTCTGTGCCCGCCAGGGCGTCGAATGTGGCGGCGTTGAACTGCAGCCGCGTTCCGCGCAACCCTGCGAGGAGACGGACTGCCAAGTCCATCGGCTGCAGCGCCTGGCGGTCGTGCGCCTCGATGCTGAGGCCGTGGCAGACCTCGCCCGGGTACTTGTCAGCACCGGCGTCTGGCGTGTGATCCACAGGCGTGAGGCGAACGCCAGGTAAGTCCAGGGCCACGAGCGAGTCAACATTGAGCCAGGGTGCGCCGAACCACTCGAACGGTATCGGCGTGCCGCGACCCTCCGAGAGGTTGGTGCCCTCGAACAACACCGTGCCCGGATAGAGCGCGGCGGCCGAGAGCGAGCGAATGTTGGGTGACGGGTTCACCCACTCCAGATCTGTCTGGTCGAACCACATGGACCGCTGCCAACCCACGAGCCGAAGCACGTGCAGGTCGGCGCCCACGTCGGCGTTGAAGCGCTGCGCCAATTCGCCGAGGGTCATGCCGTAGCGCATCGCGATCGGCGCGGGCCCAACAAACGAGGCAAAGCGGGTGTCCAACACGTTGCCATCCACGTGATCGCCGCCGATCGGGTTGGGACGGTCGAGCACCACCACGGGCAGGCTGTGCTGTGATGCCGCGCGCATGACCTCGAGCAGTGTCGAGATGTAGGTATAGGTGCGCGCACCGACGTCCTGAACGTCGTAGACCAGCGCGTCCAGCCCCTGAAGCATCTGTGCGGTTGGCCGGGTGGTGGTGCCGTACAGGCTGTGGATCGGCAGTCCCGTTGCAGGGTCGGTCCTCGAATCAATGCTCTGGCCTGCTTGCGCTTCACCGCGGATGCCGTGTTCGGGACTGAACAGCGCCGCCAGGCTCCAGCGTGAGTCAGCGTGCAGCGCATCGATGGTGCTGCGGCCATCGCTGGTGCGACCGGTCGCGTTGGTGATCAGGCCCACGCGCTTGGCGCTGAGCGTCTCGAGGCCATCGCGCAGGAGCACGTCCACTCCGGTGAGCACCGCCGGGGTCGGTGTGGGCATTGCCGTGGGCGGTACTGCCGTGGGCGCGGACGCGGTTGGCGGCCCGGAGGTCAGTTGCGTTGGTGCGGACGGCAGCGCAGTCGACGTGGCAGGCGCGCCGGGCGGCGTGCCTGTTGGCGGCGGTCGCTGCGATGGTGCGGGCGTGGTGCACGCCGTGGCAGTGGCCGCGCACAGAAGCGCGAGCGCTTCGCGTCGAGTGGGCTTCATGCCACCTCGGCAGCGGCCATCGCCGCGTTGGCTACGGCTGCGCGCAGCGAGTTGATGCTGGGCCCGGCGGTTGGATGCACGCGATTGGTGAGGAGCACCACGACCAACTCACGCGAGGGGTCGACGACGAACGAGGTGCCCGTGAACCCGGTGTGCCCAAAGATCCCCGGACTGGCCAGCGTGCCCATATAGAACGACGCGTTCAACTCGAACCCAAGCCCGCGCCAGCCGAGTTTGCCGATCTGATTGCGCGTCATCTCGGCCACGGTGTCCTCGGCCAGCAAGCGCACACCGTCAATCGTGCCGCCCTGCAGGTACATCTGCGCGAAGCGCGCCGAAGCTGCGCCACGACGCGGCCATCGTGTTCGCACCGTCGGGTGCCTACGTGCTGGTGGTACTTGTCGAGGATGCACCCAGCGAATCGGCGGCACGCTCGACGATCGTGGACGTATCTCGGTCGGTTTACGACGCCGTCGAGCCCGCTGGGCTGCCGAGCTACCAGGGACTTCCGCCTCGACTGGCCGAGCAGGTCTTTCGACTTCCCGATGCGCAGAGCCGGCTGGCAATGCTTGGCGATCCACGTACTGAGACTGCGACAGTCCCACCAGAAGTGCAGCTTGCTGCAGATGCGCCCGCGGATGTGCGCCTCCGTCCCGAGATCTTCGGTGACCTGGTGGAACTGCAGCGTGCAGCCGCGCAGAGTGGAGCTCAATTCTGGGTTCGCTCGGGATTCGAGCAGCCCACGGATGCCGAGGCATCGCACGCGCTCCCAACAGAATGGATTTTTCCGTGCGCGGTGGAGCAACCGGCGCGTACAGCCGACCGACCCGTGACTGGCGACCCCGGTGGTCCACACCAGACCTGGCTGGGCACGGTGGTTTCGGTGACGGACCGGCAGCACGGTCCGCCTTCGAGTGATGACGACCATGCCGCGCCCGCCTGGAACTGGCTCTCGCAGCACGCTGGAGAGTACGGCTTCATCCCCGCGCTGCCCGAGGCTGGCGGTGAGACGCATCTGCCGTGGTCACTGCGCTGGGTCGGCCGCGAGGCAGCCCGCCAACTGCAACCGTTCGACGCGGCGACAGCGAGCGCTGGTTTACAGCGGGAGGAGCGTGAGCTTGCCTCCTCGGACCCCGCCTCGAAGCAGCCGCCGCTGTGGGGCTTATCCGACGCATGCTGGACCATCGCGACGTGGTCCGGGCAGGGCTGTCCATCGCGTTGGTACTTCCTGGACCTCCCGCTTTCGTAAACTTCTGCCGATCGATGCGCCTGGCGCTTGCGCTTCTGCTGCTGCTCGCGACCGCCACTCCTGCTGCGGCTGCGACGCCATTCGTCCAGTACACGCGGTTCGCGACAGACACGTTCGACAACGGCACGCTTGATGGCACGGCATTCGTCGGCGACCAACTCGGCCTCAACCCGGGCGTTCTCAGTGGCTCGTGGATCTCGGCGCCCGTCCAATCGCGCGCGCCCTTCACCCGCCTGGTGGCTTCCTGGAATGCGGCCACCCCCGCGGCCGGACGTATCACCGTGGATGCGCAGGTGACCGCGGGGTCCGGTGAAACCAGCGACTGGTACACGCTCGGAGTTTGGGCGGCCTCTGATGCGAACGTCCAGCGCACCTCGGTGACTGGCCAATCTGACGCATTGGGTCGTGTTGCGACCGATACGCTCTACGCCCGCGCCGATGCGTTCGTGAGCTATCGCCTGCGCGTTCGATTGGAGCGCGCAGCTGGCGAAGACCCTTCGCCGACGGTACGCTCGGTTGGCGCCGAAGTTTCGGACTTGACCTACGCCGCGGGGCAAGCCACCTCGGTGCCATTGAGCTCGCAGCCGGTCGAGCTTCCAGTGCCGCCGCTGTCGCAGGAAATCCACGCACACCAGTACCCACAGTGGGGTGGCGGTGGCGAAGCCTGGTGCAGCCCGACCTCCACCGAGATGGTGGTGGAGTTCTGGGGCCGAGGGCCTAGCTCGGATGACCTTGTCTGGGTGGACCCGGGGATTGCTGACCCATCCGTGGACTACGCTGCGCGGTCTGCCTATGACGCCGCCTACCGCGGCACGGGCAACTGGCCGTTCAACGCTGCCTACGCGGCTACCTTTGGGCTGGACACCTTTGTCACCCAGCTGCGCTCGCTGGCTGAGGCGGAGCAGTTCGTGCGGGCGGGCATCCCACTTGTGGCCTCAATCGCTTCGCAGCCCGGTGAGTTGGACGGGTTTTTGTTTTCAGGTGGAACCAATGGACACCTTGTCGTGATCGCCGGCTTCGATGCGGCTGGCAACCCCATCGTCAACGACCCCGCGGCCTGGTCCGACGCCTCAGTTCGCCACGTCTATGACCGCGCTCAATTCGAGCGAGTCTGGCTGCGCGGCTCGGGTGGCACCGTGTACGTCATTCACCCACCCGAGGTTGCCTTGCCGCCCGTTCCGCCCGACGCCGCGCCGAACTGGTAGGCCGCACCTACTGAAGTAGGGCGTGGTACGCGATCTGGCCGGCCTGGGCGATGATCGCGCGGGCGTCGCCTGGGTCTACACCTGTGTCGATGACCACCAGGATTGCCGTGGCGCGTGGAGTCTCCAGCAGCGCGCCGACGTTGCTGGCATCCTCCAGGTTTCCCGTCTTATCGAAAATGCCAACGCCCTCCGGCAGTGTGTCGCGCAAGGCGTCGGGCGGAGCGATGCTGCCCATGGCTTGCGCAATCACAGAGCGCGATGCTGCGCTCAGCTCGGGTGAAGTCGCGATCAGCCGCAACAGGCGCGCGATATCCGCGGCGGACGTGGTCGCCAGGCTGTCGTCAGGTACGCGCGTCTGGTGCAACCCGATCCGATCCATCTCCGCGGTGAACGCATCTCGCCCAAGAACTCGCAAGAGCGCGTGCGCAGACGCGTTGCTGCTCACGGAGAGCATCGCCGCGAGCGCGTCGCGCACCGACGGCGTATCCCCAACGCCAAAGCCACCATCGGGCTCTGGCTCAACCGCGTCGTCGTCTTCGATCGTCAACACGGCGTCTTGCCGCAACAGCCCGGCATCAACCTGGCGCATCACCGCCCAGGCAACGCCGAGCTTGTAGAGGCTCGCCGACGGGAGCGCAGCGTCGGCGTTGATCGCCGTGCGCGCGCCGCTGGCCAGATCCTCGAGCACCAGTGCGTAGTCCGAGCCGGCGTCCTCAGGCAGGACCCCATCGAGCAAGCCATTCAGCACTGGCGCGCGCACCAAAGCAGTGGGCGTTGCAACCGCGCGCGGAATCGCGGTCGGGGTTACGACGGGAGTACGGCCAACCGCGCGGCTGAGCGGCTCGCTTACGGCGTTGGGCGTGGCCACCACGGGCGCCGGAGTGGACGTGGCCACAGGTGGAGCGCGCAACGTGGCGCATGCGGCCAGACCGAGCGACAAGCACGCCGCGAGCAGAGCACGCATCGGAGCAGCAACGCTGCGGTGCACGCCGCATGCCGAACTTGCTAAGCCGTTGTTAGCGGTCAATCAAAAAACGGCGACGGCTTCGATTTCAACCAGAAACTGTGGTTCGGCGAGCGCCTGAACGACGACGAGCGTGCTGGGCGGATAGGGCGGTTCGCCAAAGACTTCGTCGCGCGCTTCACCCACGGGCCCTCGATACGCGGGGTGCGTGATGTACGTGTTGGTCTTGACGAGCTGTCTCGGCGTTGCCCCATAGTGCGCGAGGATGCCGACGATGTTGCGCCACGCCTGGCGCGCCTGCCCGCGTGCATCACCGGCGCCAACAAGCTGACCGTCGATATCCATGCCGAGCTGGCCCGAGATGTACAGCGTGTTGCCCGCCCGAGCCACCTGCGAGTAGTGCGGCACGGGCGTGTAGACGCCCGGCGGGTTGGTCCATTCGGGTACGTCGCTCATGAGCCAGCCACCGTCAAACGCGCCTCCACCCTGCGACGCGTGTCTGCAATCTCGGACAACTCCAGGGCAACTGACTGCGCTTCGCGCAAAATTGCGTCCTCGTCGATGCCAACGATGCGTCGGTCGTCGAGGACCACCCGGCCACCCACAATCGTGGTGCGCACATTGACCTCCCCACTCGAATACACCAGGGTCGACACGGGATCGTGCACCGGGACCGACTTGGCATGCAGCGGATCGAACACGAACAGGTCGGCGCGCTTGCCCGGCTCGAGTGTGCCGAAGTCATCGCGACCCAACGCCTTTGCACCACCGACGGTGGCCACGCGCAAGGCATCGGCGGCCGTGAAGATGGCTGGATCACGCCAGGCGACCTTCGGCAATAGCGCACCAACCTTCAGCGCTTCGAGCATGTCCTGGCTGTTGTTGCTCGCCGCGCCATCTGCGCCAAGGCCGACCGTCACGCCCAGTTCCAGGAGCCGGGGAATTGGCGGCACACCGCTGCCCAGGTACATGTTGCTGACAGGGTTGTACGAAACACAGCTCCCGTGCTGCGCCAGGATCTGACAGTCCTCCTCGGACAGCTGGACGCAGTGGGCGTGCAGCACATCCGGACCGAGAAACCCGATGCGTTCCAGGAACGGGACCGTGCGCTGGCCGAAGCGGCGCAGGCTTTCCTCGCTGTCGAAGAGCACCTCATCGGTATGCAGGCTCAGGCGTGTGCCGCGATCGCTCGCCAGCCGACGCGCCGCGCGTAGGCTGTCCTCCTCCATGGCCCAGGTTGCACCCGGCGTGACCCAAACGCGTTCCGGACCGTACCGATCCAGCAGCCGACGGCAATCGGCGAGCTGATCAGGGAAGCTGGGCAGGTTCAACTGGACTGCTTCGGTCTGCCGATCGCGAAGCCCGCGTCCGAGAACGCCCTGGATGCCAACGTCGTCGAAGGCTTGCAGGATCGCATCGTAGATCTCGGTATCGCGGTGATCGACCATGTAGTCGAAGATGGTGGTGCAGCCCGAACGCAGTGACTCGATGCAGCCGAGCGCCGCGGCGACATAGCACAGGTGCGGCGTGAGGTGCGGGATGCTCGGCAGCGTGCTGGCGTCGAGCCATTGCATGAGCGGGAGATCGTCACCGAGGCCCTTCAGCAGGGTCTGGTACAGGTGGGTGTGGGTGTCCACGAGGCCCGGGTAGACGATCATGCCTTCCGCGTCGATGGTCCGCGGCGCGGCATACTGCGCCTCCACCTCACGGCGCGGTGCAACCGCCGCGATGGCGCCATCGGCAATGGCGATTGCACCTTCGAAGAGCACGCGGCCATCGGGACGGCCAGTGACGACCGTCCCTCCGAGAACCAGGAGGTCAACCGCCACTGGAGAGGTCACAACTTGATGTTTTTGTCCAGGAACTCGTTGCTGAACAAGTCTGACGGCTGCAGCCCACTCTTCGGCGCCTTACCGCGCGAGGCGAACACGGGCCCATAGTCGTCGATCAGCGATTGGACCCGCCCCGTGTCATACGAGCCATACACGCCGTCGCTGCCGTTGCTGACGATGCCCTGGCTGGTCATCCGCTGGATCGCATCGGCGGCGCCAGCGGCGGAGATCTGGGTC
Organism: Chloroflexota bacterium; assembly: GCA_019239775.1. Classification (GTDB taxonomy): domain Bacteria; phylum Chloroflexota; class UBA6077; order UBA6077; family CF-72; genus CF-72. The sequence continues at coordinate 32,178 of JAFAZN010000260.1, forward strand.
CCGCCTTTGATCTTGGACGTGTAGTCGACAATCAGCGAGTTGACGGGTCCTGGATTGTGGATGTAATCGATCGCCGCCTGTTGCATGAGTGGCACGAGCTTTTGCAAACAAGCGCGGTTGGCCTGCAGCTTGTCGGTCCGGATCGCCATGGTGTCCTGGTAAATCGGTACGTCCTTGTCGAGCAGCAAGAACTTGACAGGTTTCATCCACGCCTGAACCTCCTGCTCGTAGATGTACGGCTCTGACGTAATAAAGCCCTGCGAGACGATGCTCCCATCGGCGGCAACAAAGCGCGCTGGATCGCCGGTGTACGAGGTGTCCACGTTATTGCCGTTGAGTAGTCCTTTACCGATGAGGACCTGCGTCCAGCTGCCACCCTGGAACACCAGCACGGTCGCGTCGCTCTTGCCAATGTCGGCCACACTCTGGAAATTCCAGTCCGGATTGCCCCAGAAGAAGATCTGGGGGTTCTTCGCGTACCAGGCAAAGACGTCGGTTGTCGGCTGGCTGGCCGAGTTGCCGATCGACTCATCGGTGCCGAGCATGCCGAGCAAGATGCTGTCATCCGAGTACATCTGCGCGGTCACTTGCTGGAATCCAATCGCCGGACCTCCAGCTCGGATTTCGGCGGTGACGCCCGTGTTGCCAAGCGGCCCCGAGTAGACGTTCTTGTTCGTGTCGATGGTGCCGTTGGGACCAATCAACTGATACAGGAAACCGTGGTCCGGTTCAGGCCACCAGTTGGTCTGAAACACTACGGTATCCGGGCAAACACCCTTGAGGCTGCCGCCCGCCGCCGGCGCACTGGCGGCCACCGCGCTCGGCGATGGAACTAGCGATGCGGCCGCGGACGGTGACGGCGCAGGCGAAACCGCGGGCTTCGCGACCGCGGCGGATGGCGACGCAGCCGCGGAAGCCGCTGGCGCGGGAGACGAGGCTGGTGCGGCCGTGGTCGGCTTCGGCGCCGCGGGTGCGGCTGTGGGTGCGGCGGGTGTCGGTGATGAACACGCAGCCAGCAGCAACCCTGCTGTGACCAGGAGCCATCGAGGAGAACGGCGCATTTTCTTGCGGGGCCTCCGTAAGGAGAAGTTTTGTGTCCAGGGCGGTCACTCCGCCGAACGCTGGGACTCATGCCAGGCGCCAACCAGCAACCTGCTGAGGAGTCCGAACGCCCAGAACACGATCAGTCCCAGCAGCGATGACAGCGCGACGGCCGCAAACAACTGCTCGGACTGGAGCCGGGCACGATAGTCGTCGATCAGGCGTCCAATTCCAGGATCGCCCTGACGAAAGAAGAAGTCGCCAACGATGGCGCCCACCACCGACAGGCCCGCGGCAATGCGCCAGCCGGAGAGGATGGCTGGGAGTGCCCCGGGCAACTGGAGCTTCAGCAGTCGCTGCCACCGCGTGGCGCGCTGCAGGGTGAATAAATCGTGGTGCGCCTGGTCGGTCGACTTCAGGCCGAACAGCGTGTTGGTAATGATCGGGAACAGCGAAATTAGCACGCATACGAGCACACGACTACTGAAGCCGAACTGGAACCAGAAGCCGATCAGCGGCACGATGGCCAGGATCGGAATGGTCTGCAGCACCACGGCCCACGGGTAGATCGACCATTCGATCCAGCGCGCCTGAATCATGGCGATCGCAACCACGACGCCGATAGCGATCGCCACCAGCAGACCGACCACGGCTACCTGCGTCGTGGACCAGAGGGCGCCGAGAATTTCCGCCGAGTTCGCCGGATTGAGCAGGCCGTTGCGAATGACGTCCTGCGGCGGGGGCATCAAGAAACGGCGTCTCGGCTCCAGCAGCACATAGCTGATGAAGAGCCACAGGCCCATCACCACGACGAAGACCGCCAGCGGCGCCGCCACTGGCAGCGTCGCACGCCGTGTCACGCGAGGCCTTCTCCCTTTGCCGCGTCTCGGCTACGGCAGGTCTCAAATTCCATTGTCACTCAGTGGAAAAACCCCTGAGCCGCGCCGAGATCTGGCCCGCCACGGCGGCAAAATCCGGATCGAACCGCAGTTCGGTAGGCCGTGGGTAGCCGAACGGGACCTGGATTTCGCTCACGATCCGCCCTGGCCTGGGCGACATCACCAGCACGCGCGAGGCCATGAATGTCGCCTCGATGACGGAGTGGGTCACGAAGAGCCCGGCGAAGCGCTCGCGCTCGAAGAGGCCGAGTAGCTCGCCGTTCAATCGCTCGCGGGTGATTTCGTCCAGCGCGCCAAACGGCTCGTCGAACAGAAAGATGCGTGGGCGCATCGTCAGCGACCGCGCCAGCGAGACGCGCATGCGCATGCCGCCCGAGAGCGCACGCGGCAAGTGCTGTTGAAAGCCATCCAGGCCGGTGAGCCCAATTGCGTCGGCGGCGAGCTTCGCGCGTTCGGCACGCGGCACACCTGCCAGCTCGGCGAGGAGCTCCACGTTGCGCTGCACGTTCCGCCACGGCAGCAACGTCGGATCCTGAAAGACGTAGCCGAGATTGCCGTCGCCGACGCGGATCTCGCCTTCGGAGGGGCTGCTCAAGTTGGAGGCCAGGCGCAACAGCGTGGACTTGCCGCAGCCTGAAGGCCCGACGATCGCGACCATCTCGCCCGAATGGACCTGGACGTTGATGTCCTCTAGCGCCCGCGTGCCGTCCGGAAACGTCTTCGCGACGCCCTCGAAGACCAGGGCAATGTCACCTGTAGGCGCCTGGCGTTCGATGAGTCGCGGACTGGTCTGGACGGCGGGACGTCCCAACACGCTGCACAGGCTACCTGTCTGAGCCCGCGCGGCGCTTTGTACGCAGTGCACAATGGTGTGCAGGTGGCGCAAGTTTGGATCGGCACCAGCGGCTGGTCCTACAAGCATTGGGAGAACGGCAAGTTCTATCCGCCGAAGATGCCCGCGGCGGAGTTCCTGCCGTTCTTCGCCAGCCATTTCCCGACCGTGGAGATCAACTACTCGTATTACCAACTACCACCGCGCAAGACCTTCGAGCTCTGGCAGCGCAAGGTGCCGTCAGGATTTCTGTTCGCGGTTAAAGCCAGTCGGTACCTGACGCACATGAAAAAGCTGAAGGACCCGGAAGAGCCGCTTTCGCGGCTGCTTGGCAACGCAAGTGGGCTCGGGAAAACGTTTGGTCCGGTGCTGTTCCAGTTTCCACGCCGCTGGGATCTGGACCTCACCCGTCTGCAGGACTTCATGCACGCGTTGAAGGCACATCCGAAGCATCGCTACGCGTTCGAGTTCCGCCACGAGAGCTGGCTCACCGCGCCTGTGTACGACTGCCTGCGCGAACACGATGCGGCGTTGTGTCTGCCAGTCGGCTGGGGCATTCCGCTCGACGTGCAGCTCACGGCGAGCTGGACGTACGTGCGCTTCCACGGTGGTCAGCGCAGTCACTTCTTTGAAGACGACGAGCTCGAGCCGTGGGCCCGCCGCATTCGCGAGTGGCGCGACGCCGGGGTGGACAGTTACAGCTACTTCAACAACGACACGCTGTGGCAAGGCCGTCCGGCCGCGATCGACAACGCCCGCACACTCCGAGCGCTTGTCGACGGCTAGCGCCCGTAGTCGAGAAGAGGTCCCTCATCAGGGCACCCCTTTGGGCTAACGCTGCCGAGCGCACTACGCAGTAACGGGGAAGTCTCTACTAGGGACAAGTCTCTTCCAGAGAGGGCGTCTCTCCAAGGGAGGAGTTATCGCTACCTCCACAGAGAAGCAGAGTGGTTGGACCCGCGGGTGTGTGGCATTCTGGAGTCGCATGCCGATTCCGCTTCTTCCGTTCGGCCGCACAGGCCATCAGAGCACACGTGTCATCTTTGGGGCCGCGGCCCTGGGGCGAGTCAGCCAGGACGTTGCCGATCGGGCGCTGGACGTGCTGCTCGAGCACGGCATCAACCACATCGACGTAGCGGCCAGCTACGGCGACGCCGAGCTACGCGTTGCACCCTGGCTGAAGCGCTATCCGGACAAGTTCTTCGTCGCCACCAAGACTGGTCGCCGCCGCGCTGACGAAGCACGCGAGGAGTTGCAGCGCTCGCTGGACCGCCTTGGCGTCGATCACGTGGACCTCTGGCAGCTCCACAATCTCTCAGATCCGATCGAATGGGATACCGCGCTGTCGCCGGGAGGAGCCATTGACGCAGCGGCGGAGGCGCGCTCGCAAGGCCTCGTTCGCGCGATTGGAGTCACTGGTCACGGTGCCCAGGTGGCAGCCACCCACCGTCGCAGTCTGACACGTTTTGACTTTGATTCCGTGTTATTGCCCTACAACTACGTGACCCTGCAATCGGCGTATTACCGCGACAACTTCTACGCGCTCAAAGGGGCGTGCGAAGAGCGCAACGCTGCCGTACAGACGATCAAATCGCTGGCCTACCGCCCCTGGATGGGTCGCGAACGCACCAACTCCACCTGGTACGAGCCGCTCCAATCACAACCTGAAATCGATGTGGCGGTGCACTATGCACTGGGTGAACCCGGCATCTTTGTGATTACCACCGGCGACGTCAGCGTGCTGCCCAAGTTCCTGGAGGCCGCGGAGCGGTTCTCGCAACGGCCAGCCGATGCGGAGATGGACCGGATGGTGGAGCGACTCCACATGGAGCCACTGTTTGTGTAATAAACCAGGATGAATCCTGGACCTCTTAAGAAGCCACTAGGCGTGGGCGGCGTGGTTGAAGGCGCGGCGCAGCGCGAGGATGTTCGACGCTACGTGCCGTGACGGATACACGCGGTTGGTCAGTAACACGCTGTATCGACCGCGCTCCAGGTCGATCCAGATCCCGGTACCAGTAAAACCGGTGTGGCCGATACTCCGTTCACTCATTAAGTCGCCGCCACTCCAACCGGGGAACATGAGCGACCAGCTGAAACCACGCCGCTCCAGGTCCGGCGGTTCCGCTCGGGCGTGCTCTGTTGCAAGATACTCCAGCACCGCCTCGGAGTGAATGCGGCAATTCAGTAACGCACGCGCATAGCCACACACTCCGCGCAGTGTGCCGAAGAGCCCAGCGTGGCCCGACACACCGCCGAAGGCGAATGCGTTTTCATCATGGACCTCACCGCGCAGCAATCGTCCCCGCCACGGGCACTGTTCAGTTGGAGCGACCGGCGCGCCCTCCGGTGGTCCGTACGCCAGGTGCGACTCCAAACCAACACGCGCAAACAGCGCTCGCGCAAGAGACTCCAGTGGCGAGGCATAAAGTCGCTCCAGGATGTAGCCAAGGAGCATGAAGCCAAGGTCGCTGTAGACGATCCGACCTGGATCACCCGTGATCGGCGTGTGGAGCAATCTCGCAAACTGGGTGGCGCGGTCCAGCCCAAGCGTATACAGCGGCTGCCACGCCGCCAGTCCGCTAGTATGCGTTGCCAATCGCAGCACGGTGGCGTCGCCAATATTCGGCCCTGGCTGCAGCCAGGCGATTTCGGGGAGTACGTCGCGCAGCGGCGCACGTGGGTCCAGCCGTCCGGTAGCAATTGCCTCCAGCACCAGAGGGGTGGTGCACAGGACTTTCGTCAGCGACGCCAGGTCGAACCACGTATCGGGCGTGACCGCCGCACCACCTGGCTCGGTCACCCCGAAGCAGCTCATCCGCTCCGAATCGCGACTTCCGATTGCGGCCGCCGCACCGGGAATTGGACCACGCGCGATGGCGTCCTCAACCGGCGCGAAGCCAGCGTCCATCAGGAGGGCGAGGGAACGGAGCCGTCGACGATTTTGTAAATGACGCCACCCTGCATGTCGACGACGTACATCTCGCCCGTTGGATCTTCGGCGAACGAGTCGATCTTGATCGGGTTGAAGGCGACTTCAACACGTTGCCAACCCTGCTGCTGGTTGCCGGTGAGGGCGAACACACCACCGGTGCACAGGTCACCGAACAGGTAGTGGCCCGCGAATGCCGGCGCGGCTGCGCCACGATAGACATAGCCACCCATCACTGCGCAGTTCATATTGTGGCCGTACGTCACCAGCGGCGCGACGAGCCCCGCATCCTGGCAATGCTGCGGATCTTCACATTCCGATCCTTCGAAATACGGCCAGCCATAATTCTCACCGCCACGACTTGCGGCCGGCTGCATATCGACCTCTTCCCACTTGGCATCGCCGACGTCGGCGATCCACAGGTCACCGGTAGCGCGATCGAAACTGAAGCGCCACGGATTGCGCAAACCGTACGACCAGATCTCGGGCCGCGCGCCGGGTTGATCTACAAACGGATTGGATGGCGGAATTGCGTATGGCTGCGCCGAATCCACGTCGATGCGCAGGATCTTTCCGTAAATGGACGTAAGCTGCTGCGCTTCCTGCGAGGCTTCGTCGTCACCAACCGACACGTACAGGTAGCCATCTGGTCCGAACGCGAGCGTTCCTCCGTTGTGAAACTTGCTTCGTTTCGGGATATTCATCACCGTCGATCCAGTGGCCGGATCGATCTGGTTCGAGCCAGGCGACAAGGTATAGCGAATCACCTGCACGGAGGCGTCGTTGGCGGTGTAGTCCACGTACATCCAGCCGTTCTGCGCGAACTCCGGATCGAACGCCACTCCCAGCAGACCTTCCTCCGTGCTGGTTGAGGTGTTGGCGGACAGGTCCAGCAGGGGCGTTGGATGTAACGTGCCGTCGGCGTCGGCGACACGTAAATGGCCGTCGCGCTCCAGGAGGAACATGCGATTGCTGCCGTCTGGCGGCCACGCGACCAGCGTGGGCTCCTTGAGACCTTTGACGACAGGTCGAAGGCTGAGGTTCTTGGTTTGTAGCCAGTCGGATTGGGCACGCGCACGCACCCGCGCCACGACCAGGTCGGCCGCGATGACGCCAACAATCGCCAGCGCAATCACGATCGGCACCAACAGGGCTAAACGGCGCATGGGTCGCCAGCAGGGTAGCAAGCCGTTTACCGTTAGCGCGTGAGCACTGGTCCCCTCGCGGGCATTCGCGTCCTGGACATCTCGACCATGATCGCCGCGCCGTTTACGGCCGCGCTGCTGGGCGACATGGGCGCCGAAATCATCAAGGTCGAGCTGCCCGGGGAGGGCGACACCCTGCGCCACGTCGCACCGATGTACGCGAACCGTTCGCTGTACTGGTCGGTGCTCGGGCGCAACAAGTGCTCGATCACGCTCGACCTGCACGCGCCGCGCGGGCGCGAGCTGTTCCTGGAGCTGGTCAAGCGCAGCGACGCCATCGTCGAGAACTTTCGACCTGGCACCCTCGAGCGCTGGGAGCTCGGTTACGACGTGCTCAAAGCGGCGAATCCTGATGTGGTGCTGGTGCGCGTTTCGGGCTACGGCCAGGACGGGCCGTACCGCGACAAGGCCGGCTTCGGCACGCCCGCGGCGGCCATGGGTGGGCTTACCTACATCACTGGCTTCCCGGATCGGCCGCCGATTACGGTGCCGATCGCGCTTGCCGACTACCTGGCAGGACTCTTCGCCGCCCTCGGCGCGCTCGCCGCACTGCTCGAGCGGGAACGCAATCGCCAGGGCGGCCAGTGGCTCGACGTCTCGCTCTACGAGTCTGTGTTCCGACTCTTGGAGGCGGTGGTGCCGGCGTACGGCAAAAACGGCGCGGTGCGCGAGCGCAACGGCAACCGGACTGGCCAGTCCTCCCCGATTGGCAGCTACCGGACAGCTGACGACCGCTACATGGTGCTCAGCGTTTCCACCGACCGCGTCTGGCTGCGCATGACGGCCGCCATGGGGCATCCGGAGTGGGCTTCCGATCCACGCTATGCGAGCAATCCTGAACGCACCAAACGGCCGGATGAAGTTGACGCACTGGTTGGTGGATGGTTCGCGGAACACACCGCGTTGGAGGCGCAGCAGATTCTCGATGCTGCCGGCGTGCCGGTAAGCCCGATCTACTCCATTGCGGATATCTTTGCAGATCCGCAATACGCTGCGCGCTCGGACATTATTGCTCCCGCTGACCCGGACATCGGACCAGTACCAATGCCCGGGGTGTTACCGCGGTTCTCGCGGACACCAGGTGGAGTGCGCTTTGTCGGCCCCCCACTGGGTGCGCACAACGCCCAGGTCTACGGTGGCCTGCTCGGCCTCACTGAAGCCGAACAGGCCGACCTCCACGCCAACGGCGTGATCTAGCAGCGCTTACATTGACAAGAGGCGATCGAAGAAGGATCGGTACCGTCGGAGTGCCTGGCGCAGCGCTTCGGTATCGGTGTCCTCACCGCGGTCCCACTGCTGCTCCAACTTGGAGCGTTCGTCCGCAAACACCTGCGCCAAGCGCTGCATGACCTCGGCAACCAGCGCGTCCGCTTGCTCGACGGACTTGCGCGGCTCATCCACGAAGCTCGTCTGAATTTCGCTCCAGCGGCCCTGGAAGCCCTGCGACTCCGTACCTGGAAAGAGCGCGGTACCAGTTTCCGCGCGGTCGGCTCGCTGTCGCTCGACCGGTGGTGCGGACGCGGCGGCAAAGTCGGCGGTGCTCAACGTCGTGTTGGACTGCTCATTCTGCGTCGTCATAGGGTCTCAGCCTCGCACTGTTTCGCGTGAATCGATAAGCTCTTCAAACAAGGTTCGGTAGTGGACCATGGCCTGGCGCAACTGCTCCGTGGCGGCGCTGCCACGGTCGGCCTCAACCGCCACGGCGTGCGCTGCGCGGTAGTGCTCCACCACGTCCGGGTGATCCACCGAGATATCGGCGGCGCGCTGTTCGAAATCGCCAACCGGATAACCGCGCGCGGACATCACTTCGCCGCACAGACGGTCGGCGTCATGGATGGCGTGCTCCGGATCGTCCACGAAGTGCGCCTGCACCTGTCGCCATTCCTCGCCGTAGCGCGCGCTCTGGTCGGGCGAGAGTGATCGGATGTGCAGCGCCGCCACGCGCTCAGCGCGGGCTTCCAGAGCGTGCTCAGCCTCGCGACGTTCGCCGTACGTCTCGACGGCGTGGTCGTATTCGGGTCCGAACTGCTCGCGCAGGTGTTGGCGCTTGCGCTGCTCGCGCGTGAACCACCACGCGCCGATGGCCACCAGAATGACCACCACGACGATCGCGACAATGATCCCAGTAACGTTCATTCGAGACTCCTCCAGTCTTGAAATGACGGTTCGTTACTGGACTGTGCGGAGGCACATCGCGTGCCACCACCACCCGGGGAAACCTACTTGGTGACGAAGACCTGTTGGAGGAACGTCACTCCAGGATAGGAATCAATCGGCGTGATGTTCAGGCTGTTGTTATCGCCACCGCCGTGTACCCACGGCTTCACCAGCACCAGTCGTCCGCGGTAATACAGCGGTGCAACCGGCAGGTCCTGCACCAGCAGCTGTTGGGCTTGCGCGTAGTATTGCAAGCGCTGGTTCTGATCGGTGGTCGTATCGCCCTTCGCCGCGAGCTGATCGAACTGCTGGTTGCAGTAGTTGTATTTGTTCTGGCTCGCGTTGCAGCCAAACAGCCCAGTCATCCAGTCCTGTGGATCCGGATAGTCGGCGCCCCAACCTTCCCATGCAAGGTCGAAGTCCTTTGCTTTGTAGGCCGCCTGGAATGACTTGGCTTCCATGGAATCCAGGACGATGTCGACGCCCAGGTTCTGTTTGAGCTGCGCCTGAACGAACTCTGCGCGCGATTGATTCGTCGAGGTGGTGGCGTAGCGGAAGTGCAGCTGCGGGAACGTACTCGGGTCTGAGTACCCGGCTTGCGCGAGCAGCTGCTTGGCCTGGCTCGGATTGAAGTCAATGTCCTTGCCGAGGTCCGCCTGGAAACCGGGCATGCCCGGCGGAATCATGCTGGTCGCCGGTTTGCCTACACCACCCGCAACGTCGCGAATCAAAGCGTTGCGGTCGATCGCCATAGAAAAGGCCTTGCGCACATCGAGGTTGTCGAGGGGCTTGTGCGCCAGGTTGAACGTGAGCCACCAGGTTGTCAGCTCCGTGTACTCCACCGTCTGTTGGGACAGTGTGGAGTCACTCTTGACCGCTTGCACATCCGCATCGGGTACCAGGGTCCAGTCGCGCTCGTTGTTGCGATAGGCGGCATAGTCGGCTTCGCCGTCGGTCACCATCAAGAACGTGACTTTCGACAGCTTCGGACGGGTGCCGACGTAGTTCTCATTCGGTACCAGGGTGATGTGATCCTGGTGTACCCATTCGGTCATCTTGAACGGACCGTTGCCGATGTACGTGGACGGGTCCTGTGCCCAGCTGTCGCCGCCTTTCTGGACCACGTCCTGGCGGATCGGCGGCACGACCCAGAGCGCGACGAGGTTGGGCAGGTAGCCGATGGGATTCTCCAACTGGATCTGGAGGGTGTTGTCGTCCAGAGCTTTGACGCCGACGCCGTCAGCGCTGCCTTTGCCGGCGTTGTAGTCCGCGGCGCCGACGATGCCGGCATCGGTGAAGAAGCTCGCATACTCGGCGGCGGTATTCGGATCCAGGATGCGCTTGAACGAGTACTCGAAGTCCTGCGCTTTAACTGGCTGCCCATCGCTGTACTTGGCGCCCTGGCGCAGATGGAAGGTGTACGTTTTGCCGTCCGACGACACGTCGAAGCTCGTCGCCGCGGCGGGCTGCGGTTTCAAGTCCTTGTCGAAGGTCAGCAACGGCTCGAAGACGCGCGAGATCACCGCGCTTTCGGTCGCAAAGCTGCTCTTGTTCGGGTCGATGTTGTCGGGTTCGCCCTGCAGCGCGTTGATCGTGATCACCTGGTCGCCAGTCGGCTGGACATTGCTCTGCGACTGGCTGGCCTGGGTGGGCTGGGCGGCGGTCGTGGCGGCCGGCTTGGGTGCGGACGTAGCGCCGGCGGCCGGCGTGGCCGCGCCTGAGCCCGCTGGAGTCGCCGCAGCCGCGCCAGTTACCGGCGTCGAGACGGACACGTTGCTGGCGCCTGTGCCGTTGCCGCCGCCGGTTGCCGGCTGCCCGGATGGCCCGCAAGCGCTCGCGACGAGCGCCGCACCTGCAAGGATCGAGAGAAGTGATGGTTTGATGCGCATGCGACCCCCTCACACGGGTGTGACGTGCTGTTGAGGCCGTGGCTACATCAAGATTCGTGCCCACTAAACGGTCCCAGCCGCGATCCGGGTGGTTGCTACGGTATTGGTAGACCCGGCACCGGTCGCCCAGCGAACCACAGCAGCGCGACGCACATGGCAATCACGCAACTGACAATGATCGCGAGCGCGAAGCCATGGCGCTCGAGCACGCGGCTTGGCCCGTCCACCAACCATTCGGCGACCGTCGCCAGTTCCTGACGATCGCCTGAGGTGGTGAGGTGGCAGTACACACGCACTCCGATCAGCACTGCCGCGATCGCTGCGATGTCGTTGCACAGAAAGTCCGTCATCGTGTCCGCGTTGGACTTCTGCAGGTCCGAAGAGGCGACCCAATCGCGTACGAACTCGACAATCTCCCACAGCACGCCGAACAGGATCCCCGCGAACATCGCCAGCAGGGCGGCGAGCTCATCCGAGAGGTCGATGTGATTCCACTCGCGCCAGCCGAGCAGGAGCATCGCGAAGATGAACGTCGCGCATGCGGCGTCGACGGCGTGGATGAATTTGCCCCAGTGGAGGACGCGGTCATACAGCCCGAATGCCACCGAGGCCAGGGGCAGCAGCACGCCGACTGCGAGTGTGAGGATGATCCCTCGAAGGGCACGTCCACCCCGTGCGCCGGGCGCTGAGACCGCGGCACGTGGACGCCTGGCGGTCTGGCTCACTGGGCGCCTCCGACCGTGACGGTCACGTCACTGAAACAGGTCGGCGCGGCGGCCCGGGCCCACACACCGATTGGCCCGTCGGTGTTCGGCACGTCGTCGACCGTGTAGATGGTCTGCCCGTCAACGCCGGCGGTCACCGACGCACCTGAAACTGAGACCTGCAGGGTGTGCCACTCGTTGCCATGCGTACGGAACAGCTTCTCGCGCAGGTCACGGCGCTTGCCGTGGACGAACTCGTCCAGCCGCAGGTTGTCGTGCAGCGCGTTCTCCTCGACCAGGTCGAAGTTGCTGGCGTCGCGGATGCCGAAGGCGATACCCGCATCCATCTCGCTGCCCTGCTGCACCTGTGGCCGCTCCTCAAAGTAGCGAGCCTCCACGGTGAACGGCACTGCGCCATAGCTCGTACCTGGCGTCAATTCCAGAACGCCCATCTTCTCGCTGCCAGGTTCGGGGTTCTCGAGGTTCTCGCGACACACGCCACGCGGATCGGGGACCCAGTCGCCACTAAGAACCTGGGAACCATTCGGCAAGGCGCCGTCCGCGAGGTGCCACTGCTGGCCGCTCCCCGGGGCGAGGCCTGCCGCAAGCGCTGGCACATCCCGATCGACCCATACCGCGGCGGATATCAGGCCAATAACGGCAAGCGCGGCGACGGTGCCAACCACACGACCGGCCTTCTGGAACACGACCGCGGGGCCGTGCGCGAGCCAGCGCGCGATGTGGCCCGTCTGTTCGCGCTGGCGCTGGCTGAAGAAGCGCGTGTACAGCCACAGCGCCAGCAGCGTTGCGACAAACGCTCCGATGTCGTTGGACATGATGTCGCTGATCGTGTCGGCGTTCGACTTCTGGAGATCGGAGTTGCTGAACCAATCCGTGGTGAATTCGACGAACTCCCAGAACGCGCCGACGGTGATCGCCAGCAACATGCCGAACGCCGCGACAAGGTGAATCGGCAGACGTTTGGCGAAGGCGTCGCGATAGCCCAGGAGCAGCCAGGCGCCGATCATGCCGGTGAGGGCCACCAGCGTGGGATGGACGAGCTTGTCCCAGTAGTAGAACAGCTCGAAGAGCTTGGTTGACTCCGACGCAAACTGGAATGCCATGCCGAAGACGAAGGCGAACTCCAGCGGACGTGGGACGTGCGTTCGAGCAAGCAACGCAATGGCCAGCGGCGCCAGCGACACCACCACACCCTCGGCGGCGACGATGGCGCCACTGGTGTTGTGGTTGATCAGTTGGACGATTGCCAGGCCGATGAGCGCCAGGCGCAGCAGCCAGGACTCTAGGTGGAGGTGGATGCCGGCGTGCTAACGCAGGCTACGTGCCCACCGCTCGATGAGCCTCCCAACGTGTTGTGCATGGACGAGATGCACGAGGTGGCCGCCATCGAGGGTAGCCAGCGTTGCGTTGGGCAAGCTGCGCGCGAGCTCTGCACCAGCCGACCTGGGGACGACCGGGTCCCACCTACCCACGAGCACGAACGCGGGCGTCTCAACGGTTCGGAGCCATGGGCGGGCATCGAAGGTAAGCGACAGCTCGGCTTTGGTACGGTATGCGGCGACGTCGGCGCGCGGGCGCGCGAGATAGCTGTCCAGGAGTTCTCGTTGGAAGCTGAGCCCGAGCTGCGTTGGCAGTGAGGCCAGACGTCCTGCGCGATACAGACTGGTGCTGACGCGCCCGCCCAGGAAGCTCCAGGCGGCGAGGGCGCGCACGCCTCTGCGCGCCAGGGCGGATGGGTGCCAGCCGAACGTGGACAGCAGAATCAAGCCCTGAATGCGTTCGGGCGCAAGATGCGCCATCGTCAGCGCGACGGTGCCGCCGAAGGACTCGCCGCAGACAAACACGGGGTCGCTTGCTCTGAGGCTGTCGAGCGCGCGGTGCGCCAGGCCTTCGACGCCGTCCTGCGCCTGGTCGTGGTGGTGGTTGAAGGCGCACGCCTGCCAGCCCGGAAACAGCCGCGGCGCGGCCTCCAGCAGCATGCCCGGGTGCCCATTGAGCCCCGGGATGATCAGCACGCGATGAGCCACTGCGTCTTTGTTCTACGCTTTGCGCCGGGTGGGTGGCATCAGATTTCGCGGGCTCTGGCTGCACCGCGAGTTCGTCAAGCTGTGGGCGGGCCAAACGATCTCCCAGTTCGGCACCCAGGTCAGCATGCTGGCCATCCCGCTGACCGCGGCGCTGGTGCTGAACGCGAGCCCCGCGCAGATGGGCCTGCTCGGCGCCTTCGAATTCGCGCCCTTCCTCCTGCTGAGCCTGTTCGCGGGCGTCTGGGTCGACCGCATGCGACGTCGGCCGATCCTGATCGTGGCGGACATTGGCCGCACCCTGTTCCTCGCATCAATTCCGGCAACAGCGCTGCTGAAGATCCTCACGATGGAGCAGCTGTACGTCGTCGCGCTGCTCACAGGGGTGCTGACGGTCTTCTTCGACGTCGCCTATCAGTCCTATCTGCCGGTCCTCGTCAGTCGAGAACACCTGGTCGAGGGCAACAGCAAGCTCGAGGTCAGTCGCTCGGTGGCCCAGATCGCGGGGCCAGGCATCGCGGGTGCGCTGGTCCAACTGGTCACCGCGCCGATGGCCATCGCGCTCGATGCGCTGTCGTACATCGCTTCGGTCATCTCACTGCTGTTCATCCACGTCGCTGAGCCACCGCCGCAGCGTGGGTCGGACCGGGCTCGCTCGATCTGGTCGGAGCTGCGCGAGGGCCTGGACGTCGTGGTCGGCAATCCGCTGCTGCGCTCGATCGCTGGCTGCACCGCCACCTCGAACCTGTTCGGCAACGCGATGCAGGCGGTGTACGTGCTCTACGTTACGCGTGAGCTTGGCCTGCAGCCGGCGACCATCGGGCTGATCTTCGCGATGAGCGGGCCTGGCGCGTTGCTCGGGTCGTTGGTCGCTGGACAGCTGGCCGACCGGCTTGGACTGGGTCGCACAATCGTGGGCTCTATCGCGCTTGGCGGGCTCGCCAACCTGCTCATCCCACTTGCGGGCGGGCCGCCGCCGCTCATGGTCGGCATGCTGATGGTTGCCGCGTTCTTCCGCGGCGTATCTGACCCTGTGTACAACATCAACCAGGTCAGCCTGCGGCAGGCGATTACGCCGGACCACGTGCAGGGGCGCATGAATGCCAGCATGCGCTTCATCGTGTGGGGCACCATCCCGATTGGCGCCTTGCTCGGTGGCGCGCTGGGCCAGTTTTTTGGGCTATGGCCAACGATTGTGGTGACGGTCGTGGCCGAGCTACTTGCCCCCGCCTGGGTGCTGTTTTCGCCAGTCCGCCAGTTAAAAACGCAGCCCGCGCCGGTATAGGACGGAACAACTCCAGCCCGGAACCGGAATCACTACGATAGGGGGCGTGTTACACGCAGGTATGGGAGCGAATCGCTGATGGCAGTCACTCGCGAACAGTTCGACGCAGGATTGACCTACGACGCGTACAAGGCGCAGATGACGCGAAATCGCGAGCAGTTCGAGCAGAACGAAAAGGATCTGCAGCTCAGTGCAGAGGATGCCCAGGCTTTCGCCAAGCTGCCGCAACGCGTGAACGTGCTGGCATTGGCTGAAGACTGGTGCGGTGATGTCATCGCCAACCTGCCGATTGTGGGTCGCATTGCCGAAGCCTCTGGTGGCAAGTTGAACCTGCGCATTCTGTTGCGCGACCAGCAGCCCGGTGAGCAGGTGATGGACGAACACCTGAACAAGGGCCAGTACAAGTCTATCCCGACGATCATCTTCCTCGACGAGGATTTCAAAGAGGTCGGCGTGTGGGTCGAGCGGCCGGAGTCGGTGACGAAACTGCGTGAGGAAAAGCGGCTGGCGCTATACAAGGCGCATCCCGACTGGGGTGATCCAAGCGCACCAATCGCAGAACTGCCCGAGGCTGTGCGCACTCAGGTCCAGACGGCAAGCGCGGCAATGCGCAACGAGACGAAGCCCTTCGCCAACGCCGAGGTCGTGCGCGAGCTGCGCGAGCTCGTGCAGGGCGCGACGGCCAAACAGCCGGCCTGAGGCTGGAAAAATGGCCGAGAGCGCAGGCACCAAAGTCACCATCACCTATTGCGCCGAGTGCGGATACGAGACGCAGACGCTTTCATTGGCCGAAGCGCTGATGAAGGCGTTCACCCACGAGCTCACGTCGATCGAACTGGTGCCGTGGTATGAAGGCTCGTTCGACGTGGCGATCAACGGTCACCTGGTGCACTCGATGTATCGCGAGGGCGGCTTCCCCGATAACGCGAAGATGGTCGAAGAGGTGAAGAAGGTACTCGCAGCCTCTCCGGCCAAAGTCGAATCCGCCTGACATATCCAGCGCCCTTCGAAGCGCAGACCGAGCGCGAGCGCCACGTGGTGGAGCGCGCTCGCGCTGCTGCGCAGGTGGCCGCGCATCACGCCGCACGCCATGATCGCGATGGGACGTTCCCAGTTGAAGGTCTCGCCGAGTTAGCGAGGAACGGCTACATCGCGGCTGTGTTGCCGCAATCGCACGGAGGTGAAGCGGCCAGCGTCACGGAGATGGTGCTGGGCAACCTGGCGCTGGCGCAGGGCGACGCTTCGCTCGCGCTGGTCGTGGCGATGCATGTGGCCTTGCTCGGCCGAGTTCGCGATGCCGGCGGCTGGCCTGAGCCGCTCTTCGAGCGTGTTGGACGCGAGATTGCATCAGGCGGCGGGCTGATCAACAGCCTGGCATCGGAGCCCGAGATGGGCAGCCCCTCACGCGGTGGTCTGCCGGCGACCACCGCGCGTCGGACCTCGACGGGTTTCGTGCTCAACGGTCGCAAGACGTTTTCGAGCGGCGCTCCGGTTCTGCGCTGGGGGCTCATTTCGGCAGCCGTCCAGACGGATGGCGAACCATATCTGGGAAATTTCCTCGTTCAACTCCCCACCACAGGCGTGCACATTGAGCCGAGCTGGGAATCGCTGGGTATGCGCGCCACATGCAGCCATACGCTCGTGCTGCAAGACGCGGTCGTCTCAGCCGATGCGGAGGTGCCGCGCGCATCGGGCAGCGAGCTGCCGCATGAGCGCGCGTGGACGCTAGGCGTCTCCGCGGTGTACCTCGGTGTTGCGGAGGCTGCGCGGGAGTACGCGTTCAACTTTGCGAAAGAGCGGAAGCCAACCGCGCTGGGCGGCAAAGCCATCGCCACGCTGCCGAACATTCGGGAGCGGGCGGGTCGCATCGACCTGCTGCTCTATCAGGCTCGCGGCATGCTGGTCTCGCTGGCGCGAGCGTGGGATGCGGCGCCTTCGGCGCAGTTCGAAGCCGCGTTCGCGGCAGCGAAGATGACCGCCACCAACAACGCCGTGACCGCAGTCGAGCAGGCCATGCGGCTCGTCGGCGGGTCTTCGATGGATCGGTCGGCACCGATCGAGCGGCACTATCGCGACGTGCGCGGCGGCTTGCACCACCCACCCCAGGACGATGCGGCGCTCGCACTTTTCGCACGGCAAGCACTGGACTGAGCGCTTTCGCGGCCTGAAGCTTCAGCGCCAGAGGCGTTCGCTCGCGAGGCGCGCGCCTTCAGCAAGGGCGTCGAACTTGGCCCACATGATTTTGGGATGAACCTCAGGGTTGTAGGTGGCCTGCGATGAGAAGCCGCAGTCGCAACTCGCGAGCACGTTTTCGCGCCCCACCAGTCGGGCGTAGCGCTCGATTCGTTCGGCGACGAGCTCCGGGTGCTCGACGATGCTCGAGCTGTGCGTCACCACACCCGGTATCAGGACCTTTCCTTCGGGAAGTTTGACTCGCTCCCAGAGGTGGTACTCGTGCTCATGGCGCTGGTTGGCCGCCTCGAACGAATACGCACCCGCATTGATCTTCAGGATGTAGCCGACCAGGTCGGACAGCGGCGCGTCATAAATCCGAGGACCCTCGTTGATCCCATAGCACGTGTGGTACCGCACCCTGTCCTCGGGGATTCCCATCAGCGCGCGATTCAACGCGGCCACGTAGAGTTCCGCTTTTTCCTGGCACTCGTCCGCTGGCAGCCCTGAATAGCTGAACAGCTCGCTCAGAAACGGGTCGTCTACCTGGAGGATGAAGCCAGCGTCGATGACGGCCTGGTATTCGCTGTGAAGCGCGTCGGCGACGGCAAAGAAGTACTCCTCATCCGAGTCGTAGTACGCATTTCGGCCGACACCGCTCGGTGCCACGGCCGGCATGAAGATCTCCTCGACTTCGCTGCCACGGGTCGCTTCCTTGAGGTTCTGCACGTCCCTCGCGAGCTGCTCCTGGCCCTTGTAGGCAACTGGGCCGACGCACTCCAGCGTGACCGATGGCGCCACTGATCCCCCGTACATCGCCCTTCTGAAATACTGCTCGTAGTACTCTGGGAACTCGGCAACCTCAGGGGCGAAACCGGAGCTTGCCAGCCTTGGCTTCGTTTCGAAACCGTCCAGCCTGTCGGTGATGTAGCGCGAAAAGCCCGTCTTGCTCTGCTCGCCGTCGGTGACCACGTCGAGGCCGTGGGCCACCTGCTGGCGCAGGCTGGTGGTGACCGCGTCGCGCAGCACATCGTCGAACTCGTCCTGGTCGCCACGACCATCGAGCAGGTTGCGCATGAGATCGAGCAGCTGCTTGGGTCGCGGCAAGCTGCCAACGTGCGTGGTGAGGATCCGGTCGGTGCTTCGCTTCACGCACCCAGGGTAGGACTTGAGTGGTGGAGAACAGAACGTGTATGGTTCGGCGCAACAGCCGAATACAGTCAGGCATTGACGAGGAGTAGTACGGAGCTGTCGCGCTGCTACAGAGAGCCGGCGCGTGGTGCAAGCCCGGTGCAGGCAGGTTCCTGAACTCGCCTCTGAGCCGTTCGGGAGAACGCGCGTTGCGCTAGTAGGCCGGACCGGGGTGGCGGACGATAACACCGCCGAGAGCCAAAAACAGGGTGGTACCGCGGGATCGATCCAGACCTCGCCTCTGTACAGAGAGGCGGGGATTTTTTGTGTTAAGGACGTGCAGCTGATGCGCTTGAACGGTGCGCGCGCCATATGCCAATCGCTCGTCGAGGAAGGCGTCTCGACTATCTTCGGCCTGCCCGGTGGAGCGATCATGCCGCTGTACGACGTCCTGCCCGAGTTCCCACAGCTCAACCACATCCTGGTCCGCCACGAGCAATGCGCCGCGCACATGGCCGATGGCTACGCACGCGCCGCGGGAGCGCTGAAAAAGCCGCAAGAGCAGCGCACGGTGGGCGTCTGCTTCGGCACGAGCGGGCCGGGCGCCACCAACCTGGTCACTGGCATCTGCAACGCGCACATGGACTCGGTGCCTCTGGTGGCAATTACCGCGAATGTGCCGAACAGCATGATCGGCACCGACGCATTCCAGGAAGCCGACATCACGGGCATCACCATCCCGATTACCAAGCAGAACTACTTCGTACGCAACGGCAAGGATTTACCCAGAGTCCTCAAAGAAGCCTTCCACCTGGCAAAAACCGGTCGCCCGGGCCCAGTCCACGTGGACGTTCCCAAAGACGTCCTGCTGACCGACTATGACTGGAACGGCTACCCCGGACAGGTGGATCTGCCGGGCTATCAACCCACCATCGTTCCGAACATGCGCCAGGTCAAGGAGGCCGCCAGGCTGATCGAGCGCGCGCATAGGCCGGTGATCATCGCCGGCCAGGGCGTGCTTTTGTCGGGCGCCTGGGAGGAATTGCGAGCGTTCGCCGAAAAAACCAACACCCCGGTGATGACCACGCTGCTGGGAATCTCAGGCTTTCCTGAGAACCACCCGCTGTCCCTCGGTTTTCTGGGTATGCACGGCTGGGTGCACTGCAACTACGCCGTGCACCACTCCGACCTGGTCATCTCGATCGGCATGCGTATGGACGACCGCGCCTGCGGCAAGTTCGCGGGCTTCGCGCCACAGGCCAAGATCGTCCACATCGACATCGATCCTGCCGAAATCGGCAAAAACGTGCGGGTGGACGTGCCAATCGTTGGCGACGTTGGCCATGTTCTCACGCGCCTCGAACCCGAAGTACAGTCGGAGTCACTGCAGGACCACGACCCCTGGATTGCTCAGATCCGCGAGTGGCGGGAGCAGTACCCGCCCAAGAAATATCCGTCGGACACGCCCGAGCTGTACCAACCACAGGTCATTCAAGCAATCCACCGGGCCACGCGCGGCAACGCGGTGATCGTGGCCGATGTCGGTCAGCACCAGATGTTCGCGGCGCAGCACTACGAGTACATCGAGCCGTACTCGTACCTCACCTCGGGCGGCCTGGGCACGATGGGGTACTCGCTGCCGGCCGCGATTGGTGCCCAGATGGCGCGGCCCGATAAGCAGGTCTGGTGTGTCACCGGCGACGGTTGCTTCCAGATGACGCTGCAGGAGCTGGCGGTGATGGCCATCCACCGCGTGCCGGTCAAGATCGCGCTGCTCAACAACGAGTACCTGGGCATGGTGCGGCAGCAGCAGCAGGTGCAATATCGCGGCAACCTGGTCGAGGTGGACCTGGCGGGCGGCCCAGACTACATCAAACTAGCCCAGGCGTATGGCGTGCCGGCGTGGCGCGCAACCCAGCCTGATCAGCTCGACGACACGATTGGCGCGGCGATGGCGTACCCCGGCCCGGCCATCATCGAGTTCCGCGTCGCGCGCACCGAGGACGTCTATCCCTGGGTGCTCAGCGGTACCTCCCTCGGCGAAGTTCTGCCCGATACCCCCTACGAAAGCGCGCGCGAGCGCGCGCTAGCTGCTGCCGGACCAAGCCCCAAGGACGGAAGTGATCGATGAGTCAACACACGTTGGTAGCTACCGTAGAAGAGGGTTCAGCCACGTTGAATCGTGTGTTGAGTCTGTTCCGACAGCGGTCGTTTGCGATTGAGAGCCTGTCCATCGGACGCACAAATGAGCCCGGCATCATGCGGCTGACCATGGTGGTGGATGGTGCGAAATCGGCGGTCGAGCAGGTCACCAAGCAGCTCTACAAAGTGGTAGAAGTTCGCAAGGTTAGCGACCTCAGCGACGATCCCCGCGTTGAACGTGAGCTTGCGCTCGTGAAAGTCACGTGCAAAACGGCGCCGCAGCGTGCCGAAGTCATGCAAATCGCCGACATTTATCGAGCGCGCGTCGTGGACGTTGCGGCCGGGTCGCTGATGATCGAAGTAACCGGCCCGACGGTCAAAGTTGACAGTTTGATTGATCTGTTCAAACCCTATGGCATCAAGGAGCTTGTTCGAACTGGTGTTGTGGCGATGACCCGTGGTCAAGCGGTTTCGCGTTCTGAAAAGTCCGATCGTTTGAAGCTGGTGAGCTGATGGCAGCCCACGTGTACACCGAAGCGGACGCACCGATCGATCCGCTGAAGGGTAAGAAGATCGCGGTCATCGGCTACGGCAGTCAGGGCCATGCGCATGCGTTGAACGCGCACGACTCAGGCCTCGACGTCACCGTCGGCCTGTATCAGGGCTCGAAATCCTGGGAGGCCGCCGAGAAGGCTGGCTTGCGCGTGACGGACGTCAGTAGTGCTGCCGGCGCGGCGGACGTGGTCGTCATGCTCATTCCGGACGAGAAGCAACGGCGTGTCTTCGAAGAAAGTATTCGGCCTGTTGTACGGCCGGGTACGTCGCTGGTCTGGGCGCACGGCTTCAACATCCACTTCAAGCAGATCACCCCACCGGCCGGTGTTGACGTGTGGATGGTTGCCCCGAAGGCGCCCGGTCATCGCATGCGCGAGCTGTTCGTTGAAGGCAAAGGCGTGCCGTCACTCGTCGCCGTGGAGCAAGATGCCACCGGCAACGCCTGGCCGCTTGCGTTTGCGTATGGCAACGCGGTCGGATCGGCCAAGGCCGGTTTGATCAAGACCACGTTCAAGGAAGAGACCGAGACGGACTTGTTCGGCGAACAGTCCGTGCTGTGCGGTGGGATTACGTCGCTGATCAAGGCCGGCTGGGAAGTTCTTGTCGAGGCCGGCTACCAGCCCGAGGTGGCCTACTACGAATGCCTGCACGAACTGAAGCTGATCGTCGACCTGCTGCACGAGGGCGGCCTGACCAAGATGCACAAGTTCATCAGCGACACCGCGAAGTTCGGCGACCTGACGCGCGGCCCGCGCGTGGTCGATGAGCGCACGCACGACGAGATGCGGCGCATCCTGAAGGAGATCCAGAGCGGCAAGTTTGCGCGCGAGTGGATCCGCGAGAGCGAGGCGGGCGGTGGCAAGTTCCAGCGTCTGCTCAAGAGCGACCTCGATCGACCGATCGAGAAGGTGGGCGCGAAGCTGCGCGCCCGCATGCCCTGGCTCGAGGCCCGCTGACGGGCGCTTTGGAGCGCCAGCACGCCGGAGGTGGTTATGAGTCCCGATCCGAACCGAGTCCTGATCTTCGACACGACGCTGCGCGACGGCGAGCA
>JAFAZN010000032.1 GCA_019239775.1 Chloroflexota bacterium
CCTGTCGTACCTGCGCCGCCTGAGCACCACAACCCTGTTCCGCGCCGAAGACCTGGACTAACACATCTCTACCGATTGACCCCCACCGGAATGAATCCCCACGGGAGTGAATCCCCACCGGAGTGAATCCCCCACCGGAGTGAATCCCCCACCGGAGTGGATCTCCACGGAGTGACACCCACGGAGTGAACCCCACCGGGAGTGAACCCCACCGGAGTGAATCCCCACCGGAGTGAATCCCCACGGGAGTGGATCCCCCACCGGAGTGGATCCCCGCGAAGTGAACCCTCATGGGAGTGGTGAAGAAGTTCCTCCGGTGCTGCGTATGGCGCTCCAGTGGCGTGCGCGTCGAATCCCTTCGTACGTCTCGACGCCGACCCAGGAACAAGTCCCGTTATGCTGCCTACCCCGTTGTCTGCACCCCAGCGGCAATGCCGTTAATCGAGTGATGTATCGCATCGAGCAAAACCTCGTCGTCAGACGCGTCACCTGCCCGATACCGTTGCAGCAGGGCCAGCTGCGCCACATGAAGCGCATCCACATACGGATTGCGCAGCTTGATGGACCGCGCCAACACCGGCGACCGCTCCAACAATTCCTGCTGTCGCGTGACCTGCAGCACACTGGCCACCGACCGCTCGTATTCTTCCACGACGACGTCGAACACCTGCCTTACGCCAACGTCCGACACCAGCAGCGTCGCGTAGCGGCGCGCGGTTGCCAGGTCCGCGGTGCCGAGGCTGACCTGCGCATTGTCCAATGCGCTGGCAAAAAACGGCCACTGGCCGTACATGGCCTGCAACAGCTCCAGGTCACCTGCATCAATAGCCGCCGCCAGTGCAGTTCCGAGCCCGTACCAACCGGGCAGGTTCACCCGCGCCTGCGTCCACGAAAACACCCACGGAATTGCGCGCAGGTCCTCCAGCTCCGGTAGCGCCGCCCCACCCGCCCGGCTCACCGGCCGTGACGCCAGATTCAACGTCGCCAACTCAGGAAACGGCGTGGCGGCGTGGAAAAACGCCATGAACTCCGGACAATCTCGCGTCAGTCGCGCGTAGGCTGCACGCGAGTCTTCGGCGAGTCGCTCCATCGAGGCCACCCATTCCGCTGGGGTGGAGGACGCAGCGTGGTGAACGGACGAGAGCAGCAGTGCGTGCACCACCTGCTCGATGTGCCGCTCGGCGATTGCGAGGCTCCCGTAGCGCGCAAAGATGACTTCGCCTTGCTCGGTGATCTTGAAGGTGGGTGAGGCTGCCGCCGCCGGCCGAGCCATGATTGCGCGATACATCGGCCCACCCCCGCGACCGACCGCGCCTCCCCGTCCGTGGAAGACGATCAGCTCCACGCCGGCGGTCGCCGCGGCCTCCGCCAGCAGTTGCTGCGCGCGATACGTGCCCCAGGTCGCCGCCAGGTACCCGCCGTCCTTGTTGCTGTCCGAGTACCCGACCATCACTTGCTGGCGATTGCCTCTGGCTCGCAGCGCATCGCGGTACGGTCGACTGGCCAGCATCGTTCCGAGGATCTGGCCGCAGTCGCGCAACTCGGTGATGGTCTCGAACAGCGGCACCACGTCCAGCCGGGCAAACTCGCCGTCGAGCAGCCCGGCCTCCCGGGCGAGCACGAGCACCGCAAGCGCATCGCTGGCCGCGCGCGCCATCGACACCACGCAGGTTTGCGACCCAGACGGCCCGTTGAGCTGCTGGATATCGCGCATCGCCTGAAACGTTTCGAGCACCTCTCGCGTCTGCGCGGTGAGAGCCTCTGGCGGAACGGCCAGTGGTGCATTCGCTTCGAGTCGCTCCTCGAGCACTTGCATGCGTTGGCCTTCGTCCATGTGCAGGTACCCGCTGACGCCTGCGATGGCCAGAAGCTCGTCCACCGCCGCAGCGTGGCGAGCCGCGTGCTGCCGGATCTCGAGCTCTGCAAGCCCGAAACCAAAGGCTTCCACGCGCCGATGCAAATCTCGCAGGCCGCCGCTCGCCACGCGCTCCGCGCCATGTGCGCGCAGGCTCGCGGCCACCTGGTCAAGATCCGCGAGCAATTCGTTCGCACTGGAGTACGCACCGGATCCCCCCGCCTCGGCGCGCCGCAGGCGTTCCGCGATGAGTCCGAGCTTGCGACGATACGGCTCGTCATGCCACTGCGGCACCGCCTGCACTCCGAGTGCTTGGCGATCGTTCTCGATCGACTCCATCAAGTCCGCTGAACAACCGACCAGCCGCCCCGAGATGCTGAGGTCGCGTCCAAGCCGCTGCGCATCCTCGCGATAGCGTCGCAGGACCGCCGATCGCGCCAACCGAGCCGCCGCCCGCGAAACCTCCGGAGTGACCGCCGGGTTGCCGTCCCGATCCCCGCCAACCCAAGACCCAAACCGCAGCCGCACCCCGCAGTCGTCCCCGACCCACCCTCGGTCCCGCGTGTCCCCACCAGCAGGCTGCATTTCCTCTAGTCCCGCCACTGGCACCGCGTGCGGCGGCATGTCGCCCCTCCCGCGGTCGCCGGCGCCAGCTCCAACGGCGTCGCGAATTGCCGCATCCACCGCGCGCTCGACCAGCGGCAGGACGTCATAGACCGTCCCCGCAAGCACGTAAAGCACGCTCTGTACTTCGTCCAGCACGCTGGGCCGCTCCGAGCGGGCCTCCGCCGTCTGCCAGATGAGCGTGATACGCGCGCGCAGCTCGTCGAGGAGTCGTGCGCGCTCGCGCAGGCCGGTGCGCTCGTCGTCCAGTGCCTCAATCAGCTCGGCGGCGATCTCCAGGTGATGAAGCAGCGTGCGCCGACGCGCCTCAGACGGGTGCGCCGTCAACACCGGATGGATGTCGAGCCGCCCGAGCCCACGCACCACTTCGGCCGGCGGTATCCCCGCAGCTGAAAGCTCGGCGAAGGCCGCCGCCACCGACTCGTGCAGCACCCCGGACCCCATGCGTTGGCGCTCGCGCAGCGTGCGCACCCGATGGTGCTGCTCCGCGAGGTTGATGAGGTGAAAGTAGGTGCTGAAGGCGCGCACCAGCTGGAGCAGCCGCCGCGTCGACTGCTGTTCCGCCCACTGCAGGAGGTCAGCATCGGACCCGCGTCCCGAGCGCAAATCGATAGCCGCCAGGCGCACATGCTCGACGTCCTCGAAGAGCTCCGAGCCGCCCTGCTCGCGCAGCACGTCGCCGACGAGCTCGCCGAGCAGCCGCACATCGTCACGCAGTCGATCGATCGGCTCAGCTCGCACCGCCACGTCGCCCAGAGTATGGCCCCTGCGCACAGCCCGAACGCGGTCGACCTGCGTTTGGCGCCCCAACAACCCGGGGTCCCGCCCCTATGTTGCGGTCGCCCCTCCGCCGGCGCCGTAACAACCCGGGCTCCACGCGGTCGCCCTCCCGTGTCACCGCAACTACCCAGAATCCACCCCTGCGGAAGGCGAACTCTACTTTCGTTCACGACAATGGTTCGAGCACCGCAGCCCTCCGCCGCGCGGAGCGCATCCGCCCGCGCTCAACCAGCTCTCAACCACGTTGGCGCCTTGACTGTCAACGCCACTCCGCTACCCTCGTCCGCTGCGTGCTATGCCCACCCGCACTGAGGAACAAACGCCCGTGGTCGAACTGACAGGCTCGCTGAGCGGCATCGGCCTGCTTGCCGTCGTCGAGCTGATCGGCGAAGTGCACCACTCGGGCAACCTCGAGCTGCGTAAATCGGGCACTGCCGGCACGCTGGCCTTCGATGACGGCCGACTGGTCGCGGCCGAGTACGGCGAGCACCACGGCCTCCAGGCCCTGGCCGATTGCGTCACCGACCTCTCTGATGGCGACTTCACGTTCATCGAAGGCGTTCCCACCCTCGAACGCACACTGGACGTCGGCCAGTCCGACCTGAAACGCCTGCTGGATCGCATCTCAAGCGGCGAGTTCGATCTCCACACCAACGGCACGGGCTCGGTTAACGGAGCGCAGAGCCGCGCCGAAACCACGTGCCCGCTGTTGGGCTTCGCCGACGATAACGCACGCCACTACTCCCGCCCAACGGCGCTGCACCGCTGCTACTCGGGCGGCGCCCCGAGCCTGGTCAGCGCACAGGAACAGCGCGACCTGTGCCTTTCAGGTCGTTTCGCGGCGTGTCCGCGCTTCCGCAACGCCGAAGCGGCTGAGCCGGCCGGCGAGGCTGCCGTCCTCGAGCCGGCGCAGCCAAATGTCACGGTCGTCCACGAGCTGAATCCGCCTGCCGCGCCGACTCCGCCACCAGCGCCGGAGATACCACCAGGCGTCGCCGCCCGGCTCGCCGCCAGCAACCAGATGCACATGTCTGGCGAGCCAGCAACGGCATCCCCGCCTCCGCCGCAACCGCAGGCGCCCGAGGATGAGGTCGCGCCTACCCGCCCAACACGCGGCGTCATGCTGATCATTGGCGGCGCCGTGCTCGGCTTCCTGCTGGTTGGCCTGGTCATGTTGGTGATCCTGCCTGCATTGCGTCCCGCACCATCGCCGGCGCCCGCTGCGCTCGAAGTAACCACCCCCGCCACCGCCGTCATCGTGCCACCTGCGATCGTGACGCCGCCCGCCGTCGCCACAGCCGCCAACGCCACTCGGGCACGGGTGCTTCCCACGCTCGAACCACGTCCGGCGACGCCCACTGCCCTGCCGCAACCGACGCCGATTGCTTCGGCCGGCCGCTCGCTGATGGACGTTCGCTTCGCGGGCGGCCCCGCGGAGGGCTGGGTGGATCACGCGCCGTACGCGGCCTGGAGCGATGGCGCCTTTCGCTTCCAGGCGCGAGACGCCGCGCACTTCGTGGCGGTCGGCGTCCCGATCAACCAGGTCATGAGCGATGTCATCGTGCAGGCCACCTTTCGCAAGACCGGCGGCCCGCCTGGCGGTGGTTACGGCCTGATCGTGCGCGACCAGGGCCCCGAGCCGCGTGACGGCAAGAACCAGGACATGACCGCGTATGTGCTCGAGACGGGCGATCTTGGCGAGTACGGCATCTGGCGGCGTGACGGCGACCATTGGGTGGACCTGGTGCCGTGGATGCGCTCAGCGAGCGTGCGCTCGGGCGGCTCGCCGAATGACCTCGAGGTGCGCGCAATCGGCGACCAGCTCATCTTCAATGTGAACGGCGCGGACGTGGCAACGGTGCAGGACGATGCCCTGGCCGCCGGCGGCGTCGGCCTGTTCGTAGGCGGTGATTACAACGAGGTCGCGCTGGACCACTTCAGCGTGGAACTCCCGAACTAAATGCCTTCCTCGGCCGGCCTGGTGTCGACACCTCTCTTTGGTTCGCCTCATGGAGCGCGCCGCTAGATGCCCGCCCGGCTCACCCGCCGCGCCTTCCTGGCTCTCGGCGCCGTTGCGCTTGGCGCCGTTGGTGGCCTCGCCGGCATCGCCAGCGCCACCCCCAGCCGTGATCGCCCCGGCGACCAGCGTGTCACCCTCGCCGGCCTCACTCTCCAGATAACCGCCGACCCCTGGCAGCTCTCGCTGCTCTCCCCCGACGGTCGAACCCTCTGGACCGAGGCCCCAGACCAACCGCTCGGCTTCAAAACCGCGGATGGCCAACTCCGCCGCGCCCAACGTCTGGCGAGTTTCAACATCCCCAGCTCGGACGTCGTCCAGCTGGTGGCCGAAACGGATGATCCAGCCGGCAGCTCGATCTCCATCGAGGTCCGCGCGCTACTGCCCAGCGCTCTGCGCATCACCATCATCCCAGATACCGCGGCGCCGATCGCAAGTCTCCAGGGCAGCTTCGTCAGCTCCCCCGCCGAGCACTTCGTCGGCTTCGGCGAACGCTTCGATAGCGTTGATCAACGCGGCCGTATCGTAGAAACCTGGGCCGACGACCGGCGCGTAGCGGGCTACGGCCCGAGCACCTACGCACCGATCCCGCTGCTGATGTCCAGCCGCGGGCACGCCTTCGCGCTGGAGCGCTACGAACGCTCGAGATTTGACCTGGCCGCAAGCAAGCCCGACCGCTGGAGCTGGCAGCAAGATGCTCCCGTGGCCAGCATCCTGGTCACGTATGGACCAACCCTGAAAGACCTTGTCCAGCGCAACGCAATGCTGACGGGCATGCCGCCGTTGCCGCCAATCTGGCTGTTCGGCGTATGGAAGACCTCAGTCGGTGGTCAGGACAAGGTCATTGCCGAGATGCAACGGCTACGTGATCTGCAGGTGCCTGTCTCAGCCGTGTTCTCATTCGATGCTGTCGATTCCGATGCCAACCTGGGCTGGCCGAGCGTGACGTTTGCAGGGCGCGAGGCTGGTCCCTACCCCGATCCACGTGGCTATACCGAGACGCTGCATGGCCTCGGCTTCAAAGTGCTGAACTACTTCACCGCCGATTTCCACACCGATCGGCCGAATTTTCAGGAGCCCGCGATGCACGGGTTCCTCGTCCGGCAGCAGGATGGCCGCGACTATATCCACCCGAACTTCCAGGTCGGCTGGCTGGACTACACGGATCCCGACGCGTCGGTGTGGTGGCGGGCAAGCTGGCAACGCGCCCTGAACACGCTGGGTTACGACGGCGGCATGCTGGATCTGGGTGAGCTGATTCCGGCCGATGCGGCGATGGCTGACGGCACCAGTGGCCTTCAAACGCACAACCGGTATCCACTTCTGTACGCGGCCTCGGCATGGCACTCGGCCAACTCGGTCAGACCGAACGGCGACTTCGCCATCCTGCTCCGTTCGGGTGCGCTCGGCGCGCAGCGCGTCCAGAGCGCCCAATGGAACGGCGACGCCGTCATGCGCTGGGAAGGCCCCGACGGGCTGCAATCGATGCTGCCCGCGGGCCTGTCGTACGGACTGAGCGGCTTTCCGTACTGGCATGCCGAGGTCGCCGGCTACGTTCAAGCCGACCTGAGTCACGACCAGGAGCGCGAGCTCTGGCTGCGCTGGCTGCAGTTGGCCACCTGGACGTCGCTCCTCCGCGATCACCTGGGTGACCAGCCCCGTTCACCGATTGACGTCTGGCTGGATGAGGGCACGCTCGGCGCGTTTCGGCAGGCCGCGCGGGTGCACGCCAGCCTGGTGCCGTACCTGTACAGCCTTGCCGTCGAGGCGACCGAGACGGGCGCGCCACTCATGCGCCACCTCGCACTGGAAGTCCCCGATGATCCACGCGCGTGGGATGCTTCGCAGGATCAGTCTTATTTCCTCGGACCGAACTTCCTGGTTGCGCCCGTCGTTTCGCCAGGCGCGACCTCCCGCACGGTCTATCTGCCGCAAGGCGAGTGGATCGACTACTGGCGCGGCACGATCTATACGGGCGGCCAGGAGGTCACCGTCCCAGCGCCGCTCGAGGGCAGCGGTCCGCCCGTATTCGCTCGTGCAGGTGCGATCATCCCAATGGCCCCGCAATACGACTCCCTGGTTCCCGCCGACCCCGCCTCGGGCGTAACCACGTGGAACGGCGACCTGGTCGTGCGCGTGATGCCAAGTGGCCCAGCAGGCTCGCACGAGTCGAGCTTCACGCTGTATGACGGCACGCTCCTGCACTGGACAGGCTCAGCCCTCGAGGTTTCTTCCAACCCCGCATCGCGCCAGATCGAACTGCGCACCCCCGACGGCCGCGTGGTCGTCCAACAGGTCAGCACCCCAACCGCCACGATCGCCTGATCCGCGCCAGCGCGCCATGGTCCGTGCTGCGACCGTGTCAGCGCGCTGTGTGCTCCGCCACCAACGTCTGGCTCGTGGCAGCATCAGGATGTCCTCAGACGCGTCGAAGGCAGCTCGTGCGCGACAACTTCACGCAAGGCCCGCCTACTTCGCGTAGATCGCGCGGAACGCCACGCTCGGCTGCCGCGCAAGCGCCCTCAGTCTCCCGCGCAGCTCAGCTTCACGCGGAACACCGCGGCATCGCCTGATGCAAAAACCTCCTGCAAGTCGGAAGCCTGCTCCAGCACCGATCGCTCGGGCAGCGCCTCAGGATCGCCCTCGACCCGGCGTGACCCCGCGAACACATAGTCCGCGTGTAGCGCACACGCAGTCGCTGCCAGCGATGGTGATTCGCCCAACGCGAGCACGTTTTCGACAAGCGGCTCGCGCTGCGCCTCGAGCCCTCCGAGCCCAGACCGCGGCAGCAACACCGCCACGCCCGCCTTGTACGGTGCCCAGATCCCGGCGTCCGCGGCGAGATCGTTGATCACCATTTCGCCCGGCGCGGCGTTCTGTCGCAGCCAGCTCATCGCCGCGCGATCGTCAGGCAGAAACACATTCTGCGAAGCAATAACCGCATCGAGCGTCTTATAAATCGTGACCACGCTGCCTTCCGCAAGGAACAGCAAGAGCGCGCCACTGACCAGTGCGAGCCGCCGCCAGGCCGCCGGCCGCGCCGCCAACTGCACGCGCAGAGACCAGAACCACCGCACCGCCACGAACAGTCCGCCACCCACGAGCATGCTCGCGAACAGCACCACCATCTGCGGCGGCCGATGGTGCACGAGCCATGGGAAGGTCAGGCTGTACAGCCTTTGCACAGGCTCCGCATCCACGAAGCTCACCACGAAGAGCAGCGCGCCAAAGACCACCCAGCCCACGAGCGCAAGTCGCAAAGTCCTCTGTCGTGCCCCAAGGGCGAGCAGCCCCGCCCGCACCGGTAAATCGATGAAGCCCCCTGCGCCGGTCAACCCAAGCGCGAACTCCAGCCAATCTCCCCCGTTGGAGTTGGCGCCCTGCCCTTGCGCCGACGCCTGCTCAATTGCCGCAGCCGCGGTTGCACCACCCCCCGCGGCCCAGCCAACCAGGGTGGAGAGATAGGGCAGCGCGCAAACAACCGCGCCGATGGCGGCCAGCGGCAGGTGCCGCACGAGCAACTCAGGCCGAATGCTGCGCCAGCGCATGGCCGCGATCACGGCAAGCCCGATCACCGCGCTGTAGACCTCAGTTCCATGCGTCAACAAAATGGCGCCCCCGAACAGCCCGCCGAGCGCAGCCAGCCCTGCTCCTGGCTTCCGAGTCCACCCGAGAGCCACCGCCCAAAGCCCCAGCAGCAGCAGGATGCTCGTGGCCAGGGGCCAGCCTGCCCACATGTGGTCGTCGTAGGGGTAGATGTAGGTGAGCGACTGGATCAGCGCACCAACAGAAGCCATCCGCGACCCGAGGCCGAGCCCCCGAGCCAGCGCGAAGATCCCCAGTGGCGCCAGCATGGCCAGTGCCTGCGCGGCCTCAGCCGTGCCACGAGCTGTGTCGACCCAGGGCACAAGACCCAGCACTGCGGCAACGCTGCTGTGAAAACCCATCGGGTACCAACCGTCGATAGGCAGCCCGTGGCGAAGTTTGTCGATGGTTTCGACGTGGAAAGCGCCGTCATGCGTCGATACTGGTGCATCCACGCTGGCAAGCGCGGCCCCGAGCAGTACGAGTGGCACCAGAACCGCCACGCCCAAAAGTGCGATGGTCACCCGTTCCGTGCGGAGCACCCCGAGCACTTCGGCGCAGCTGTGACGCCGAACGATCGCTCGCACAGCCGCCCTTCCTTGATCAGGCCCGCGAGCTGCCGCGAGCACCTCTCGCAGTGCAATTGCCAATCCTGTGATCGCCAGCGTCGTCATGGCGACGGTGCCCAGCAGCGGCGGCGCGCCGAGTCGCGCGCACCACGAGGTCAGCACGACAATGGCGGCGATTCCCGTGAGCGGCGCAAGGCTCAGCGGCGCCCGAAACGGGCGATTGACCGCCAGTCCGCACAACCCCGCCAGCGCGGCGAAGAGCGCCCCGATGAGCATCGGCGTGTTTTGCAGCCCCAGCCCCGCATCCGCAAGAAGCGTGCTGTTCTAATCGACGCCTACGATGCCATCACGATTCGTCGCAGGTGGTGTGCGCCAGCAGGATGACCCGCCCGCTGGGTAGTCAGCACTCACCCCGACTCGTCGGTCCGATCCTCCAGCACCACTGCGCGGAAGCCATCAAGATCCGTCGCGGGTAGCCTGCACCAGCAGTATCAGCCAAGCAACGCTGTAGGCGGCACCCAAGCTGAGGCTGAGCCAGACCGATTCGTCGGCCCACCCCTGCAACACCAGCCTGGGCAGACATAACAGGCAGCAGGCAACGAGCAGCGCGAGGTTCATGCGCCCGCGCGCCACCATGGGAAGCAGAAAGACCGAATACCCCACCCACGCCAGCGGCGATCCAAGCAGTAACCCGACGAGCGCAAGTCCGCTCGTGGCACCGAAACTCGGCCTGCGCCGCCAAACCCAAATCCCGACACCGATCAGTAGCACGACGCCCGCGGCCAGGCCGACCACCGGCGCAGCCCCATCGCGCACCAGCAACCCCGCCAGCGACGCGTTGGCTACCTGCGTGTTGACTTGCTCCAGCCGCAGTGCCGAGAGCCATTCCGCATAGACCCGGGGTCCGTACCGCACCAAGGGAATTGCTCCAAAACCCGCGATGGCAACGACGCTCGCCAGCGCCACGCGCCAGTACCCCGCGAGCAGCAACAACCCGGGCCAAACGGTGAAGTTGGGCTTGAACGCCACCACGATCCCGATCAGCGCGCCGGCCACCAGCCAACGCCACGGCGAGGTCACCCGCACCCTACCCCCCGCTCCACCACGGCCGCAGAGCTCACGAGCCCGACCCTTACCTGGCTCTACCCCCGAACCTGCGCTGCCGCCGGCGGAAGCCGCCGTCTCCTCAACATGTCCCGCCCGCGACTCGGGCAACGCGGGCAGCGAAGCGGAGCCACCGCTCCACTCCATCAACACCCACGCGACCGTGGCGAGCAACGCCAGGAACACGTACACCTGCCCGAGCAGCACGGTCTCAATGAATCCGGTGAGCAACAGCGCCCAGGCCACGGCCAGCGGGCTGCGAAAGCTCGGGTAGTGCCACAAGAGCAGCCCCAACATCAGCGCGTACGCCACAAATGTGGCGATAAACCACGCGCGCCGAGCGCTGACAGGATCCAGCGCGCTCACAAACTCGAACAGAATCACCGAGGTCGGCGCATTGAGGTTGATAGCCGCGCCGCCGCCGCGCCCAAGGCTTGCGTCCATGGTGAGCGGATACACGTTGTAGGG
>JAFAZN010000479.1 GCA_019239775.1 Chloroflexota bacterium
GCGCTCGCGCTGTACCGCATGCGGAATGCGACCCCACTCCGACTCGCGGCGGTGCTCCACCGGCTGGCGTGGTGCGCGCGCGAACGCGGCGACGAGCTTGCGGAGCACACGTGGCTGTCGCAAGCGCTGCAAGCGTACGCCATGGCATACAACCACTTCGATGAGCGCGAGGGACCCAAGACGGAGCTGCGTGTCATCTACCTGTGCGCCGAGCTCAGCTCCCGCCTGGGCGATGCCCACGCCGCAACGCGCTGGTCCACCGAAGGCCTCCGACACCCGGCGATCAAGGACCACCCCCACTGGGAGCGCATGCTGCGCGAACAGTGGACCACTGTCCGCGCAAGCGCTGCGCAATAGGCAGTTCTTCTGTTCAGCTCGGCTTCTGCGCCGATGCAATGTTGGCAATGCTAGTCAGGTGCACGCCGTCGGCTTGCACCAACGGCTCCAGTGCACGCGTGATCACAGCGCGCACCGCTTCCTGCTGCTCTGGCCGGAGCTCTTGCATCCGCGCCGCGGCGGAAGTCGCGATGGCGACTTGCAGACCCTGCTGGATGCCACCCTCCAGGATCGAGACGAGTTGTCTGCTTTGCACTTGCACGCCTTGGAACCCCGCGCTATGGATGGCTTGCGCAAGTGCGGCGGGGTCGCGGCCGAAGTCCGAGGGCTGCGGTCCGCTCTCTGGCAGCCCAAGCTCGGCGACAGCTTGACGGAACAGTCCAAACGGGGACTGTTGCCAGAGTGCGACGCCGAGGCGCCCGCCCGGTTTGAGGAGTCGTTTGATCTCTTGGAGAGCCGCGTACGGATCGGCCATGTGCTGGAGACCTTGCTGGCAGTAGGCAACATCGAACGCCTCGTTGTTTAGCGGCATCTCCGTAGCCGGTGCTTCGATGTAGTCGATCGGCGCCGCGCCAGGTTCGGGTGGCCAGTCGCGGCCGACCGCGAGCATGGCGGCGCTGATGTCCACGGCCTTTATGCTGCCATCGGGCCCAACAAGCTTGGCCGCTTCGCGCGCGACGGTGCCCGGGCCAGTGGCCACATCAAGCACCCGTTCGCCAGCGCGTGGCGGGACGATCTCCAGAAGCACGCGCGCCCAGGGCGTGAACACGCGCGGCAGGTGAATGTCACGATACGTCGCCGCCGTGGCATCGCGCCCAAAGTGCGGGCTGCGAGTGAAAGCCGAAGTCTCGGTCATCACAATCCAGGGTAGTACCCCGCCCCCCGCGCACCACGGCCCTGGTGCGCGGAATCGCGCGGAACGTCAGACGCCCAGGAAGCGGTGTTTCAGGTCTTCGTCTGCTCGCAGCGAGCTGGCACTGGTTTCGGCCACTACCTGGCCTTTATTCAGCACGTAACAGCGGTCGGCTACTGAGAGCGCCATCGCCAGGTTTTGCTCTGCCAGCAGGATCGCCATGCCTGATTGTTTCAGCTCGCCGATGATGCGGCCGATGTCGCGCACGATCAGTGGCGCCAGGCCCTCGGATGGCTCGTCCATCAACAACACGCTGGGGTTCATCAAGAGGGCGCGGCCAATGGCCAGCATCTGCTGCTCGCCACCGCTCAGCGAGGTGCCGCGCAAGTGCTGCCGTTCCATCAATCGAGGGAACAACTCGTAGACACGCGACAACGTCCAGGGCCCCGACGGCCGGGCAGCGAAAACCAGATTCTCACGCACCGAAAGTGGTGCAAAGATGCGGCGCCCCTGCGGCACCAGACCAACTCCCGCGCCCGCAATGGCGTGAGGTGGTTTCCCTGTCATGTCGCGGCCGAGCACCGTCACGCTGCCAGCGCGCGGTCGCAAAAACCCGATGATGGAGCTCAGCGTGGTGGTTTTGCCGGCCCCGTTACGTCCGAGCAACGCCACCAGCTCACCGGCTCGAACCTCCAGTGACACGCCCTGCAGCACGTGCGAATCGCCGTAATAGGTGTGGATCCCATCAACTATCAGCAAACCGAAAAACTACTCCGGTTCTCCGAGGTACACAGCGCGCACTTGTGAGTCGTGCCGCACGTCGTCAGGCGCCCCATCCGCAATCACCTGACCGTGGTCCAGCACGGTAATCCGGTCTGCCACTGCGAACACCGTGTCCATGTCATGCTCGATGATCAGCAGCGTCAGGTCACGCGGCAGCGCGCCGATGGTGGCAACCGAGCTGGCGGTCTCCGCCACCGACATGCCAGCGGTCGGCTCGTCCAGCAACAGCAGCGATGGTTCACCGGCGAGGGCAATCGCCATCTCCAACTGGCGCTGTTCGCCATACGAGAGGTTCTTGGCCGGCTCCAGCTGCCGACTCCACAAGCCGGCGCGCTCCAGGACGAGCCGCGTCCGACCATTAACTGAGTCAAAGCTCCACCACGGTCGAAACCAGTGGTGACCTTGCTTCTGGTGGGCCTGTACGGCCAGTCGGACGTTCTCGAATGTGGTGAGTTCCAGAAAGAGACTGTTCTTCTGGAACGTGCGCGCCAGTCCAAGACGGAACATGCGCTCTGGTGGCAGGTTCGTGACTTCACGTTCGCCGAGATGCACCGCTCCCGAGGTGGGGGGCAGCTCACCGCTGATGATGTTGAACAGGGTTGTCTTGCCGGCGCCGTTGGGACCGATAATCGCGCGCCGTTCGCCGGGTTGCACTGACAGGCTGACGTCGCGCAGTGCTTGCACGCCGGCGAAGTTCTTGCACACGCGCTCCAGGCTAAGCAGCGCCATGCCGGACGCGTCTCCAGATCCCGACGATGCCGCCGCGCACAAAGAGCACGAAGATGACGAACAGCGCGCCCAGAATCAACTGCCACCGACCGGTGAAGATCGACGAGAGCACGTTCTGCAGGATCAGGAATGCAGTCGTGCCAAGGATTGGGCCAACCAGCGTGGCTTCGCCGCCGAGGAGCACCATCAGCACCGCGGTGCCGGAGGTGGTAAAGCCAATGTCGTCGGGTGAGATGAACTGGTTGAAGAATGCGTAAAAAACGCCGGCAACGCTGGCGAAGACGCCAGCAATCCAGAATGCGCCCAGCTTGTACAGGCGCGTGTTGTAGCCGATGGCGCGCATGCGCGCTTCGTTCTGATGAATGCCAATCAGCGTGCGACCGAATGGCGAGTGAATCAGGCGGTACATCAGAAAGAAGCAAACGATGGCAGCCACCACCGTCAGGATGTAATAGGGGACGCCGCGCCCAACGGTCAGGCCTGGCACAAACAACTCGGGTGAGTGGACCCCGGGCAGTCCGTTGGTGCCGCCGGTGACCGCTCCCCATTTCAGGGCCACTGCCGAGAGCATTTGCGCAAATGCCAGCGTGAGCATTAGAAAGTACACACCGCTCGTGCGCAGCGCCAGAAGTCCGAGTACGAGTGAGCCTGCGCTCGCAAGTGCAATTGCCGCAATCAGCGCGACTCCGAGATTGGAAACGCCAAGCTCCGCCGACAGGATTGCCGCGGCATAGGCGCCCAGTCCGAGGAATGCGGCGTGGCCGAACGACGGGAGTCCGGCATAGCCGAGCAGGAGGTCCAGACTCATAGTGAAGATGCTGAACACCAGGATGCTGGTGGCCAGGCTGACGCCGAACGGAAAGAATTGCGCGGCTGCGACCGGCAGCGCCAGCACAATCGCGATCAAGACGAGGTAAACCGGGTTGAGCGCGCGTACTCCGTGGCGCGCCACGCGATCCATCTCCAGCGGCGCGGCGACGGAGGTCAACTCCCGAGGGGCAATTGCGTCTTCGGCCATACGCGCTCAGTGGAGCTTCATGCCGAATAGTCCGTTGGGTCGCACCAGGAGGATGAGACCCATCACCAGGAACGTCAGCACCAGGGCGATGGCGGGGACAAGGATTGTCAAAAACGTCACCGCGATGCCTATCAGAAGTCCGCCCCAGAATGCGCCGGTCAGGCTGCCCATGCCGCCAACCACGACCACTATAAGGGCATTGATCAGCACCTGGGCATCCACACCCGGAAACAGGCTAAGAACCGGACCTGCGACGACACCACCGAAAGCTGCCAGCGCGGCGCCGAACGCGAACACGCCGGTGAAGACCGCGCCGATGTTCACACCCAGTCCAGCTACCATCTGGCGATCGGCCACGCCCGCGCGGACGATCGCGCCGATTCGTGTGCGCCGCTCGATCAGCCACAGTGCGAAGGCGATCAGGAGCCCGATCGCGATCACAAACAGTCGGTACACCGGATAGGTGTTGCCGAGGATGGT
This sequence comes from Chloroflexota bacterium, assembly GCA_019239775.1. Taxonomy (GTDB): domain Bacteria; phylum Chloroflexota; class UBA6077; order UBA6077; family CF-72; genus CF-72. The sequence continues at coordinate 4,200 of JAFAZN010000479.1, forward strand.
GACGGGCCCTGAGAAGATATCGGGTGGTTGGAGGACCAGCTCGTTGGTGCCCCAGATGATCTTGACCAGCTCCGCGGCCATGAACGAGAGGCCGAAGGTCAGGATCACCTGGTCCAGCAGCGGCCTCCGATAGAGACGTTTGAGAAGCAGCACCTCGATGCCAACTCCGAGAACGCCGACCGCGATCGGTGCCACCACCAGCGCCAGCCAGAAGTTGTGCGACGCTTTTGCCGCGGTGTAGCCGATGTACGCGCCCAACATAAAGAACGAGCCGTGGGCAAGATTGACCACGTCCATCATGCCGAAGATCAGCGACAGTCCCGCCGCGAGCAGGAACAGCAGCAGGCCGTATGCGATGCCGTTGAGTCCCTGGACGATGACGAAGTCGGCGGTCATCGCGCCCGCGCAGGGTACCACGACACTGCGCTTGCGCACCCGCAGCGAGCCTTCCGCGGATGAACTCTTCGAGGGATTACACCCCTTGAGGGATTGAACCCTTTTGGGACAGTCGGTGCGTCGGGTTGTAGCATCGGCGCGAGATCCTCAGGGGGAATGGCATGACTGACCTTCGGGTTCGGGCGCTCTCACGTCGGACAGTACTTCGTGCATTTATCGGTGGAGGTGCCGCGGTCGCGGTTGGCTCGGTCCTCGCGGCGTGCACACCCGCAGCACCGGCGCAGCCGGCGGCAACCGGCGCAGGTCAGCAGCCGGCGGCCACCAGCCAGGCGCAGCAGGCGCCGGCAGCCAGCAGCGGCTCCGGTGGTGAGCTCAAGATCGGGCTCCTGTCTGGTTTCTCTGGGCCGTACGCGGCCTTCGGTCCCGATATGGCTGGCTCAATCGAGGTCTACCTTGACCAGCACGGCGGCATGGTCGGCGGCGTCAAACCGACAGTCATCCAGGAAGACGAAGGCGCGACGCCACAGGACGCCCTGCTGAAAGCGCGCAAGCTCGTCGAGCAAGATCGTGTGAATGTCCTGATGGGCATCGTGAGTAGCGCCAATGCCCTGGCGGTGCGCGACCTTCTCGATAGCTCAAAGACCCCAACCATCATCACCAACGCCGGCGCCGACGACCTGACAGGCGCCAAGCGCAGCCAGTACATCGTGCGCGTCTCGTTCAGCAGCTGGCAGGCGGGGGCGCCGGCCGGGCCGTGGGCGGCGCAGCAGGGATGGAAGAAAGTCATGGCGTTCGCGCCCGACTACGCTGCTGGATACGAACAGCTCGCGGGTTTCGCTGATACCTTCCAGCAAGCCGGCGGCACGGTCACTGACAAAGTGTTTCCGCCACTTGGCAACAGCGACTACGCGCCGTTCCTGGGGAAGATCAAAGCCGGCAGTCCGGATGCCGTATGGGGGTTCTTCGCTGGCGCGGACCAGATCAAATTCGTGCAGCAGTACCAGCAGTTCGTGGGCGATAGCATCCCGCTCTTCGGCAATACTCTGTCTCGCAACGCCGCGGAGGCGATTGGCAAGACGATTGCGGTGGTCAAGATGGGGGCCACGGGTTGGGAAGAGTCGCTGGATAATCCGCTCAACCAGACCTTCGTGTCGGATTTCATGAAGAAGTTCAACCGTCACAACGACTATGGCGAGTACACCTATGACGCCATGGGATTGCTGGACAAGGTGCTCACGGATTTGAAAGGCGATACCAATCCCGACAAGCTAGTCCAGGCGTTGAACGGAGTGACGTCATTCCAGAGCATTCGCGGGGAGATCAAGATCGACCCGGACTCACACGGACTGATTCAGACCTACTATCACACGGAGCCACAGGTGGACGGTGATACCGCCCGCATCCACGTCGTCGGCAGCCTGGGCGTATTCGGGCCGCACTCGCAGGTGAGTTGAGGGAGGATCAGCGGGAGTAGGCGGCCACGACGCCACCGTCCACGTTCAGGATGTTGCCGGTGGACTTGGCGGAACGCGACGAGGCGAAAAACAACACCGCCTCGGCGATGTCTTCGGGGAAGACGTTTACTTTGAGTGTGGTACGCGCGCGGTAGTGCTCCTCCAGCTGTTCGGGCTCGATACCGTACGTTGCCGCGCGCTGCTCGCGCCATGCGCTGCTCCAGATACTGGAGCCTTGCAGCACGGCGTCAGGATTAACCGTATTCACGCGAATTCCGGCGGCGCCGCCTTCCTCCGCCAGACAGCGGGCCAGGTGGATCTCCAGTGCCTTGGCGGACGAATACGCAGATGCATTGCGGCCGCCCACCAGGCCGTTCTTGGAGGCGACGAACACCACACTACCGCCATGATCTTGCGCACGTAGAACCTTGAATGCCTCGCGCGCTACGAGAAAGTAGCCTGTTCCGAGTACGGAGAGGTTCAGGTTCCACTCGTTGAGTGAGGTTTCCTCCACGGGGTGCGACGTGGAAATACCCGCGTTGGAGACGACGATGTCGACACCTCCGTAGGCCCTGACGGCCTCGGCAAATGCGTTGGCGACCGCGGACTCGCTGGTCACGTCCATGTCAACTGCCAAAGCGCGGCCAGGCCCCTGGCTGCTGACCAACTCACTCGCAACGTGTTTTGCGCCTTCACTATTGCGGTCCGCGATTACCACGTGCGCACCTGCTTCGGCCAGACGCTGGGCGACCGCGCGACCGATGCCGGAGGCTGCGCCAGTCACCAACGCCACCTGGCCCGCCAGTTCCTTGGGTGGCGGCAGCAGACTCAGCTTGTACAGCTCCATCGGCCAGTACTCGACGCCAAATGTTTCAGACTCCGTCAACGGATCGAAGCCACCAAGTCGGGCCGAAGCGGATAGAACGGCGATTGCACGCTCGTACAGTGCGGCGGCAATCCCGGCTTGAGCGGCATCTGGACCGGTGGTGATGATTCCGAGGCCGGGAACGAGCACCACGCGCGGCGCCGGATCCCGCATGGCCACACCGCTGTCCGCGTGACGGGCGACGTACTCCGCGTAGCGGCGCTCGAATTGCGCGACACCACTCCGGAAGGCATCTGTGAGTTCCACCAAGGAGGAGGTTGGCGGCACGACCAGCGGCCATGGTTTGGTGTGCACGAGGTGGTCGGGACACGCCGGACCAGCACTTGCGATCTCGGCCACGTCGGGCCGACTCGCAAAGGCGCGTGCTTTTTCGCCAGTGTCTGCACGCAGCACCATCGGCCGGCGTTGCGAGATCGCGCCTCGCAGTGCGGGCAGCGCGAGCGTGAGGACCGACTCATCAATAGACGGAGGATGCTGACCAACAGCGAAGATGCGCCGCTGATCTGCTCGGTCCGCCAGTGCCTCCGCCGCGCACGCGATGGCCTTGATGGTGTTCGCGTAACACGCCTCGGCGGAGTCGCCCCATGTGACCAGTCCGTGTTTTGCCATCAGTACGCACGTCGCGTCCGGTTGCGAGCGCACCCGTAGCGCGATGCGTTTCCCGAGTGCGAACCCGGGCCGTTCGTAGTCGATCCAGATGGCGCGACCGCCCCAGAGTCGCTGCGCCAACTCGCGCCCGGATGGGATGGCGCAAAGAGTAATGACTGCGTCTGGATGCGTGTGATCGATGTGTTCGAATGGCAGCATGCTGTGCAGCGGCGTCTCGATCGACGCGCGCGGTTGACCCGGTTTCAGCACCGCATGCTCGTAATACGCCACCAGCTCCTCGTCGGTCATCGATTCGCGCTCCAGCAAGGGGAGCACGTCCTCCATGCGGAGCGCGGTGAACTGGTGCGGCCGAATGGTCGCAAGATCCGAACCGGAGCCTTTGACCCACAACACCGGCGTTTCGCGCTGGCGAAAATCGAGCTCAACGGCTTTTGTAGAGGTGTTGCCACCGCCCCAGTTAGCGACCGAACGGTCCGTTCCCAGGAGATTGGATCGGTACGCCAGCAGCTCGAGCGAGTTGAGCCCGACGGTTCGTTCGGAATTCCAGTGGTTGACCGGCGGCTCGATGGGAAAATCCGTCATTGCCAGCCGGCGGCCACTCCGCCAACGCGCGCCTCAACGCGGCGGCTCTCGTTACCGCTCCCGAGATACGCAACGTATGGGTCGGCTGGAAGACCTGCCTCTGTCCGAGCGCGCGCCAGCAGAGGCCGCACGTCCGTGTCGTAGGCGTCTTTGAGGAGACGATTCGCTTCCAGGACGTTGCCCTCACATTGCGCACGTCGTAGGGCGGTGAGGTCCACCAGCAGCGCTTTGGCCATCGCTTCCTGGAGGTTCATCACGGAGCGGATGACGGCCGGCAATTTCGGCTCGATGTTGTGGCACTGGTCCAGCATGTAGACGACTTCGCGCACGTTGGTCTGCGCGACAGGATCCGCTTCATCCGTTTCGGCTTTTACCAGCTCGTGGCAAATCCGGAACAGCTGGTAGGGATCGATGCTGCCCACCATCAGGTCATCGTCGCCATACTTCTTGTCGTTCAGATCGAAGCCGCCAAGGCGTCCCTCCTGGAGCAGGATCGACACGATCTGTTCGATGTTGGTGCCCATGGCGTGGTGCCCGGTGTCCACACACACCTGCGCGCGTTCGCCGACATGCTGGCAAACAGTCAGCGCCTGACCCCAGTCCTGGACGTCAGTGTGGTAGAAGGCTGGTTCGTAGAATTTGTACTCCAGGAACATCCGCGCGTTGTCCGGCAGCGCCGGATAAATCTCGCGGAGCGATTCGATCAGATGCCTCCGTCGCGTGCGGAAGTCATCCTGGCCCGGATAGTTGGTGCCGTCGGCCAGCCATACTTTCACGACAGCGGAGCCGGTCGCGCGTGCAATCTCGCAACACTCCAGGACATGCGCGATCGCCTTCTTGCGGACCTCCAGCGCTGGATGGCACAACGAGCCGAGCTTGTAGTCCTCGTCCTGGAAGGTGTTGGAGTTGATGCCACCAATCTGCACGCCGCGCTCGCGAGCGAATGCCGCCAGCATCGAAAAATCATCGACCCGGTCCCAGGGAATGTGCAGTGCGATCGATTTGGCGACACCGGTGTAGCGGCCGACGATCGCTGCGTCCTCGACCTTTTCGAATGGATCACGCGGAACGCCGGCCTGGGGAAAGACTTTGAAACGGGTCCCAGAATTGCCGTAGCCCCACGACGGAGTCTCCACCGCCAACTTCGTGACCGCGGCGCTTACTGACTCAGCGCTCATCAGAAAACTCCTTGGATCTTCGGAAGTGAGAGTACGATCTCGCCGAACCGTTGGTGAGCCTCTGACCAGTCGTTCGCCGGCTCATAGCGCGTGGCAGGCCAGGATGCCGCAACCAGGGCGCGAGCCTCGCTGATCGACGCTACCTCTCCTAGAGCCATCGCCTGAACGATCAGGTTACCCACGCTGGTTGCCTCGGCGGGTCCTGCGAGTACGGTCACGTTGCAGGCATTGGCGGTCAGCTGGCACAGCAGAGCGTTCTGTGAGCCGCCACCGACAACACGGATTGCCGCGATACTTCGCCCGCTGATCGTTCTGAGCTGGCGCAGGATCACGGCATACTTTAGCGCCAGGCTTTCGAGCAACACCCGCACCAGGCCGGGTCCGTCGGCCGGCGGTCGCTGGCGTGTTTCTTCGCAGAAGGCTCGCACCTTGCCGAAAAGGTCGCCCGGACGCAGAAACCGCTCATCATCTGGATCGATGAATGCCGTCCACGAGTCTTCCTGCGCGGCCTGCCACGTCAGCTCTGCGTAGGAGACGTCGGGACTGAGCTCCCGTCTCGCCTCTTGCACCAGCCACAGGCCCATCACATTCTTCAACAGTCGAATCGTGCCGGCGACGCCACCCTCATTGGTGAGGTTGCCTTCACGGGCTGCGTCCGACAGCACGGGCTTTGGCAGCTCGAGGCCGATGAGCGACCACGTGCCGGAGCTGAGGTATGCCGCTGAGCCATCCAGTGGCGTTGCCACCACCGCCGAGGCCGTATCGTGGCAGGCAGGCGTGACGACCTGGGTTGCTCCGCCGACGTGCTCGGCCACATCCGCCCGTAGCGGACCAAGCCGCGTCCCCGGTGGTACGACATCCGGAAACGGGTGTCTCGGAATATTGAGGTCTGCCAGTAACCCGTATGCCCAGTCGTTGTGCGCAACGTCGAAACACTGCGTGGTACTAGCGTTGGTGTACTCGGTGACGGCGGAGTCACACAGAAAGTGATGCACCAGGTCCGGGACCATCAGCAGCTTGTCTGCGCGCTCCAGGTCCGGATCGTGCGCTTCGGCCATCGACAGGAGCTGATACAGCGTGTTGATCGGCATGAGCTGAATGCCGGTTTGCGCATAGATATCTCTGGCTTTCACGCGTTGCGTCGCGAGCTGCATGATGCCTTCGGTGCGGCTGTCACGGTAGTGGATGGGGTTCGCCAGTAGCCTGCCGCGACTGTCCAATAGGCCAAAGTCCACGCCCCAGCCGTCCACACCAACGCTCGCCACCGGACCGTTCTGCTGCGCGGCGCGGATGCCAGTCAGGACGTCGCCAAACAACCGAGGAAAGTCCCAGTACAGCGTGCCGCCCATGCGGACTGGTACGTTCGCAAAGCGGTGTGCTTCCTCCAGGTCGAGGCGGGATCCGTTAAAGCTTCCGACGACGGCGCGGCCGCTCTCGGCCCCGAGATCGAGTGCAAGCAGTTTGAGCGGCCGTTCCACAGGCGAACTCGTTGATTGTGCCATCACTCACGCGCGCTGCTCTTCGAGTCGCCAGGCGGCGATTGCAAACGGTCTCAAGCGGTCGCCACCAACGTCGACTGGAGTTTCGTCGAGCCGAGCACGTTGGCCCGTGACGTTGGCGGCCAATTCCACGCTGGTCGGGTTGTGCGCGTGGAGCATCCCGCCTGCGAACGTGTCGGCGGGTCGCAGCGCACTGATTACGGCGCGATCGTCGAGGCCCTCTGCGAAACTTCGCGTAGGCGGCGCCGAGCCTTCAGCCCACTGAATCGGAAATGCCGCGGCCGGCCGCAAGAATTGCTCGGAGAGGGCGGGTAACGTCTCGAACTCGTCTGCCTCGAATGGGACCAGCGCCAGGTCCCAGTGGTGTGTGCCAAGGCACTGCGCCTCGGGCGTGGCCAGGCGCGGACCTGCATCACCCGGGCGAGTCTCGAGATCGCTGCGCGACAGCCAGCCAACACCACGCAGCAACGTCAATGCGATTGATGAACCACCGCCCGCCGGCCAGCGCACGGCCGCCTCGTACAGGCCCCGCGCAAAGAGCGCCATGCCGTGACCTTCCGATTCCTGTAATGCCAGCCATCCACGAAACGGAAAGTCTGGGATCCATTGCTGCGGCGCATTCGGGGTGACGTGCCCAGGGTCCTTTTCGCGAGCTTCCAGACCGAACGGCACGCCGGACCAGGCGCGGGTCGCACCGGTGAGGTTGGCCAGCAGGCGCAGGTCGAAATCGCGCGCACGGTTGGTGAGGCGCAGCGTGAGATCCGCGCGCCGTCCGTTCAGGCCGATGAGCAGCTCGCCATCGAGCGTGACCCGGCCGATACGTCGAGTCCGTTCTCGCGCCAGGCGCGCCGGCACCTGCATCAACAGCGGCACACGCATTCGTTGGCCGAGTGCATCCTCCACAATCTGCCCATCCGCTGCTCGCGGCCAGAACACGACTGGTAGCTCCGGAAGTGGATTGGCCGTGTATTCGTCGCCCGAGTCGCCAGCGTGCTCGAACCACACCGGTCCGGCGACGCGCTTGGAGCGGAGGTCCTCCAGGTAGAGACCTTCGTCGCCCAGCCACACACGGACGGCGTCGTTGGCAAGCTCCGCCCCCGCGCGCCAGTGCGCCGCACCAATCCGCGGCGTGCGATCGCGCGCGTCCTGGATGCGCAACGTGGTGTACCCCGCGCGTGGTGCCTCCAGTTCCAGCTCGATGTCCTCAAAGGGCATCTCCCAGCGGTTTGTCTCGCGGCGTGCTTCCATTAGCCAGTCGCGTGTGCAGACGAGGTGGCTGACTTCGGTTGCACCTTCATTGGCGAAGCGATCCTGGTCGCGGCGATAGGTGACCCGTTCACGGCCGCGACCAACCACGACGTGCGGCACAACGGTTCCGTCCGCGCTGATAAGGCCGATCGACGGAAACGGACGATCCGGCTGGCCATGCAATCTCACTCGAAGCCGGCAGCGCCCGCCAACGAGACTGACGATGCCGATTGCGCCAAGCTCACCAAGTGCGGCTGGATCGAGTGTGCTGGCCAATCGCTGCGCACCGCGCTGGGCCGCATCGAGCGCGACTGCCGCGGCGCGTTCGAACCGAACCCCCATCTCCCGATGCACCGCGTCGGTGCTGCAGCCGGGGATGGAGTCGTGTGGGTGGTTCTGGGCGAGCAGGCGCCAGGCCCACCGCAGATGCGCTCGGTCGGCGTCGCCACCATTCAGCTCTGAGAGCGCGTGCAGTGGCTCCGCGAGTCCGAGCAGCAGGGCCTCAACCCGCTGGTTGGTCTGTTTGATCTGAGGGATGCGCGTGCCGCTGATCGAGGCCGGGCACACGGCCAGGCAGGGGTCGCGCTGCTCGCCGTGGATCACCGGCAAACGTTCGCCGACATTCGGGTTGCGCAATCGAAGGGCCATGTCCTCGAGCGGTCCGACCTCGACCGGGTGACCCACGCGGGCGGCGATCTGCTCCGCCAGCCACGGCAGGCGCGAGCTCGCCGGCAGATGATCGCACCCGATCACGAAGAGTCGGTCGTCGTACGGCTCTTCGTCCTGATAGCGCAGGATGCCTGGTAATGCCTCCTCCAGAAAGCGCTCCGGATCGGTCACACCGAGCATCCCCTCGCAGTAGCCTTCGGCCGGTCGCATCAGCAGCACGCGACTGCTATCTGGCCCTTGCCACCAGCACGCGGCAGATGAGCCGATCGGGTGAAAACCGCGCCACGCAAAGGCGTCCTGGATCCCGAAATGGTGCAGCACCTGTGGCAGCTGCCCGATGAACCCAAACGTGTCGGGCAAATGCCCAACCTGCATTTCCGTGCCGCCCCACCGCCTTGCGAACCAGCGACCCAGGATCAGGTTGCGCACGAGCGACTCAGGGTCGGGCAGGAACGTGTCGACCGCGGTGTACCACGGTCCAATCTTCAAACGGTCGGCCTGGGCCAGAGCACGGATGCGCGCTTCAGCTTCGGGCCGAACTTCGAGGTAGTCTTCGACCATGATGGCCTGGCCATCGAGCACGAAACAGCGGAAGGCTGGATCTGCCTCGAGATACTCGAGCAAGCTGTCCATCATGGCCACCAGGCGCGCTCGAAAGCCTTCGAAGGGTAGATACCACTCGCGGTCCCAGTGGGTATGCCCAACGACGATGCCAACCCGCGATTCAGTGCTCACGCTGTCGAGGATAGTCGCGACCTGATGTCGAAAACCGCATAGCCGCTCCGACCTGTACTCGTAAGGAGAGCACACACATGGACTGGAAGCTCGAAGTCGTCGTCCTCCCCGTTTCCGATATCGACCGCGCCAAGCGCTTTTACACGGAGCAGGTCGGCTTCAACTGTGATGTTGACACCGTGACGCCGGTCGCAGATTTCCGCGTGGTTCAGCTCACGCCGCCAGGCTCGGGCTGCTCGGTGAGCATGTTGAGCACGTTCCACGACATGGCGCCTGGGAGTCTGAAAGGCTTGCAGCTCGTCGTCGCCGATATCGCGGCAGCCCACAAGCAGCTCGTCGAAAAAGGTGTTGACGTGACGCCCGTGCGTTACCTGGACAATGGCGTGTGGCGCGACGGCCACGGTGGCCCATGGAATTCCTTCATGTTCTTCAGTGACCCCGACGGCAACAGCTGGACGGTGCAGGAGAAGCCGGCCACGTGAAGTACATGATCCTGATGTTTGGCGATCAGGCCGGCATGATGGAGGCCCGCTCACTGGAGTGGATCCGCGAGATGATCGGCTTCATGAAAAATATGAACGCCGACCTCGTTGCGAACGGCGAACTCGTGAGGGCCGAAGGCCTGACCGACGCCTCGCAGGCCATCACGGTCCGCTTCCAGGACGGCGCGCCGGTGCCGACCGACGGACCATATGCGGAGTCCAAGGAATCGCTGGCGGGCTACTGGATCGTCGATGTGGAGAGTGAAGCCCGCGCGATTGAAATTGCCTCACGGGTTGTGACATTCATCGAATGCCCACTCGAGGTCCGCCAGATTGCCGATCGTCCACCCGACGTGTGATTGAGTACGCACTGCGCGAGCACGCGCCACGTGTGCTCGCGACGTTGGCGCGTCGCTACGGGCGTTTCGATGCCTGCGAAGACGCCGTGCAAGAGGCGCTGCTGGCGGCGGCGCTCCAATGGCGCGACTCCGGCCTGCCGGACGATCCGCGGGGCTGGCTGCTCACGGTTGCATCCAGACGGCTGGTTGATGAGTTTCGGAGCGAGGGCGCGCGGTGGCGCCGCGAAGAACACGTCCAGTTGCTGGATCCTCCAGCGACTGAGATTGCCGCAGACGACGACACGCTCACGTTGGTATTCCTTTGCTGCCACCCGGCGTTGTCGGCGCCGTCGCAGCTCGCGCTCACACTACGTGCCGTGGGCGGCCTTACGACCGCGGAAATTGCGGGCGCGTTTCTGGTTCCAGAGTCGACCATGGGCCAGCGGATCAGTCGCGCGAAGCAAACGCTGCGCAACGTGAGTGCGCGGTTCGATCGCGTTCCTGAGTTCGAGCGCCCGGACCGCTTGCGCGTCGTTCTTCAAGTCCTTTACCTCATTTTCAACGAGGGCTACACCGCCAGCTCCGGTGCAGCCCTCGTGCGTACGGACCTCAGTTCCGAGGCAATCCGGTTGACGCGCATGCTTGCACGGTTGCTCGCACAGGAACCCGAGGTGTGTGGTTTGTTAGCACTGATGCTGCTGACCGACGCACGCCGGTTGGCGCGCACTGACGTGGACGGCTCGCTGGTGCCGCTTGCGGAGCAGGACCGCTCGTTATGGGACCGCGCGCAGATTGATTTCGGTACTTCCTTGCTGCGCGACGCGCTCGGTCACGGACCTGTTGGTCCATACCAGCTCCAGGCGGCAATCGCGGCGTTGCACGACGAGGCTGCATCGGATGCGACGACCGATTGGGCACAGATTCTCACCTTGTACGGGGTGCTGGGCCAGCTGGCGCCCGGCCCAGTGGTTACGCTGAACACCGCGGTTGCCGCGGCACGCGTGCACGGTCCTCGAGCCGGATTGGCGTTGCTGCGCAAGCTGGAGTCCGACGAACGCATGGCCCGGAGTCACCGACTCCACGCCGTTCGGGCGCACCTGCTGGAGCAAGCTGGCGAGCCCGCCGCCGCGCGCGAAGCCTATCTGCGCGCGGCGCGCATGACTGCCAGCATTCCCGAGCAGCGCTACCTCGCGTCTCGCGCCGCGAGACTCGTCGTTCTAAGCCCGTCCAGAGAGGATTTCTCGTCACACGGGGGTTTTGGCACTGGACGCGTGCGCCCATAGGGCCATATGCAGTGACACCGAAGCAGGAGGGATCCTGGACCTTCTCGCGTTTCTAGGTGAGTTGTGCATCCACGACCACGGGCGCGCCGGCTTTCGCCACGTAATTCACCTGGCGCACGCCGAGTGAGCTGAGCAACTGCTCTGGCACCACCCGCAGTGGCCCTGGCGCAGGTCCAGCTCCAGGCGCTGGCTGCGGAAAGGCGGTGGACGCTGCTGTATGAAACGTCACATTGCCTTCCACTTTCTGCAGCACCTGGTGGATATGTCCGTTGAGCACCGTCACCGAGCCAAACCGGCGCAGCAACGTCAGCGCCTGCTCCGCATCAGTGGTGCCCCAGCCCCAGCTCGGATAGACCGCCCACAGCGGGACATGCGCGTACACCACGACCGGCGTGCTTGCGCTCAAGGGGTCGAGGTCCTGCTTCAACCACGCTAACTGATCATCTCCGAGCACGCCGAAGCCGCCGGCTTTGAGGTTCCACACATTGACCAGTCCGAGGAAGTGAACGCCTTTGTAGTCGAAGCTCCGCCAGCCATTACCGACGCTTCCATTCCCGAATCGCTGCAGGAATGCGGAGCCGTTGTCGACGAACGTGTCGTGCTCGCCAGGCACGTAAAAGACCTGGTCGAACTTGGCACCGGTGAGCATCTGGTTGACGGTGTCGTACTGGTCCGGCTTGGACAGGTGGCTCACGTCGCCGGTGTGGAGCAGGAACGCGGGTTTGTTGGGCAACGACGTGACTTTCGCAACGGCCTTTTGGAACGTGGCGGTGACGTCCTGGTTGGGCACATTGCTGAAGCCAATGTGGCTGTCGCTGACCTGGACGAAGTTGAAGTCACCCGGCGTCTTGGGATCATTGGAGGCGGCTTGCGGCAGGCTGCACGAAGACAGAATGCCGCCGCTGATGGTCCAGACGACGCCAGTACCAGCCCAGGCCATGCACTTCAAGAACCCGCGCCGATCGATCTCATCCGAAACAATTGGAGATTTCATTGAACGATCACCTTCGCCGTCATGAATGGATGGATGGCGCAAAAGTAGCTATAGGTGCCCGGGGTGTTGAACGTGTAGGAGTACTGGCCGTCGGTAGGGATGCTCTGTGAACTGAAGCTGTTGTCCGATGCGGTGACGGTGTGCTCCACGTCATCGTGGTTGGTCCACACCACGGTGGTGCCGGCTTTGACCGTGAGGTCCGCCGCGACGTAGTTGAAGTTTTCGATGGCGACGTTGGGTCCGTCAGCGGCGGCCGGCGCTGGTTTGGGCGGTGCCAGCGTTGCCAATGCCGCCGGAGGTACCGGTGTCGGTAGTACGGCGGTCGCCACATTCGCCGCCGCTGGACTCGAACACGCGGCGACGAATGCCGCCGACAGTACTCCAATAGCGATGGGTATCCACCGCGCGTGTCGGTGCTTGAGAGCCATGACAGTTGCAGATACACCGGCCGTGGCGCTCCGGATGGGCCGCCTACGGAAAACAATCGGGCTGCCGATGCTTGAAATGCGAGTTCGCGGTTCATCATGGGTTCTTTCTTTCGAGGTCCGATCGGTATGGCGGTCATCAGCATCGTGATGACGGCAGTGACGGCGACCACAGGTGTGGTCGCCGGGCCGCAGCTTGCCCAGACCGTGCAGAACCGGCTGAACGCGACCCCACAGCCCACCGCCGTGCCAACCGATACCCCGGTGCCCACGGTGAAGCCAACTGCCGCGCCGAAGGCGCCAACGGCCACGCGCGTACCCCCGAAGGCCAGCCTTTCGCCTACCGCGAAGCCCGCTGCGGCGCGACCCACAACGCCGCCGAACGCACCTGCCGCCGCACCCGCCGCCGCTGCGCCATCGGCCGCGACCACGCCGCAAGCAACGGGAACAGCCGCGCCTGGGAAACCCGCGGCCGCGCCGGCACGCGCGACGGCCACGCCGAGACCGAATGCAGCCCCGCCGCAGGCCCAGGCGGGCGGCCAGACCTCGGCGGCGAATGCGGCCGCTACTTTGGGGCCAGCTGATCCGGCTGCCGCTGGTGCGTCCCCAGTCGCATCGTCGACCGACTCGCCCACGGCAACGCCGGCGCCTAGTGGTGCTCCGACGCAGGCGCCTACCGATGCGCCGACCAGCGGGCCGACTGGCCCCGATCCAACGGCGGCGGCCGCGGCAATCGCGACGGCGAACGCCCTTTCGAGCGCGGCTTCACAGTCAGGTACCGCGACCCCCGCTACCACGGCTTCGCCTTCTGGCTCGCCAACGGTTGCTTCGGCTACGGGCACCGCGGTGGCGACCGAGACCCCGGCGGCAACCGACACCCCGGCGCCGACCACCACGCCTTACCCAACCTATACCCCATATCCGACATGGACGGCGACGCCGACGGCAACAGTGACCCCAACGTTGACCGCGACGGCGACGCAGACCGCGACGACGACGCCAACTGTCACTCCGCCAGCAACGGCCACGGGTACGCCGACGTCGACGGCGACCGGTACTCCGACCTCGTCGCCAACCGCGACGACCACGCCCACGGTGACGCCGACGGCTACTCCGACGGTTGGCTCAGCCGCTGGCTCCTACGCAACCATCACCTTCGACGACCTGCCCGCCGATCACCCGCTGAATGGCTACGACAGCAGCGGCCTCGTCTATTGGCAGATGGGCCAGTGGTACGTGTACCCGGCGGCATCGGTGCCGTTCTCCAGAGTCCTCACCCGTAACGCAGTCTCGTTCGCTGGCTACCACACCAGCAGCGCCAACTTCAGCTTCTCGACGCCGGCGCAGCTGTCCCAGGTCGACGTCTTCAACAGTTCGCCGTCCAGCAGCACGGTCACGCTGACGTGCACCAACGTCGTGGCAGGCACCGCGGCACCGGTCTCAGTGACCGTTGATCCTGCTGTCTATCAAACGGTGCGCACTGGCTGGAGCGGCGCCTGTATCGGCCAGGTCAATGTCACCAGCAGTAACGACTCGCTGACCTATTTCGACAACGTCGTCGTGTTCAAGCCGGCACCTACGCCGACGCCGACGGTCACGCCGACGCCGACCAACACGTCGACTCCTACGAGTACGCCGACGGCCACCAGCACCTCAACCCCAACGATTACGCCGACTGCGACCAGCACATCGACGCCGACAGTTACCCCGACGCCAACAGCAACGCCCTAGCTCACGTAGGTCCCCACCGCGCCAGAAGCCCCTGGGTCACTCGGTCCGAGCGCTCGACCCCCGGGCGCCATGGCGAGTAGGGTCCGGGTACGTTGACAACGCCGTTGCCGTCCACAGCCAGATCAACTCCTTCTGGTAACAGTTGCGAAACGGGTTCCGCGACGTTTGCTATTTCTGGAGCGTATGCTCGTACGTAGAGCTTAGAGGAGGTTGATAAAGCAATGCACTTCGGCATTCCGAAGGCGTTCCCTCGATTTTTCAGCGCAGTTGCGGCCCTTACGGTAGTTGCCGCGACAGTCTCCCCGGCGATGGCCCAATCGACCGGCTGGCAGGGCGGCCCGGGCGCAATTCTCGATAACACCTACGCCGGCTTCATCGACATACCGGCCAACGGCTCCACCGTTCCAGGTAGCGGCTCCTTCACCCTCGGCGGTTGGTTTGTGGATCAGCAGGCGCAGGGCTGGGCGGGTGCCGACAACATGCAGGTCTGGCTTGGCACGATGGATGGCGGCGGTCACATGATCGCGCAGGGCACCGTGGCGCAGAACCGTCCAGATGTTGGCGCGGCGCTCGGCAATCCGTTCTGGAGCGCATCGGGTTTCAGCGCCAGCGTGCCCGGGTCATCAGTGCCCGGCGGCAGTCAAACCCTCTACGTGTATCTACACACGGGTGGCAAAGGCTGGTGGTTCAAGACGGTCACCGTTACCGGTGGCGGCTCCGGAGCAGCAGCACCGGCTCCGAGCGGCGGCAACACGGCTGGTGGCGCCCCAACGCTGACCATTACCGCTCCAACCGAAGGTCAGAACGTAGCCGCAAAGGGCAGCTCGCAATTCACGATTACGGGCACTGCGACAGACCCGGCGAACGGTCCTGGCGCGATTGACCGCGTCGACGTGTATATCCTCGGCGAATCGGACACGGGTACTCTGCTCGGTACGACGACTCCGGCAGGTGATGGCAGCTGGTCGTTGTCGTTCACGCCCACGAAGTTCCCGTCCACGCACGTCAACATTTACGTCTACGCGCACTCGAAGGTCACGGGCAAGACGACCGAAACCATTCGCGGATTCAACATCCAGGGTTGATCGCGTCTGGACTTCGCGCTTTCTGAGACCCAGGAGCATGTGCGCCGCGAGGCTTCGGCCATCGCGGCGCGTTTTTCTCTGGAGTACTGGCGCGAGCACGACGTCAACGCGAGCTATCCCTGGGAATTCGTTCGTGCGTTTGCCGAAGCGGGATGGCTCGGCGTCCTCATTCCCGAGGCGTATGGCGGCGCCGGCCTTGGCCTCACCGAAGCCGGGCTGGTGCTGCAAGCGATTGCGCGTTCGGGAGCCGGAACCTCTGGCGCGGCGGCCATCCACTTCTACGTGTTCCCGCTCACACCGATCGTTCACCACGGCTCAGAGTTTCTGAAGCGAACGTATTTGCCGCGCGCGGCACGCGGCGAGCTGTTGGTGGCGTTCGGCGTTACGGAGCCGACCGCCGGCTCGGACACCTCGCGAATCAGCACCGTCGCAAGCCGCGAAGACGGCCGCTGGGTCATTCGTGGACAGAAGGTGTGGACGACGAACGCGCAGCACGCCGAACGGATCCTGCTGCTCGCGCGCACCTCGCCGCGGCGAGACGAGGCGCCGCTTGACGGCTTGACGCTGTTCTTCACTGGCCTGGATCGAGAACGCTGCACGATTCGCAAGATTGACAAACTCGGACGTGCCGCGGTGGACAGTAACGAAGTGTTTCTTGACGGCTTGTGCGCGACTGATGACGAGATCGTTGGGGAGCTTGGGCGCGGTTTTTATCACCTATTGGATGGGTTGAATCCTGAACGCGTTGTCATCGCGCTGGAAGCCGTGGGCATTGGTCAGTGGGCGGTGGCATATGCCAGCGAGTACGCGCGCAACCGCCGTGTGTTCGATCGGGCCATTGGACAGAACCAGGCCATTGCGCATCCGCTGGCCGACGTGTGGGCGGAGCTCCAGGCGGCCGAGCTGCTGGGCTACAAGGCTGCCTGGCTGTTCGACCAGGGGCTTTCGTGCGGTGCGGAGGCCAACGCGGCGAAACTGCTGGGTGCTCGCGCTGGGTTTCGCGCCTGCAACGTGGCGCTGCAGACCTTCGGTGGCTTCGGCTATGCGCGCGAGACGCACATTGAGCGCCTCTGGCGCGAGGTGCGCCTCTACGAAATCGCGCCGATCACCCAGGAGATGGTGCTCAACTACCTGGCCGAACACGTGCTGGATCTACCGAAGTCCTACTAGGAAGTTGTCACGACGAGCGTGTGTAGCGCCGCAGGCTGGGGACGCGCCAGGCAATTACGGCCACTACGACGAGGCAGGCCACGCCGCCGCTCACCACGCTGAAGGTGGCGCTGGTGGCCGCCGCCAGCAGGCCTGATTCCATCGCCCCAAGCTCGTTCGAGGCGCTGATGAAGATAGAGCTGACGCCGGTCACCCGCCCCCGCAGGCTGTCCGGCGTGGTGACCTGGATCATCGTGTGACGCATCACCATGCTCACCTGGTCGGCCATGCCGACCGCCGCGTACGCGATTACCGAGAGTGGCAGCGCCGTCGAAAGGCCGAACGCAATCGTCGCCAGGCCGAAGCACGCCACCGCAACCAGCAGCACCAGCCCTGTCCGGCGGGGAATCGGCAAGACAACGAGCACGATCGCCATCACCAGCGTGCCCGCTTCCAGCGATGCCGAGAGGATGCCGTAGCCCACGGCGCTCGCGTGCAAGATGTCCACGGCGTAAACGGGCAGCAGCGCACGCGCCCCACCAAACAGGACCGCGAACATGTCGAGGCTCATCGCGCCGAGCAGAATCGGCCGCTGCCAGACATACGCCAGCCCTTCGTGGATCGTCGCCAGGTCGAGACGGCCGCCGCCACGCAGGCCAGTTATCCGCAGTGGCACCAGCGCGAGCATGGCAACTGCCACCAGCACCACGTGCGCCGTGTAGGCCGCGCCAACACCGCCGACGGCGATCAGCACGCCGCCCAGGGCCGGCCCTGTCACCGATGTGAGTGAGGACGCCGCGGAGTTCACCGTCAGCGCGCGTGCAAAGACCTTGCGCGGCACAACCGCGGGCAGAATCGCCTGGCGGGCCGGCCATTCGAGCGCGCTGGCTACCCCGGTGATCAATACCAGCGTGTAGATGAGCTCAAGGCTCACCTGGTTCGCGACGATGGCGGCGAGCATCCCTATGCTGCAGAGACCAGGGATGATCTGGGCGATCAGCAGGATGGTGCGTCGATCGTAGGTGTCGACGATCGCGCCGCCGACCAGGCTGCTGGCCAAGGCGGCGACGAAAGCGAACAGTCCCACGATGCCCAGGCTCAGCGCCGAGCCCGAGATGGCATAGACCTGCCACAGGATCAATGCCTGGAGCAGGCCGCTCGCCAGGCCATTGGCTGCGCGGCTGGCGGTGTATTCGCGAAACGCGCTGACGCGCAGGACGGTCAACAGCTCCGCGGCGCTATCCACCGTGCATAGCTCGGAGTATCCTGGCGCGCGTGACGGCCGGCGCGCTGAGTGAACTGGACCAGGTGCGGACCCGGATCGATCGAGAGATCGGCGGCAAAACCCTACTCACCGAGTTTGAGGATGCCGTACGTGAGCAGGGCGATGCGCCAGCGCTGCATTGGCGCACCCCGACCGGCTGGCAGTCGTTGTCGTGGAGCGAGTACCGCGCTCAGGTCCGCAGGGTTGCCTATGGTCTGAAGGCCCTCGGGCTCAGCTCAAAGCAATTCGGCGTGATCCTTGCGCGAAATCGGCCCGAACACCTGATTGCCGACCTCGGTCTGCTGTACGCCCGCGGCGTTCCGGTCAGCCTGTACAACACCCTGGCACCCGAACAGGTGGCGTACATCGCAGGACATTGTGAAGCCGTGGTCGCGTTCGTCGAAGACGTCGGCATGCTCGCCAGGTTCGAAGCGGTCCGCGACCGACTTCCCATGCTCGCGCACATCGTCCTCATCGAAGGCCACGCGCCTGGAACCATCACCTGGGACGAGCTGTTGGCCCGAGGTGATGCGGCGGCCGCGCAAGAACCGGCCTGGTTCGAAGCCGCGCCGGATGAAGTCAAGCCCGATGACCTGATCACGTTGATCTACACGTCGGGCACCACCGGCCCGCCGAAGGGCGTCATGGACTCGCATCGCCAGGTGATGTGGATGGCAGCGTCCGGCAATACCAATCTGCCCGACCCCGACGTCGAAGAGCGACACCTGTCATATTTGCCGCTGGCGCACGCGTTCGAACGGTACGCAGGCCACTGGAACGCGATCATTCGCCGCGAGCAGGTCTTCTTTTGCCCTGACCTTCAGAATGTCTTCCAGTACGCGGCCGAGATCCATCCGACGGTGATGATCGGCTCGCCACGGGTCTGGGAGAAACTCCAGGCAGGTATCCAGGCAGCCCTCGCCGCCGAGCCCAACTCCGCGATTCGCCAGGCCGTATCTCAAGCGCTCGAGATCGGCGGCCAGGTGGCCGAGTATCGGATGCAGGGCCGCGAGCTGCCAGCCGAGCTCGAGACCGCGGCGGCCAAGGCGTCCGTGGTATGGAATGGCATTCGCGCGCGCGTTGGGCTCGACCAGTGCCGTCTCGGTGTCACTGGCGCCGCACCGATCTCCCCGGGCGTGGTCGCGTTCTTCCGCTCACTCGATTTGCCGCTGGTCGAGGGCTATGGCATGACCGAGTCGACCGTCGGCGCAACCATGAATCCGATTGGCCAGGAGCGCCTGGGCACGGTCGGCCGCGCCAATACCGGACTCGAGCTTCGGATCGCCGATGACGGTGAGTTGCTCATGCGCGGTGGCAACGTGATGCAGGGCTACTACAAGGACCCGGCCGGAACGGCCGCGGCCATTGATGCAGATGGCTGGCTGCATACGGGCGACGTGGCCAGCATCGACGCCGATGGCTACGTGCGAATTGTCGACCGCAAGAAAGAGCTCATCATCACGGCTGGCGGCAAGAACGTCTCACCTGCCAATCTCGAGAACTTGCTGAAGCGGTGCCCGCTGATTGGACAGGCCGCGGTGATCGGCGATCGGCGCCCATTTATTGCGGCCTTGCTCGTGCTCGATCCTGACGCGGTTCGGCCCTGGGCGAAGCACTACGGTCTCTCAGGGCTGAGCCTGGCCGAGCTGGCTGCGCATCCGACGTTACTCGCGGACCTGCAAGCCGCCGTCGATGCGGCCAATGCTGAGGTGTCCACCGCGGAGCAGGTCCGCAAGTTCAAGGTGCTGCCTGTTGAGTGGACCGTGGACTCGGGTGAGCTCACGCCCACGCTCAAGCTCAAGCGACGCGTCATCAACGAGCGCTACCAGGCGGAGATCGAAAACCTCTACGCACGCTAGCGTTTCTGGTCGGCGTTCGCCTCGGAGCGCTCCACCGCAGTAACGGGAGAAACCTGACCCAAACTGGTGGGTGGCCCGTTCCGGTGGGTGTGAACTGGTGTGTGGGTCTTTTCTGGTAGGTGAACTGGCCACTTGTGGCGGATTGTGACGGAGTTGTCACCGTTCGGGACGAACGCGGACTTTGAGGGCTGCCGAGAAATGGCGATCATTCGCGCACACGTTCGTGGCCACCGCCTTCACCCCCAGCCGGCGTCCGCAAGCGCGCTTGACCGCCCTGCGCCGGGTGCAGCGTGCGCTGGCGCAAACCCATGACCTGGGGCAACTGTTCAGGCAGCTCCACGCGGAGATTGGGTGTGTCATGGACACGACCAGCTTCCTGCTGGGCCTCTTCGACGAGACCAGCGAGATGGTCGAAGTCGTCGGGCAGATCGAAGCCGGGCTGGAGCTGCCAGGCGGCTCCTTCCCGCTCGGCCACGGCTTTCTCAGCGAAGCGATCCGCACGCGCCAGCCACGCCTGATACGGCACTGGTCGGTCGAAGGTCCGCGCGTGCAAGTGCAGTACGCCACGAAGACGCCGGGATTGCCTGAGTCGACCGTCACGGTCCCGCTTGCCGTTGCGCAACGAGTCATCGGCGTGCTGTCAGTCCAGAGCTACGCTCGCGATGCCTACGACGAGGACGACCTGTTCTTCCTGGAATCAGTCGCGACTCAGGTCGCACACGCGATCGACGCGTGGGAGCGCGCCGAAGCCAGTCGGGCGATTGGCCGGGCCAGCAAGCTCGAAGCGGTGCTCTCCTGTATCACGGACGGCCTGCTCGTCCTGGACGCCGCCGGACGCATCGTCAGCCTGAATCCGCCCGCGCGCAGTATCTTCGGCTCAATCGGCGCGGGAATCATTCTTGGTCAGCCACTGGATCACGAGCAGTGGGGCCAGTGGCCACTCGGCGCAAACGTCGTCGGCGAAGCGTTGGCGCCAGTTATCGACGGACTTCAACGTGGCGAGGCCCACCGCGACGTCGAAGTTGAGGTCAATGCCAGCGGCAGGCGCGTGCTCAGCTTCACCGGTACCCCGATCGCGAGCGCCGCGGGTGGACCAGCCGGGGGTGTGGTGGTGATCCGCGATGTGACCAACCAGCGCGACATCGCACGGCTGCGCGATGACCTGCTGTCCATCGCCTCACACGACCTGCGCACACCCGCCACCGTGCTCAGGATCCAGGCCCAGATGCTCATGCGTGAGCTCGGGCGCGTAGCGCCGGCCGACGTCCCTGCCGCCGAGCGCGTGCAACTGATGCTCGACCAGACCGACCGACTCACCAGGATGCTCAACCTGCTGCTGGATCTCACGCGCGTTGAAGCCGGCCGCCTCGACCTGCACACGGAGCCAACGGACCTCGTTGCCCTCGTACAGCGCGTCGTTCGCGCGGTGCAGGCGCTTTCGATCGACCACACTATTCGCCTTAACGGTCCGCGGCGGCTGGAGGGCGAGTGGGACGCCGCGCGCCTCGAACAGGTCGTGCAAAACCTGCTGACCAACGCCATCAAATACGCGCCCGATGGCGGCAACATCGACGTCACGCTGTGCGTCGAGGGCGACAACGTCACTGTCTCGGTGTGCGACGAAGGTCTCGGGATCGCCGCCGATGAGCTGCCGAACCTGTTCAACCGCTTCTACCGCGTGGCACGCACGAGTGGACTCGAAGGCAGTGGCATCGGCCTGTACGTCTGCCAGGCCATCGTCACTGCCCACGGCGGTCGCATCTGGGCGACCTCAGATGGACCAGGCCGTGGCAGCACCTTCTGGTTGAGATTGCCCCTATGCGTTGGGCCAGACCAGGACGGGTGCGCCTGACGGTGTGGTACCCCCGCCCGCGCTTTCGAGGGTGACCTCTACAGCATCGGGGGTTTCGGTCAACCTGGCGTCCTGGGCGATGACCTGGGCTGTGCCGTCAGCATTGGCCGTGAAGGTGCCAAGTGACGTCCATACCTGTCCGTGGCGCACCCAGGCCTGGTACGTCTGCCCGCTGGGCGCGGCCGGTAGCAATTCTGTGGAGAGCACTGCCACATCGACACCCGGGCGGCCGCGGTAGTTCGCGTGTGCGCCGGCCGGCACGTTGGCGCCGGCCGCCGGAGTAAGCCGCAACGGCACCAGCTCGCTCGTGGTGACCAAGGCAATCGCGCGCTGGTCGCGCTCCAGCGTGATCTGCGTCTGCACGTAGTTGAAGCCGATGACCGCCAGCGCCAGACCCAGCAGCGACGCTGCCATCGGCGCCAGGTAGGTGCGCATGATCTGCAGGCCAGAGCGAATGCGCGTCTTGGCCGTTCCGAGCGGCACGTCCAGGGTGCGGGCGACCTGCTCGTGGGTCATGTCTTCGAGGAAGGCCAGGGCGATGGCCTGGCGCTGCTTGGGTGGCAGGGCCTCAAGGGCGGTTTTCACGATGGTTTCGTGCTCGACTTGAAAGGCACGCTCCTCGGGCCCGGGCGCGCGGTCGACGACCTGCTCCAGCGGGTCCTCGTCCCCGGTCTCGGATGGTCGCCGGCGACGCCTGCGCAGCTCGTTCAGGATCTTCCAGTGAGTGAGCCGCAGCAGCCATGGACGGAACGCGCCCTGGGTGGCATCGAAGCTCGCCGCCCCGCGCCAGATGGTGAGGAAGACCTCCTGGACCAACTCCTCGGCAGCCGGGCGGTCGAGGCTGTGAACCGCGATCTGAAACACGAGTGACGCATAACGGCCGTATAGCGGGCCCAGCGCATCTTGCTGGCCTGAAGCCAGATCGCGCATGAGCTCCTCGTCACTGCGCGCTGAGTCAAAGGTGGATGAAACCGTCGCCACCGGCTGCTGAGCGTACACCCGCGAAACCATGACCTCTGGTAAACCAGCAGGCCTGCCTCGGATTGTTTCTGCGTTTTGCTGCGGCTAACCCCCGTAGTTCCAGCCGGTGTCGCGCAGCAGCAACGTCGGCGTCTCGCTGTTGACGCCCGCGTCCACCACTTCGCCCAGGAACACGTGGTGATCGCCCTGCTCGAGCACACCCACGACGCGGCATTCCCACCAGGCAGGCGCCTCATTCACCACAGGTGCGCCAGTAGTCGCGCCAGCGCGGAAGGTGACAGGTCCTAGCTGCGAGCCCTCGGGCTTGACCGTGCCGAAGAACGCTTGCGCCACATCCTTCTGGTCTGCCCCAAGCGCATTGACGGCAAAGGTGCCGGCCGCTTTGACCACCGCGTACGGGTGGCTGTCCTGCTTGATTCCGACTGCCACCATGGGTGGCTTGAACGACGTCTGCGTCACCCAGTTGACCGTGCCAGAGGCAATGTCATCGCCGTTTTTGGCGGTGAGCAGGAAAAGACCGTAGGGGATGCGTCGCAGCGCAGTCTTCTTGGCCTGTTCGTCCATACGAAAGTCAGGATACGCTCACGCCTATGGGGAAAATTCGCCACATCGCGATTCGTTGCGAAGACACCGAGAAGACGGCCGAGTGGTTGCAGACAGCGCTGGAGCTGCAGCTGGTGCAGCGGCGGGGTTCGGGCGCCATTGATCTATCGGATGGTGATGTGAACATCACGCTGCTGCCGCTCGGCCTTGGCGCCGGCGACCGTCCGACCAAGGCTGGCTTCGAGCACATCGGCGTCACCGTCAAGGATGACGACGCCACGCGCCAGCGCCTGCTCGCCGCCGGCGCCGTTGAGCTCAACCCGATTGCGCTCGGCGACGTCTACTACGAGGCGAAGTTCAAGTCGCCGGAAGGACTGGTCATCGACGTTGGCCACTGGGCAGGCACCAGCCCGATTCCAGACGCAGCGGCGGCAGCAGCAACACTCTAGGGCGTGGCTGTCTAGGGCGTGGCTGTCGTCAGCTCGCCCTCAACCCACCACGTGTCCAGGGCGAGCCTTGGGTCGAGTCGGTAGGCGCTGGCCCAGTCGAAGTTCGCCGCGCGATCGGCGCTGAGAACGGCGCGCAGGAGCGGAACCTCCTTCGGACGCTCATAGCGGCCAACGACGGCGTAGGTTCCGAGAACGGTGGCGCTGCGGATGCGCGCAGCGTCACCAGACGTGTATGTGGCCCATAAAATCGTGAACACGTCATCGGTGGCACTGGCCACGATCTGGTGTGGATCGTCGGACATCGGGCGTCGCATGGCGAAGACGATTGTGAGATCGCCGCGCTCCGCGTCCAACGTGATGCGCGGTAGACGGTCTACCCCACGAAACGTGTCCATCTCCAGGACGGACTCCACCGACTGACGCACGAGCGGCTCATCGGTCTGCTCCTGCGCGAGTGCAGGCTGCGCCACTGCCAGCAGGACCGAGAGGACCGCCGAACAGGCCAACCTAGACATTCCAAAAGGCCATTTGACACCCGCGTGTCAAGAGCGTACGTTCGCCGGGTTCACGGCATCTTCCGGATTGTAATCCAGCCTTGGCGGGAGGAAGATCGATGCGTGCAAGTAGTCGGCTTCGCGGGGGACTTGGGATTGTCGTCGCTGCGCTCCTGCTGAGCGCGCCGGTAGCCAGTGCGGTACCAGCAGATCAGCCTGCGGCGCCCGGACCGGGCGATCCGGTTGGCAATAACTGGAGCGTCAACGGCGGCAACTATTTCAATCAACGCTATTCCGGATTGGATCAGATAAACACGACCAACGTGGCCAATCTGAAGGGCGCCTGGACGTACCACACTGGCGGAAATAACTCAGGTACCTCGTTTGAATCCACACCTATCGTCGTCGACGGTACGATGTATCTCACCGGGCCGCAATCGGAGGTGTACGCCCTCGATGCGACAGATGGCCAGGAGAAATGGCGCTTCGCGCCGGACCTGAGCGATATTGGCCAGCTACCTCTGTGCTGTGGCCAGGACAACCGCGGTGTGGCCGTTGGTGGCGGCAAGGTCTTCGTCGCCCAGCTGGACGCAAAACTGACGGCGCTGGACGCCGCGTCGGGCAGTGTGATCTGGAGCGTGCAGGATGATGATCCGCGGGCTGGATACTCCGAGACCATGGCACCACTGTTCTGGAACGGCATGGTGTTTCTCGGCTCCTCGGGAGCCGAGTACGAAATCCGCGGTCACGTTACCGCGTATGACGCCAACTCCGGGCAGCAAGTGTGGCGCTTCTACACCATTCCGGGCCCTGGCGAATTCGGCAACGACACGTGGCCAGCCGGCACCGACATGTGGAAGTTCGGTGGCGGCTCGGTCTGGCAGACTCCGGCACTGGACCCTGACCTCGGCATGCTGTACATCGCGGTTGGGAACCCCGCGCCGGACCTCGACGGCAGCCAGCGTGCTGGTGACAACCTGTTCACCGAGTCCATCGTGGCCCTGGATGCCAAAACCGGCACGCGCAAGTGGCATTACCAGGAAATCCACCACGATCTCTGGGACTACGACGCCGTCAGCCCCGACGTCCTGTTCGACGTGCAAATGAATGGCAAAACCGTCAAGGGTCTCGGTCAGACCGGCAAGACCGGCTGGATCTACTTGCTTGATCGCACCAACGGTATGCCGCTGGTGGGCATCGACGAAAAACAGGTGCCGCAAATCCGCGAACAGAACACTGCTGCAACCCAGCCATTTCCGATTGGCGACTCGTTTGTGCCGCAGGCGTGCACTACGGACATCGGCAGCTACCCGACGGCCGGGATCTTCACTCCCTTCAAGACGGATCCGATTCTGATGTGTCCGGGCGCCAATGGCGGTTCGGAGTGGTCATCGTCTTCGTACAACCAGAAAACGAATTTTATGTACGCCTGCGGTATCCACCAGCCGCAGATCTGGACAGGCAAACCGGATCAGATCACGCCGGGCACGCTCCGCCTGGGCAGCGCGTTCGTCACGCCTCCCGGTGGTGAGACCTGGGGCACGCTGACGGCGATCGACGTACGCACCAATCGTAAGGCCTGGCAGGTGCAAACCGACCAGATGTGCATCGGTGGCACGATGACCACCGCTGGCGGCCTGGTTTTTGGAGGTGAAGGCAACGGCAATTTCGACGCGTACGATGCAACCTCCGGCCAACGACTATGGCAGTTCCAGACCGGAGCGGGCGCAAATGCACCGGCAATGACGTACATGGTGGGCGGAGACCAGTATGTAGCGGTCGCGGCCGGCGGCAATTTCCAGCTCGACTTTCCACGTGGCGACACGCTGTGGGTTTTTTCGCTCAAGGGAACGATGGCTCCGGTGGCGGCGCCCCCGGCACCCGTGTCTCAGGTGGCTTCAACCGCTCGATCCGTAACGAGTGTGACGGTTGAAGACTTCGACTTCAATCCAGGTGTGTTTGGTGTGGCGGTGCCGCCGGGCACCACGATTACATGGAGCAACAACGGCCCGACGCAGCACACCACCACCGCCGACAACGGCACGTGGGATTCGGGGTTGCTGGACGCGGGCCAATCCTTCAGCTTCACGTTCAATGACCCTGGCGTGTACTGGTACTTCTGCCGCCCTCATCCGTGGATGCGCGGGACTATTACGATCGACCCGAACGCGCCCACGCCTCAGGGAGGTGCCGCCGTTACCATCGAGCAATGAGCGTTACTCGAACAACGGTGGGCGAAGGTGAACTGACCTTTGAACTGGTTCCCAATTGGGAGCAGTTACCGGACGGTTGGTCGCATGGCGACGTCGCCGGCGTGGCAACCGACTCGCACGATCGCGTCTACGTGTTCAATCGCTCCGAACACCCGGTCATCGTCTATAGCCCCGATGGCGAATTCATTCAGTCGTGGGGCGAGGGCATCTTCACTCGCCCTCACGGCATCACCATCCACGAGGACGTCGTCTATTGCGCCGACGATACCGACCACACCGTGCGCGGCTTCACGCTCGACGGTCGCTTGCTCTGGACGTTGGGCACCCTCAACGTTCCCAGCGACACCGGGTACTCCCCCGAAGGGCGTGCCAACCTGGCCTCCATCAAGCGCGGCGCGGGACCGTTCAACCGACCTACACGGTTGGCGGTCGCGCCAGACGGCGAGCTCTACGTCTCGGACGGCTACGGCAACGCGCGGATCCACCGCTTCTCTCGCGATCGCCAGCTCATTCAATCCTGGGGAGAGCCCGGCACTGGACCTGGGCAGTTCAACCTGCCGCACAGTGTGTGGGCGCACACCGACGGGCGCGTCTACGTGTGTGATCGTGAGAACGACCGCGTGCAGATCTTCTCTTCTTCCGGCGAGTTGCTAGAAACGTGGACGGACTTTGCGCGGCCCGGCGACCTGTGGATTGACGCCGCTGACCACGTTTTCGTCGGCGAGATGGCGTGGAATATGGACGAGACGCACCTTGATGGCCGACCGTTTGCCTCGGCGCGGTCGGCGCAGATGTCAGTGCGCGATCTCAGCGGCAAGCTGCTGGTGCGCTGGGGTGGTGATGACCCGTGCGCGCCAGCGAGCTTTGCCTCACCTCACGGGCTGTGCCTCGACTCCCGCGGAAACCTCTATGTCGGAGAAGTAGCGCACACAGCTCTGAGTCGGTCCAACCGCTATCACAGCGGCTGCCATAGCCTGCAGAAGTTCGCGCGCACCTAGCGCCTACGGGCTCGAACCCTCAGGTGAGGTAATCCTCCGGGAGATGAACCCTCCGGAGGTCAACCCTTCGGGAGATGAACCGTCCGTGGGTTGACCCCGGGAGGTAAACCCTTCGGGGGATGAACACTCCGTGGGGGTGGACCTTCGGATGGTGAACCGCGAGGGGCTCAGCTCGTGCTCGCGGCGCGGGCGGCGGTCGCTTTCTCCAACAAGTACTGCCGCCCTGCCAGCTTTTGGTCGCGGTTTCCGAACGTCAGGATGTACGGGCCGCGATAGCCATCACCTTCCAGGCGGCCGAAGAGGCGGGTGAAGTCCATCGTGCCTTGGCCTGGCAGCAGATGCTCCTCGTAGCGACCGCGGTTATCCGCGACCAGCACGAGGCCAATTCGTGAAACGCCGAAGGCGTCAATGAACGCGTCGAAATCCCCAGGCAACAGATGCATGTGATTGGCAGAAAACGCCCAGCCCAAGCCAGAGGCGGGAATCTTCTCCCAGTACTCGGACAGCTCCTCGATGGA
>JAFAZN010000296.1 GCA_019239775.1 Chloroflexota bacterium
ATTGCGTATGGAGCGCCGATCAGCGCTCCATCCTCTACTTTGAGCGAGCTGAGACCAATCTCGTACATGCCACCAGCGTTGGTCTTGTACTTCGTCACCAGCTCGGTCAGATCGGGCATCTCCTTCTGGCCGTACCAGTAGGTGAGATTCGCATTCTGTACCTCGGGCGGCTTGCCCGCCGCGACCGCGGCCGATTGTTTGGCAAGCACGTCAGGTGAGCCTGGGATCGACTGCCATTCGACGTTCAGCCCGTTTTGCTGGCCCCACTCGGTGAACACATCCCCGATGGCCTTATCGGTGACGTCGTTCCAGTTCGCGTTGAACCAGACGTTGAACGTGCCCGAGGTCGATTCAGCCGGCGCGGCGGCCGGCGCAGTCGCCTGGGCCACCGTGGTCGGCGCTGCATTGCCGACTGCTGGAGCGGGCGGGGCTGCTGTGGCGCCCGCGCTCGAGCTGGCAGACGACGACGAGGACGGAGCCTGTGGAGCTGCGCAGGCCGCCAACGCGAGCCCCACTGTCCAAGCATTTCGAGCCAAAAAAGTTCGACGGGAAAAGACCGGTGCTCGAGATGATTCGTTCACCTCTGAACCCTCCCACCCAATCGCAATGCGCCGGGTTCCTCCCATTGTGTGCCCCGTTGTCGCGCGATTCAAGGACCGCTAGGCTTTTAAAGGAGGCAGGCGCTCAAACCGATGGACCGCATCCTCGCAGGCGCGGCTGCCAGCACTGCACTGCTCCGCGGCATCGAGCGCATGACCCGTCTGCTGCGGCCGACTCTCGGGCCACTGCCGCGAACGGTGGCCATCTCGCCGTTCATTCGAACACAGCCGCCAGAGATCCTGGACCGTGGCGCAACCATTGCGCGACGCACCGTCCAGATCCCAGATCGCTTTGTGGATATGGGCGCGATGATGGTCCGCCACATGGTGTGGCGCGTCTTCGAGCAGGTCGGCGACGGCACGGCGACCGCCGCCGTGCTGGCATGCGCCCTCATGCGATCGGGTATGCGCTATACGCGCTCCGGGGGGAATCCGATTGAGGTCAACCGTGGCATGCGGCACGGCCTCGAAATCCTCCGCAGCGCGCTCCGCGAGGCCGCCCAGCCGATCGATACACCGGCCGAAATTGCGGGCGTCGTGCGTGGGATGGTGGGTTCTGCGCAGGTCGCCGACATGATCGGTCAGGCGGTTGAGGCGGTCGGCGTGGACGGGACGATTCTGGTCGAGGAGTCCAGGGCCGCGACAACGACGCTTTCTTATGCCGAGGGTATGCGTTGGAATTCTGGCTATGTGTCGCCCTATTTCGCGCCGGGTGAAACGTCAATTGTGCGATTGACGAACCCGCGCATTTTCGTCACCGACTACTCCTTGGATCGGGCTGACCAGCTCGTACCGGTGCTGGAAGCTTGTGTGAAAGCGGGCGAAAAGAGTCTGTTAGTCGTCGCACCGGAGATTCGCGATGCGGCGGTGGCGTTGCTGCTGGCGAATCGGGACCGCGGTGTGCTGGATGCTGTCGTCGCGGTTAGGGGGCCGGCAACGGGCGATGAACTGGAGGACATCGCCGTTGCCTGCGGTGGACGTAGCATCCTGCAGCAAACACATTTCTCCATCCGCGACGTCACCTGTGCGGAGTTTGGCACAGCGCGCCAGGCCTGGGCGACGCGCACGGAATTCGGTATCGTCGGCGGTTTCGGCGACAGGCGGCTGGTCCGGCAGCGAATTGCCGCTGCGCGCGCGGAAATGAACATCGCCGACGATGATGCGAGCCGGCGCAGCATCCAATCGCGGATTGGCAAACTCGCCGGTGTCACCGCGACCATTCACGTGGGCGCAGCGAGCCCCGCCGAGCAGGAAGGCGTTAAAAGCCGGGTGGAGTCGGCTGTGCGAGCGGCACGTCTGGCGCTCCGCAGCGGCGTGGTGAGCGGTGGTGGTTTGGCGCTGGTGAACTGCATGCCGCTGCTTGCCAGTCTGGATGCATGTGGTGAGGCGGCTATCGGCGTCAAACTCCTGGAGGCAGCGCTGGTGGAGCCGATGCGCACGATCCTGGCCAACGCTGGAGTGGAGCCGGAGTGGATCATTTGCGAAGCGCGCCGGCGTAATGGTAGCGAGGTCTTTGACGTGATACGGCGTGATTGGACGGACCCATGGAAAACAGGTCTTCTCGACCCGGTGGAAGTGGTGCTTGCCGCACTGGAGTGCAGCGTGAGTCTTGCCACCACCGCGCTCACGGCCGATGTGCTCGTCCACCGAAAGCATGCTCCGCGGGCCGAGCATCCTTGACTGGTGTGAATGCGTGGCAACCTGTCGCCCCTGACGCCGGTGGCGGTGGAACGGTTACAGCACTCGCAGGTGCAATGGACCTTTCGGCCGAGGGTGGGCGAGCCATGTTCGCGGCGACCTCCGTTGGTGTCTTTCGCTCGCGCGATGGGGGGCTTACCTGGCGGCCGCCTGCCTCGGCTGGCCTGCCTCCACTTGCCGAAGGACTTGCACTCTCGCCCGACTTTCCGCGCGACCGAACGGTGTACGCGTGTGCGGTTGACGGACTGTATCGATCTACCGATGCCGGCGACAGCTGGCAGCCCATTCTCGTTGGCAGCCGAATGCTGAGCGTTGCGTGCCTCGACGCGGGCGTTGTTCTCGCTGGAACAGAAGACGACGGCGTACTCCGCTCGGCTGACGGTGGACGCACCTGGGCATCCGCGAGTGGAGGTTTGCTCGACCTGGGCGCTATCTGCCTGGCGGCGCGCGGCGAGCTGGCGTTTGCCGGAACCCAGGGTGGACTGCACCGTAGTCGCAACTCCGGCCAGGCATGGCGCGCGGTTGGACCTCAGACACCAATCCAATGCGTGGCAATCTCCGCCAACGGAGGTCTGGTTCTCGTCGGAACGGAGGGTGATGGACTCTTTCGCTCCACGGATGACGGCACGACGTGGCAGGCCGTCGATGCGGATGACTGTCAGACTGTAAGCGCACTGGCCATCGCGGCCGATCGGGTGGTGGTGGCAACGTCGCTCAGCATCGCCGTCTCGCACGACGCCGGAGTTACCTGGCGCATCACGCCGTCACCCGGTGTCGTCTTCGCCGTGGCGATCTCTCGCGAGGGACTGCTCGCCGGGCTGCATCAGGGTGGGCTTGTTCGCTCGGTTGACGACGGCGCGACGTGGAGTCCGCCGCATGTTGATCTAAACGCGAGATTGATCTGCGCCGCGACCTTCGCGCAAGGCGGCACACTTTATGTTGCGGATATCGACGCCGGTCTGCGCGTCTCACACGATGCTGGCAGAAGCTGGCGCCCGATTAGCGCAGGGATCGAGCCACCATCTGCCATGGCAATTGGTGCCGACCATGTACTGTTCGCCAGCAACGCGGGAGGCGTTTACGTCAGTCAACCTGGAGCTGAGACCTGGAATTTGCTCGTACCGTCCTCTGTGTTCGACGGTGCGGAGATCACTGCTCTTGCGCCAACATCCGAAGGCAGATTGTTTGTCGCGGCGCGCGGGGAAGGCGAGGCAACCGTGTGGCGCTCAACCGCAAGTGCCTTCGAGCGCTACCTCGCGGTCCCCAGTAGCGATCGGCCGCAACTCTCCACCGCCCCGGACGGAACAGTCTTCGCAGCCGTAGGCAGCCGCATATTCAACCTCGCCGACTCCTCGGAAGTGCCGTTTTCCCGAGGTATCATTACCTCGCTCGCGGTCCAGGATCACGCGATCTTCCTCGGCACGGCGGGTGGCGTGTGCCTGTCGCAAGACGGAGCGCAAACCTTTGTTGACTGGAGTGAAGGTCTGCCTGCCGGCTGCCGTGTCGTCGCACTCGGCGCGCTGGACGATGGCGTGTATGCCATCACGTTCGGCGGACAAGTGTGGCGCCGGAAGCCACCAACAGCTCCCTCGAATGGGCTGGTCTCCGCCAGTGACTTTGGTTATAGTGCCGCGCCCGCGACACCACGGCGCGACTCGATTCCTGGCAGCGAGCTGGCATGACCGAATCAAACTGGGTCCCTGAGGAGGTTCCTCTTGACCGTCCGAATGTGGCACGCATGTATGACTACTTCCTGGGTGGGGCGCACAACTTCGCCGTAGATCGTGAGGCGGCGCAGCAGCTCTACAAGTTGTTCCCGGATCTTCCGCTGATCGCCCAGGCCAACCGAGCCGGCTTGCGGCGCGCCGTCGTGGCCCTGGTGGAAGCAGGTGTTGACCAGTTTCTCGACATTGGGTCAGGCATTCCCACCGCAGGTCCCGTCCATGAAATTGCGCAGCGCGTGAATCCACGCGCCCGAGTCGTGTACGTTGACGTAGAGCCAGTGGCCGTGGCGCACAGCCGCGCGATCTTACAGTCAGTCCCGAACACCACTGCGGTGCGTGCCGATGCACGCGAAGCCGCCGAGCTCGTGCATCGCCCCGAGGTTCGCGAGCTGATTGATTTCCAGAAACCGATTGGCGTATTGCTCGTGGCACTGCTCCACTTCGTGCCTGACGACGAAGTGGCCCTTCAAATGGTCCGCTCGCTGCGTGAGGCGGTGCCGTCCGGCAGCTATATCGTCATCAGCCACGCGGCCACCGAACAAAGCGAGCCGGATCGACTCAGCGCAGTGGAACGTGTCTATCGGGAGTCCACGAGCCCGTTCCATTTCCGCAGCCGGGAGCAGATCGCGGCCCTGTTCGAGGGGTTCGAGTTGATCGAGCCCGGGCTGGTGTACCTCCCGTTGTGGCGCCCGGAGAGTGACGATGACCTCCTTCTCGACGATCCGCAGCGAAGCAACGGCTATCTTGGCGTCGGCCGCAAGCCGTGAGGCAGCCATAGACGAAGCACTCGCTCTGCGCACGCGTGGGCTGGCCGACACCTGGCGGCGTGGGATAGCCCGCACTACCTTCGTGCCGTTCAGTGCGACCGAAGTGCGCTCGGTGTTCGCGTCGCTCGCCGCGCAGGCAGTGAGCGCCGTTACGTGCGACGGTGATCCCATCGAACGCGGGCGCGAACTCGGGGCCGCGCTGGTTGCCTCGGGGTACACAGCGCCCGAGGCACTGGGCTCGTCCATCGCCATTTTGACGCGCGAGCTCCAGGCAGTCGCACCAACGCAAGCCCCCGGGATCGCAGCTCTGCTCAGCGGCATCGCAACCGGTTTCACCGCCGCTTCCCGCGAACGTCTCCTCCAGGACCAGGACGAGACCCGAGCGGCGGTGCTCGAGGAGAATCGGCGGGCCGG
>JAFAZN010000084.1 GCA_019239775.1 Chloroflexota bacterium
CTGGCCGACCACCGGTGCGATCCACCGGTGCGTCGGGCGCCAGGTTCGTGTGGAGTTATCCCAGCCTCTCTCTGGCTCCAGAAGGTCAGCCAAGACGATGCGATCCTCCAACGGCGCGAGCCAGATCGCCGGTAACCGCGCGATACCCGCTGCCTGCGCGCACATTGCCAGGTGGCGCGTCAACGCTTCCGCTTGCGTCGGATCCTGCAGGGCATTGAGCGGGTGGGCATGAGTGGCGTCTACCGCTCGGCGCGTACCGTCGAGGTCCACCAGCGCGACTTCGTGCGGATCGCTTGGACCGGCATCCGGCCGGTAAGGCGCTCCACCCCAACCGCCAAGAAACAGCGTGAACACCTCGTCATGCCCGACTTGCAGGTAGCCCTGGCCGCGACCCACCAGGCTGGCCGCGTCGGGTCGTTTGAGCACATCGTGACTATCCTGCGGCTGCTCCACGCGCAGACAAATGCGAAAGCGCGCATTGGCCCAGATTTCGTCGTCGACCGCCGGACGGGGCTTCTGCGTCGCGAGAATCAGGTGGATGCCGACGTTGCGTCCGACACGTGCGGTGCGCACGAGTTGGTGAATGAAGTCCGGTCGTTCCGTCTTCAATTCCGCGAACTCGTCGACTACCAGCACCAGGTGTGGAAGTGGTTCCAATTGTTCGCCGCGGCGGCGGCGTGCCATGTACTGGTCAAGGTCGTCGCAGCCGACGGCGGCAAGTGCTGCCTGGCGGCGTTGGATCTCGGCTTGTAACGCCACGAGCGCGCGACGCGCCAGGTTGCCGTCGAGATTGGTGATGGTTCCCACCAGGTGCGGTAGTTGCTGCAGTGCACCAGCCGTGCTGCCACCCTTGTAATCCACCAGCACGATCACCAGATCATGTGGATGAAACGAGGTCGTCAGCCCAAGCAACAGCGATTGCATGAGTGCGCTCTTGCCGGAACCAGTTGAGCCCGCCAGCAAGCCGTGCGGCCCGTCCGCCGACTGGTGGAGGTCCAGCCGGAGGATTTCGCCGCCGGGTCGGACACCGATCGGGACGGCCAGCGATCGTTCGGGCGCTGCCTCGCGCCAGCGGTCGAGCACGTCGAGGGCGTCAACGGTTTGGGCTTCGAACAGCTCGAGCAGGCTAACTTGCGCCGGTAAATCCGTTCGCGAGGCAAGCCGTTTGGCGCGCAGCGGAGCAAGCGCAGCGGCCACCTGCTCCACGAGCGGGACGCCGGTTGCGTCCATGGCTACCCGGGCGTCGACGTTCGCCTCGAGGTCGCTGAGTACTCCAGCCGGTACTTCGAGGATGGTGCGACAGGTGCGCGGCAGGCGTGTGCGGTCGCTCGAGAGGTAGAGACTGCTCGCGCCGAGTCGATCCTGCGGATTGTTCAGCTGTGCGAGCACCGGCATGCTTTCCGCGAGCGTTTCGTCGGCAATGAGCACCACATAGACCGGCAGGTGTGGTCGATCGCGTGCGGCGGTGGTGAACATCGACATCGATTCGCGACGGCGGCTGAGAATTTCCTCCAATCGCTTCGAGAGCCGCGATGCCTCTGCCGGAGTCGACGCGATAAATCGCATGCGTCGGTCATCGGACCAGGTATGTGGCAGCCACCGCAGCCAGGCCCACTCCGCGGATTCGCTGGGTGGCACCAGCGCGACGAGTTTCACTTCATCCGGTGCATGGTGTGTGGCGAGCTGAATCAATAACGATCGCACGGTTTCCAGCACTTTGGTGCGTTGCCCGCATACGCCCGCGGCGCGACCGTCGCCGAGCGGGACGAAGACCGGCACGCCCCACACCTGGCTTGCCCACACCGAGAGCTGCTCCGCGAGGCTAATGAGCGGATCGGGCTCCAACTGGTCCACCTGTCTCGGTGGACGTACCGGAGTTGAGCTGGGTTGCGAGCCAAGTCCCGCGCGGAGCACGAGAAAGTCAGGGTCGTCCGGCGAGCGTTCCCACAAGCGTGGAGTGCGCTCGGTCGCGATGCGTGCGCAGGTCTGCGGCATCGGGTCCTTTTCGAGCAGGACTGCCTGTTGCTCGGCCAGGAGGTGTTCGATCCGATCCCGGGTGCTATTGAGCATCGCGTAGTACATCTCTAGCCGTTCGCGCGTTTCGCGGTGATACGCGCCCACCTGCGAGCGGTGATTCATGATCGAGACCACCGCGCCGCCGCCCACCAGCAGCATCGTGCCGGCCAGCAGTGCGAGCATCAAGCCGCCGGCCTGGCCGCTGCCTACCAGCAGGATGACGCCCATGCCGAGGGCGGCGAAGACCACGGGCAGGATCTGATACAGCAGCGAGCTGCGCGGCAGCGAAGGCGCCGGCCGCGGCGGTGGAATGTCGATCTCGGTGCTCGGCAGCCGCACAGGCGTGCGCGGTGAGAGCAACACCGAAGGAGGATTCGACATCGCGAACGGATGAGTGTAGCGGCTCTACGCTCGAACCCACCCGTCGTTGTGCCTGCCTCTGGGATCAAACAATGCCGCTTTGTGCGGTGGTGCCACCGTTGCGCCAGCGCGAGCTCGATCAAACCGGCGCGCAGTGGCCTACGTTGCTACAGTCCAATCCGTGCAACGCGTCGTCGTGGCCGTGCGCCGCCAGGCCGAGGCCGCTGAGACAGACTTTGAGGTCCCAACGGACGTCACCGCCACGGACCTCGTCGAGCAGCTGTCGCGCTCCCTTGGCGCTCCCGCCGGCGCCGGTGCGCTCGAGCTGCGCGCGGTGTCGCTTGGCCGCGCGCTGCGC
>JAFAZN010000126.1 GCA_019239775.1 Chloroflexota bacterium
AGGCCGGAGCTGGTGCGCGCGGCCGTCATCGCATCTATCTCGGCATCGCGCCCGGCGTCGGCAAAACGTATACCGCTCTCGAGGAACTCCGTCGCCGAAAGGAGCGCGGGACTGACGTCGTGATCGGGTTCCTCGAAACACACGGACGGCCGCACACTGCCGAACGGGCGGAGGGCCTCGAAGTCGTTCCTCGGAAACAGATCCCGTACAAGGGGGTGACGGTCGAGGAGATGGACACTGACGCGGTCACTCGGCGCCACCCGGCTGTCGCGCTGGTGGATGAGATCGCGCACACGAATGCGCCGGGATCGGTCCACGAAAAGCGCTGGCAAGATGTAGAAGATATCCTGGCCGCCGGCATCACCGTCATCAGCACAGTCAACATTCAGCACCTGGAGAGCCTTGCGGACATCGTGGCCGCGATCACCGGTGTACAGGTGCGCGAGCGCATTCCGGATCGCGTGATAGATGACGCCGACGAGGTGGAGCTGATCGATATGTCGCCGCACGCGCTGCGTCAACGCATGCGCCACGGCAACATTTATCCACCTGAACGCGCTGAGCGCGCCCTGGACGCGTTCTTTCGCGAAGGCAACCTGATGGCCTTGCGCGAGATGGCGCTGCGCAAGATGGCACAGGTATGCGAGCTGAACCTCGAAGAATACATGCAGCAGCATGGCATCGACGCGGCGTGGTCCGCCGGCGAACGGGTGATGGTATGCGTCGATGACCTGCGTCATGCACAGGACTTGATTCGGCGCGGCTGGCGGATGGCCAACCGGTACCACACCGAGCTGCTGGCCGTGTTTGTCGAAACGCCCGGTTGGGGTTCGGCCAGCCCGGAGCGCAAGCGCGCTCTCGAAGAAAACATGCGCTTCGCCGAGGACCTGGGCGCTGAGCCAATCCGCGTCCATGGGTCGGATGTCGCCAAAGCATTGATGGAGGTCGCTCACGACAAGAACGTCGGGAGCATCATTATTGGTCACTCGCGCCATGGCCGAATACACGAATTGTTGCGCGGATCCATCGTTCAGAACCTCCTCCGCCTGGCCGGAGACGTGGACGTGCACGTCGTGGCCGAACGCGACAAGTCCACTCGTTGAAATGCTTGGTGACCGTCTTAGAGCGATGTAACGGCGCGCTGGTACTGCTCGATCAGTCGACGAGCGCGTTCGACATCGGCCGGACGCTGCCGCATTAGCGATTCTGCCTCCAGCGCCAGGCCATCAATTGCCGCGTCGATGGACGCGCCGCGCTCGCGCCGGCGTTGCGCCATCGCGCGCAGGGCTTTGAGCAGGTCAAGTTGCTCGCGACGCCGCTCCTCGGCGCCATATGCGAGGTCCGCCGCGGCGGTCCAGTGTTGTAGACCGATGTTTGCCGGAGCGTACTGCCCCGCCTCCAGCGTGCGGCTGATGCCGACGAGCCACTCGCCAAGATCGGCGACCTGCGCGGGGTCCAGTTCGCGGTTGCGCGACGCGCGCTCCTGGCGCACCCGGGCGCGAGTCAGTTCATCTCGCACGCTGGCGTGCTGCTGCTCGATCGCCTCAAGTCGCGCCTCGACACCGCGCAGCGGCTCATCCAGAGCTCGTTCCAAACCATCGACAACACCAACTGGATCGTCGAGCGCGCGTCGTTTCACATCTGCAAGCGCGGCACGCACGCGATTCACATCGGCCTGCGCTGACGCGTCCAGTGCCGCGGCACGTTCGACGTACACGCCAAGCCGCTGCTCGGCTGCCTTCAGCAGTGGACTCAGTTCAGCCATCACAGCGTCGTACCTGGTCACGGAGTCGCGCGCCGCGCCGAATGCCGAGGCCATGATCTCAACAAGTTGGCTAAGGCTGAGATGACTCTGCCGCGTCGGATCATCGAGCAGATTCCGCTGCGCCAGTGCGACCTGCGCCGCGGGTAGCGGAACACACGGTTGATTGAGTAACCGGTCGATCTCGCGAAGTGCGTCGCGGTTGGGGGGCAAGAGCT
Source organism: Chloroflexota bacterium (assembly GCA_019239775.1). GTDB lineage: Bacteria > Chloroflexota > UBA6077 > UBA6077 > CF-72 > CF-72. The sequence continues at coordinate 1,981 of JAFAZN010000126.1, forward strand.
TGTCCGAATGCAGAAAGCGGCGGAGTGAGTCTCGCAGCAAGCGCGCCTTCGCTACCTGTCCAGCCAGAATTGCATACTGGTCGGCCAGGTCACGTGCGGCCAGGATGGGTACGACGATTTCCTGTTGCGTGCGCCCGCTGAACTTTAAGCCGCCACTGATCAGGGCGTAAGTTGGCGCCTCTTCGAGAAGGTCGAGGTTGGCCTTCACCCGCGCGACCTGCGCCTCCCAGCGCTGGAGCTCCTGGTCGACTGCTTCAATGGTCGGAACGGAATCCAACACGCTCAGCTCCGACAGTGGAAGGTGATCCGCGTCCAGCGGCCAAGTTCGAGACGGTCGCCGTCGGCGATGGGTGTTTTGACCCCAGCCTGCAGGCGTTCGGTGCTCCCGTTCAAAAACGTACCATTGGTGGAGCCCAGGTCTGAGACGGTCAGCGTGGCATCTGGATTTCGATACACCATCAGATGCCGATGAGACACGCCAGGATCGTTCAGGGCTATGCTGGGTAGGATCCCGCGCGCTGTGGAGCGTCGACCGACAAGATTTTCGGCGAGGTCGAGGGGAAAGGTCCGTTCGGGCGTGTCTACGGGACACGGCACATCCGGGTCCGGCTCAACATCCAGCGTGGCGTCGACAGCGATAGTCGCCTCCCAGTAGCGCGCGGACGCCGCTACAGGCGCAGCCGCCATTTTCGACGGCACACCAGTATCGACTTCCTGCACAACGCCGACCGGCGTCGACGGCGAGGAGGACTGGGCTTTGAAGTCGTAGCGGCATGTCTCGCAGAAGCGTGCGCCATCATGGCGTTCCACACCACATGCTGGACACCGCTCGACGGACGGATCGGCATGCGCCGCGGCGAGTACAGGCTCCATTTTGATACCGCACACGGAGCAATACTCCGCGTCATCGGACTGGTCGCCTTTGGGGCACGCAAACGTGACTGCCATTGGAGGGCTCAGCTCGCCTCGACGGGCGCCGCCGACCGGCGCGCCGCGCGTTTTGTCGTAGTGCTCTCGAGTTCGAGGTCCATCGTCGCCGTCTGAGAGACGCCACGCTTCAGGCGGACTGTGCCCGTTGCCGGGTCCTCGATGTCGACCACCTTGCGCAGGCGAGCGGTCATTTCGTCGTTGCCGGATGCCGCCGCCAGTTTGACCGCCTTGCCGAGCAGGTGCGTGGCCGCTTCGTCGTCGCCGCGCTCGCGTGCCTGCAACCCGCCCTGGATCGCCTGCGCCAGCTCGTCCTGTCCGGTGTAATGCGCGACGCGCGGATTGATGCGCGAGCTGAGGGCTTC
>JAFAZN010000148.1 GCA_019239775.1 Chloroflexota bacterium
CTTCTCAGCCGAGATGGCTGCCTAACTCCCCAAATTGGCCGTCGGCAAAACTGCCGGCATGTTTACGGAACCTGTGCCAAATCGAGGCTGTTTCTAAAGCAGATCTACGGCTCAGTGTGACACCATCACTGCGCCGACGGCTCGGTAGCCCGCCGAATTACAACTTCGGGAAGGGAAGGGCCCTCGATGCAGGATCAGCAGTCAGGCGATCGCGGCATCGTCTCTCGCCGCACCCTCGTAAAGGCCGTCGTCGCCGTCGCCACGGGGCCTCAATGGTCCCGCGGCGCGTTGCATTAACCCTGTTGAACGACCATCAGGTTGTTGCCCTCCGGATCGCGGAACCAGAACATCGGCGGAACGCCTTCACCAAACCGGCTGACCTGAGCATCCACGTCTACGCCGCGGTCCTTCAACTGCGCGTGGTACGCGTCCACGTCATTGGTCTGAAGGGTGATGCCGGTTTCTTTCTTACCCGGAGTCGTCGTTGGTCCGGGTGGGCAGATCGCGATGACCGTCTCGGCGCCAGACGGTGCGACCTCGATCCAGCGGCCGCCGTTGCCGAACGGCGCATCGACCCGCTTCTCGAGGCCGAGCACGTCGGTATAGAACTCGAGCGCGCGGTCCTGGTCGGCAACGGGGATGATGATGTTGGCCACCTTACTAACCTGGGTACTCATGGTCGTTCTCCCAAATGTTTTGTTGAACCAGTCCAACTGTACCCAGCATTGGACCCGCTGACTTCTCCAAAACTGCTCCTCCTCGTTGTCCCTCCTCCTCCGGGTTGTTCTCCCACTGCGTATGGCCATCGGGGCGAGTGCTGCCCATGGTTACACGCAGTAGAAGACAAATCGTCATTAGGACGATGGTCACTTGGAGGAACCTAACCTTTGATGGCGCCGGTGAGCACGCCTCGCGTGAAGTATTTCTGCAGGAATGGATAGAGCACCAGGATCGGCACAATTGCCACGACGACGACCGCCATCTGCAGCGATTGCGTTGGCGGTGGCGCCGACGCAGCCGCGCCGTACGCGGTGGAGCCCAGCATTGGCGAACCCTGCAACACGTACTGCCGTGCGACCAACTGCAGCGGCCACTTGGCGTTGTCGCTGAGATACAGCAGCGCTGGAAAGAAGGAATTCCAGTACGTCGTGACCGCGTAAAAGAGCGCGATGACGGCCAACACCGGTTTTGACAACGGCAGAATGATTTTCAACAGGATGCCAAGGTCCGAGGCACCATCGATGCGGGCACTGTCCGTCAGCTCCTGCGGAATATTCATGAAGAATTGCCGCAGCACCACGAAATTGAACGCGTTCAACATCACCGGCAAGATCAATGATGCGTAATTGTTGAGCAGGCCAAGCTGCTTCACCACCAGGTAGCTGGGAATGATGCCCGGCGGAAAGAGCAGCGTGAGAAGAGCCATCGTGAGGATCAACCGCCCACACATGATTGGCCGGCTGACGGCGTACGCCAGCATGGTGGTAATCGCCACGCTGAGGAGTGTGCCGACCGCGGTGATTGCCACGCTGACCCAGATCGAGTGGGCGACGGCGCCCGCGCTGAAGATCGTGGTGTACGCGTCAAAGGACGGATGCACCGGCCAAAGCACCATCCCGCCACCGTTGGTGATGTCTTGTTCGCTGGCCAGGCTCGTAGCTAACACGCTCACAAACGGATAGACGACAACGATAACGATCAGCGCCAGCACGATGAATTTGGCGGTTAGCGTGGTGCGACTGGGTCGTTCCATCCACGCCGGTCGCGTGGACTGCATAAAGATCATGAGAGCACCCCCTGCTGCCCGAAGACGTGTGAAACCTTGTTGGCGCCCAGTACGATCGCGAGCCCGACGATGCCCTTGATGAGCCCGGCGGCAGCGGCTGGCGCCCACTGCCCCGCGGCAATGCCGTGGAAGTAGACGAATGTATCGAGCACCTCACCGGCATCTTCACCAACTGCGTTTTGCTGCAACAGGATTTGCTCGAAGCCGACGGTCAGAATGGCGCCCAGGCGAAGGATGAGCAGCAGGATCGTGATGCCGACAATGCCGGGCAGCGTGACGTGCCAGAGGCGCCGCCATGGTCCTGCACCGTCCACCGCGGCCGCTTCATACAGCGTGACGTCGATGCTGAGCAGCGCTGCGAGATAGATGATGGTGCCCCAGCCCGTCTCCTTCCAGATGAGCTCGACCGTCATCATCCACTTGAACAGCGGCGGACTGGCCAGCAAATTGATGGGCTGCTGGCCGATCGCCCGCATGAAGTGGTCCAGAATCCCCGCGCCTCCCAGTACCTGCTGGAAGAGGGCCACGATGATGACCCAGGAGATGAAGTGGGGCAAATAGACAATGCTCTGGATGACGCGCTTGACCGGCAGACTGATCAGGCTGTTAAGAAGGAGTGCCAGCATGATCGGTGCGGGGAAATACAGGATCAGCTGAAGACCGGAAATGACTACGGTATTGCGTACCGAACTCCAGAACGTGGTGTCGGCGAACAGGCTCCGGAAATTATCAAGGCCGACGAAGGCGCTTGCGAAGCCCAGGTACGGCACATAGTTCTGGAAGGCAATGATGTTGCCCAGCTGCGGCACGTACACGAAAACCAGCAGGTACAGCACGCCTGGAGCGGCCAGCAACAACATCGCTTGATCGCGGCGCAACTTTCTCCAGAAGCTGGACCGGGCAGTAGCCGGCCGTACTCGTCCCAGGTATTCGGCCGCCGCGGCCTCAGCGCCGAGACGTCCGCCGGTTACTGTGGCCATACGGCCCTCCAGTGCTGCAAAGCTGTTCTCAGGGCTCCACTCCAGAACTCTTTCATGATGGAGCCAGCGTGGCTTCGTATTCGCTGCGAATCTGGTCGCCGCCGTTGGTTTGCCAGTCTTTGAGCGCTTGATCGAAATCGGTCATTTGCTTACGACCAGCCACGATGTCGGTCATCACCGCGTGGAAGGCGGTATTGAGCGGAATGCCCTTCTGCCCATCCGTATTGGAGTATGCGCCCACGGACACGTCGTTGATTCCGTACGGCAGCATCTGGGTTTCGTCTTTCTGCATTGCCGGACCGTAGTCGGGCGTGCCCGGGTTGTAGAGCGGGTCATAACTATGCGGGCCGAAGCGAATTGGCACGAACGTGCTGTCCGCGGGCCCACGCTGCGTAAAGGTGATATCGCCGCTGGAAGCATCGCGCGTCCAGTCGGTGCCCTCGACGCCGTACTCCCACAGTAGCCGCTCCTGGCTGCCGAATGGCGAACAGATCCAGTTCCACACGCGCAGTAATTCTTTGATGCGGTCCGGCGAGGCTTTCTTGAAGGCGAAGATGCCAGGTCCAAGATAGTTGTGCGGCCAGATCCAATCGCTCAACCAGTAGGTGGGCTTGGCTCCAGCCGTAGGTGGTACCAGCGGCAGCAGGTCGAAGTTGACTTTCGGGTTCAACGCGTTCCCGCGATTCCACATGTCGACGTGGTTGCCATAGAAGGCATTGCTCGAAATGAGCACGAATTGCCCGGCGGCATGGTCGGCCTTGGCAGCGATGGAGTCGTACGTCGCCGACTTTGGATGAAAGACACCGAGCTGCTGCAAATCGCGCAAATAGGCAATCGACTCTTTGTATGCGTCGGTCTCGCGATAGTTCGTCAGCTTGCCATTTACGGTACCCCAGAAATTGACTGAGCCGAACATCATCGCGAACCAGCCAACGTCAATGCCGAACGGGTCGGTGATGCTCGACGCAATGGCGTACTTGTTGTCCTGCGGGTGCGTCAATTGCTGCA
>JAFAZN010000235.1 GCA_019239775.1 Chloroflexota bacterium
GCGCGATGCCCGCACGTGTGCCGCGCGAGGATGGTCTCCCGCCCGCGCACACCAAATGCGGTGCGCGCCGCGTCGTCTCGGCAGAGCCAAGCGATCAGGTCGCGCATCTCCGCGGGCGAGTGTGCCACCGCGTAATCAGCGCCGGCCTCGAACAACTGATCCGTATCTGACCATGGCAGCGAGATCAGACATGCGCCACTTGCCAGAGCCTCGAAGACGCGGATTGTCGGCGTGCCTGGTAGCAAGTCGACGTACTGGCGGCGGGGGACGTGCAGCACAACGCGACTGGAGCTGTAGACAGCGGGTACCCGGATGTTTGGCAGCCAACCTCCGTAGCTGATGTCGAGACCGTTATTGAGGCGCGCCACAACCGCTGGCGGGTACCGTACGCCATAGACCGCGTAGCGCAGGTTGCGCAAGCTGGGACGCGGTCCAAAGACGTAATCCTCCAGCTCGTCGGAGCGGTCGCCGTCGCCGTAGTTGCCCACGAACACCACGTCGGTCGTTTTTGGCACGGTCAACGGTTCGAAGACGGTGGTATCGGCGGCTTCGTGGAAGACGTGGACGTTCTCGAAACCCAATTGCCGATAACGGTCCGCGACGGAGGGGCTGTACGCAAGGATACCCGAATAATGTTCCAGCCCAAGGTTCTCGCGGTGTTCGGTGTCGAGTACCACACGGTAGTGGGTATCGTGGAAGAACGCCCTGATGCCATACTCCTGTGTGAGGGCACCGAGGAGACGGATGACCTCGGGGGAATTCCACTCGTGAACGAGCACCACGTCCGTCTGAGCGAGTCGCGCGCGCAGCCACTCCTCCAGGTGCGGCCCGAGCTCGTACCGTTCAAACGTGAGGTCCGGGAACGCGGCTTCGAACTCCTCGATCGCGCGAGGGTTGATGGCCAGGAGATTCGAGAGCGACCAGTTGTCTACCTGTTCGAAGCACGTCGTGCGGTGTCCGCGCGTTTGCAGCGCGCGCATCAGGCCGCGCAGGAAATGGGCGTTGCCGTGGTTCCAGTCAGAAATAACGGACTGGGAGAACAGGGCAAATCGCGTCACGCCGCCACCGCGCTCCGCACCGTTGAATACAGACTCCGATAGCACTCGACCATTCGGTCAACAGACAGTGTTTGCCGCGCGCGGGTGGAGGGATTTTCGCCAGGTCCGTTCAGGAGGCGCTGCCACGCCCGCCGGAGGTCGCTCACATCATCTGAGCGGAAGTACGTCGCGGTCTCGCCCCACACCTCTCGGTATGAGGGAATATCGCTCAAGAGTAGCTGACACCCGTGGAGCGCCGCCTGGAGCGGCAACAACCCGAACGGGTCATAACGCGCGGGCGAAACGTACACGCGCGCGCGCGACAACAGCGCGTCGAGCGCATCACGCTCCAGGAAGCCAACCGGCTCCAACGGTTGCGGCACGCCGGCCGTTCCACCGTCGGGATGACTGGTTTCTCCGGCGAGGTAGACAGGGCCGTGATCCCAGCCAGTGGCGGCCTCAGCGACCAGTGCGATGTTTTTGGCGGCGTCCCAGATGCGTCCCGCGGCGACGGTGATACGCTCGCGCGTTGCCTCCGCCTGGGCTGGAGCAGGCCAACCGTTATGGACCACACGGATGGGACGCGTGACCGCGTACAGGTCCGCGACCTGGTCCGCCAAAAAGCGCGAGACCGCGACAAGCTCAGTCGCGCGCGAGGCGGCATCACTGACGAGTCGGGAGTAGGCATGCCATTCGGGCGCAACGTTCGAATCGCCCAACGTCCACCGTCGCCACGAAAGCACGTCGCTGTGAATTGTGAGCACCACGGGCACGTCGACCTCGGCGCACGCGGCAGCGAACTGGTTGGCGTGCACGACGTCCGCGCGCGTTTGCTCCGCAACCTGCCGCACCACGGTCCTGGTTGTCTCGACGTCTTTCTCCGAATTGGCCATCCACTCCAAACGCAGCGGAGCGCTCACAAGTGTTGCGCCGGCGCGTTGCGCAGCCTCGGATTGCGCGGGCGTTGGGGCGCCAAGCGCGAGCAGCACAACGTCGTCTCCGGCCGCCCGCAGTCCGCCGGTGAGCGTGAGACAAAAGTCCCACACCCCGCCGACGACGTCGGTTGTCAACAGGATGCGTCGCGGGCTCACGCAGATGGGCCTGCGACTGCGATTCCAGGGTTGGCAACAGGCAGCCGCAGCGGTGCTTGGCGCGGTTCCAATGGCGCCACGCGGCGACCCTCTGTGAGAAAAACCGCCCAGTCCCACAGCCGCCGAAGGCCGGCACCGACGTCCACAGCCGGTTGCCAGCCGAAGTCGCGGGCAGCCTTGCGCGTATCGCTGATATAGACGGGTTGGTCACCTGGACGCCAACCATCGAGCGTGACTTGCAGCTTTCCAGAACCGGCGTATTGTTCGAGTCGGGGCCGAAGCTCGTGCCAGATGGAAATGCTGTTGGCGGGTCCGCCGCCCATGTTGTAAACCTGCCCCGCGGTCGTTTCGATATGCAGTGCCGCCAGTCGGAACGCACGCACCAGGTCGTCGATGAACAACAGGTCGCGCACCTGTTTGCCGTTGCCATAGATCGTCAGTCGTCGACCGGCGGCTGCCGCGAGCATGAAATGCGCCACCCAGCCCTGATCTTCTGTACCAAACTGGCGCGGACCGTAGATGCATGACATCCGAAACACGACCGTTCGCAAGCCATAGATGCGTGCGTAGTCATGCACATATTGGTCGGCCGCTCCTTTGGAACAACCGTACGGCGAGTGAAAGTCCAGCGGCTCGAGCTCGGAAATGCCGAAGTCCTTCACGCCGGGATCGGTGAATATGTAGCGTGACGGTTGTTCGGTGGATGCGCGGTGAGGCAACGCACCATAGACCTTGTTGGTCGATGTGTAAAACAGCATGGGTGGCACGAGCGCCTGACTTCGTCGCACCGCCTCGAGAACATTGTGCGTTCCAAGCACATTAATCTCGAGGTCTTCGCGTGGTTCGACCAGCGACGTGGTGACTGCTGTCTGAGCCGCGAAGTGAAACACCAGGTGCACGTCGTTGGCACCGACGACCGATCGCACGAGTTCGGCATCGCGCACGTCACCGCGCACGAAGTGCAACGCACCTGCCGGCGCTTGCTTCTCGAGCCATTCCAGATTGTGATCGACGCCAGGTCGCGCAAGGCTATCGAAAATAGTGACGCGATTGCCATCGCGCAGAAACGCCGCAGAGACGTTACTACCGATGAAGCCCGCTCCCCCGGTGACGATGACGTGCAAACGCTTGCCTCCAGATAATTGAGTAGAACGTGCTCTCATGCAGAGCCACCATTGCCCTCGGGCGGCGGAGTTTCGCTCTCACCGGCGACACGCAGGAATCGTTGGAGCTCACTTTCCGGCACGCGGTAGCCAAGCTTCGTGCCGCCTGGCCGAAAACCGCGGAGTTTGCCCTGGCGCAGCCAGCGGCGCACGGTTTCCGGGGACGACCGTAGCCGTTCCGCAACTTCACGCACTGTGAGCAGTCGCTGTTCATTCATACATGGCGTCGAGTTTTGGGGCCTAACTCGCCGACGCCACCCGTCACAGCGCCGAGGGGTCTGAAATCGTGCTTTCGGTTGTGAGAAGTCCTTAGTTCAGACTACAACACCAACCAAGTCGCAGCAACGCATCAATCATGCCAGGGCTAAACAGTCGCCGCGGGCACATGCGCGTAGCGCCGAACGACCGTTTCGCAGAAATTCGCGAAATCCGGCAGGTTTAGCGGTGGACTTGTGTGATGCGGCGTTCGCCCCGCGCGGGCTGGGGTAAAGCACAAGGTGAGAGTGACCTCGAACGGCTCCAGCTCATGCATGACGTAGTCGAACCATTCCTCCGCGCCGGGCCGATCCCAGTCCGCCCACCCGATACCAGTGCGGACCCTTTTCACGCCAAGCATGCGCAGCAGCGAAAGCATGCGTGCAAACCGGTCGCGCTCCTGCCAGTACACCCATTCGCACACGCCAACGCCCTCAGGTACCCACTCCGCAAGCCGCGCGGCGGCCGGCTTCGGTCGACCCGAGGCGTCGCACACGCCCATTCGAAAATGGCGATAGTACGCACTGCCCTCCGAACCGCGGTGCCGCGTGACTGCCTCCCACCTCTCGGGTAAGTCCATCAGCGCGTACCAGAACACGCGATCCGCGCATCCGCGCAATTCCTCCAAGGTGGCGTCTACCGCCCAGGCCTGAAGGCTCTCGGAGACGATGCTGGAGGCACCCACTTCCGTCGCCCAAACAGGTTTACCGCCACTCAGCTCGCGGATGCGTTCAATGCGCCCACTCCATTCGCCAACGTGCCAGCGGTTCCAGTCGAGCGGGAAACCATGCACGGCAACAACATCAATGGCATCGGCGAGGCCGCGATCAAAGAGGTTTCGGATGAACAGCGGATCGATCGGCGAAATGCCGCCGAGCACCCGCGGCAAACCAGGTGCCGTCTGGGCCAGTCGATGACCGGCCAGGCAGATCATATCGCTAAATAACGCCCAGTCGGGATCCTGATAACGGTCCCAATGCGAGAGATTATTCGGCTCGTTCCACAGCATGACCGCTTCGAGCATCGTTATGGTTCGGGCTCGCAGACGTAGACCTCGTGGCAGGGTCGATCTGCGATTCGCATCCCAACCGTTCGCAGTAATGCCCTCGTGCAGGATGGGTTCGGAATCCACCAGTTGGTCTCGTCGCCCGCGTAGGCATGCTCGATGAAGTACATGCGTGGAAAACGCTCGTCGAAGAAAACGTCGCGTTCTTCGAATGGAAGGTCTGGTGCAAAGTCCGCGGTCTCCCACGCGCCGCGTTCCATCGACTGGAATAGCAGCCGTTTCCGCACGAGGCTCGCGACTTTCTCGAGCGCATACAAGGGGTGGCGCAAGTGGTAGAGCACGCCCATGAACACGACGAAGTCGAATTGCTCGCCATGCACGATTCGGTCGATGTCGTACACGTCGCCCTGGATAAACTCGACGTCGAGTTGCAATTGATCGCGCGCGAACTGTGCTTGATTCAAGTACACAAGATCGTGATCGACGCCAACGACGCGCTTGGCGCCGCGTCGCTTCAGCTCGAACGAGTAAAAGCCGCCATTGCAGCCAATGTCGAGGACGGTCTGACCGCTGAGGTCGGCAGGTAGCGCGTGGCTGAAGAATTGCCAGAAATTCGACGGAAAATCACCGAGCGGATGATGGGGTGCAGTCTGCACCACCTCGGGATCACCGAGTCGCAGATTGTGAAACCAGGGGCCCAGTTGGTTGACTCGGTCCTCCAATGACGATGCAGTCATAACGGTACTTCAATCCTATCTCTCGATCGGCGACGGCTCTCGATATCGATGAGTGCACCAGGTTTGAGCGCGTCGATCGCGGCGCGATAGCCATCCACCGTTCCCACGTCGAAATACCGCTCGCCTGCTGGCACGGCGGCCGCGCGACCGCCTCGCTGCAAGTACGCGTTCACCAGCGTGCCAACGTACTCGTCGCCACGGCCAGGCTCCAGCCAGAGCTGATAAAGCGCCTGGAAGACCTCGGCAGGCATGCGGAATGCGCCCCACACCCAGTTCGATTGAGGTCGCTCCGCTTTCACCTGAATCTCGGTCACCGCGCGTCCTTGTGTCACCACGGCATCGAACCGCGACGGTTCTTCGACTGGAAACAATAAGAACGCCAATTCACCGCATGGCAGGAGCGTAAAACCGGATTCCGGGAACCACACCGTATCGGGCAAGCCGATGAGGACGTCCTCACCATCGCGCACGATCTGGATCGCGCGAAACAGCGCATCACACAATCCACCTGGGGACTCCTGGATGACGTAGCAGAAACGCCGCGCCTCGCGGTGGCGTGCGTAGTACGGGATGATGTCGTCTTTATCGGGTGAAATGACAAAGCAGATTCGATCGGCGCCGGCAGCGATCATGCGCTCGACCAGGAACTCGCTGACAGCTTTCGGCCGTTCGGTGCCGCGTTCGTCGAAGGTGCTGCCAACGGGCAACATTTCCTTTGAAAATGCCAAGGGTTGCAGCCGCGAGGCCGCGCCCGCTGCCGGCACCACGCCTAGCACGCGACCGCCTCGCAAACGCTGACGAGTTGTTGGGCTCGACAGTCCCCGGTGTGCTCCGTGAGCGTACGCTCGCGACCTGCCGCGGCAATACGCCCGAGCTCCACATCCGATAGTTCGAGCGCGGACAGTGCGTCATCGGTGGTTGAGGCCACGACAATCTCCCGTCCCGGTGTGAAGAAGTTGTCCAGGCCTGGGAATGCGTCGGTGAGCACAGAGGTACCGCAGCTGGTGGCTTCGAACAGACGGCCTGACGGCGTGTAGCCCCAGTCGAGCATCGCTTGCCGGCTCACGCTGAGGGTGAGTCGGTTTGCGGAGTAGAACGCCGGATGCCGCGCTGGTTCGAGGTGCTCCAACGGCTCGAGATTGCCTGGCCACTGCACGTCGGGCGGAAACAGCGAACCCACCACCAGAAACCGATCGCGCGGATGCCTTCGCGCGGGTTCGAGCAGCAAGCGGTCCAGGGCCGGCTGACGGTCCGCGGCGTACGTTCCGAGGTAGCCCATCGCACAGCGCCATTCCTCAGGCGGATTCGCGACAGGCGCGTGAACCTCCGGATCGACCGAGCCATACAGTGGCGCGGTACGCGTGGCGCCCCATCGTTCGCGCAGGCAGTCCAGTTGAGGTCCGCCGCTGAAACTGAGGTAGAGGTCGAATTCTGGGATCAGCTCGGCGGTGAGGTACTCGGCGCCACCCTTCACCGCGAGGCCGTCGCGTTCAAGTGCGGCGACGGTGACGGGCGTATCCAGGTCGTAGAAAACGTGCAGCGGTCCGTGTGTATCCAGCATGAGACGCGCTGCCGCAAGACCGTCCGCGCAGTAGGACGTGACGATTGCCACGTCCGCGCGCGCGAGCGCGGAACTGGCGCGTGATACCACCGAGTCCCAGTCTTCATACAGCTCGAGCTGACAGAATTCGGGTTCGACAAGATCGCGGTGCTGCGCGTAGTAACTGACGTCGCGCTCGAAAAAGGTCGCGGAATGTCCCTGATGCCACAGACCTTTCAGGACGGCGCGCCAGGGAGTTGCATGTCCGTTGGCCCACGCCGACGATATCGTCAGACCGAAGATGACAAAATTCACGGTGACGTTGTTGCCACTTGAACGCCGCGCGAGTTGCAAGACCCGGGCCGCGTGCGCGCGCTAAGACTTCGCGGCCCGCGTGATGCACACGTCGTCGAGGTAGATCCGCTAGTGCCTGGAGCGGGTGAGGTGCTGGTTCGAATTCGAGCATGCGGTCTGTGCGGCTCGGACCTCAACGCGTGGCGCGGCGTGCCTGGCATCGAGTACCCCATGCCTGCCGGCGCTCCGGGCCACGAAACCTGGGGCGAAGTCGTTGGGCTGGGCGACCACGTCAGCCATCCGCGGGTGGACGAGACCGTAACTGGCCTGCTGTGGAATGGCTTTGCAGAATTTGGTGTGGCGCGCGCCGAGAACCTTGTGGTCGTACCAACGGCATTCCGGACTGCTCCCGTTCTCGGAGAACCACTGGCGTGCGCAATGAACGTCCTGCGCCGCTCGGGCCTGGTAGCCGGTGGGCGCTTGGCGATCGTGGGCTTCGGCTACCTGGCGGCATTGCTGGTGCAGCTGCTGCCCACAGGTTGCGACTGGGTCGCCATCTCGCGCCGGCAGGACAGTCGCCAGCTCGCACTGCGCCTCGGCGCGCAGGCGGCGTATGGCTTTGACAATGTTCCATCGGACGCATGGGACAGTTTTGCTGTCGTGATCGAGGCCGCCGGGGTGCAACAGGCCCTGGACTATGCGACGTGGCTCGTGGCCTACGGTGGTCGGCTCGTGATCGCCGGTTACCACGCTGATGGGCCGCGGACCGTCAACATGCAGTCCTGGAACTGGAAGGGCATCGACGTGATCAATGCCCACGAACGCCAGCCTTCGGTGTACGTCGATGCGCTGCGCAACGCATTCGACCAGCTCGGCGAACGGCCGCTCGACCTGACTCTTCTTCACACCCATAGCTTTGACCTTGACCACGTGAATGAGGCATTCGGCCTGGCCGAGTCCCGCCCGGCCGGTTTCGTGAAAGCGCTGGTGCATCCGTGACGACGCGGCTCGGGGTGGCGGGCCTCGGCTGGCTAGGAGAAGCGCTGATCAGAGACGCGGTCGCCTCGCCGGCGTTCTCGGTCGTGGCCGTCCAGGATGTCGTGCCAGACCGCGGCCGAGAGGTTGCGGATCGGTACGCGGTCCCGTGGCATGGCGATCGTTACGAGGACCTTCTCGGTGTACCGGATGTCCAGGCGGTGCTCATATGCACGCCAAACCACCTCCACGCCGCACAGGCGCAGCTCGCCCTTCAGGCTGGTAAGCACGCGCTGGTCCAGAAGCCACTTGCTCTGTCGGCCGCCGACGCCCGCCAGACAGTCGCGGCCGCCCATGGGGCTGGTCGGCTGTTGTTCGTGGACTACACCTATCGATTCCTGGAGAGCATGGCCGTTCTGCGCGACTTGCTGCCGTCGGTCGGGCCAGTGCGATCGATGCGAGCGGCCTTCCACAACATCTACGGGCCTGGAGCGGAAAAGACCTGGTTTTTCAGTCGTTCGACGGCCGGCGGCGGTGCGCTGACTGACCTCGGCGTGCATTTGCTCGACCTCGGACTCTGGCTGCTACGCCCGGGCCGCGTCGGCCTGCTCACAGCGAAGCTTTCAGCCGAGGAGCCCGTCGAACACGCGGCTGAGCTGCGGCTCGCCCTCGACGAGGTGCCGTTTGAGGTTGCGGTCAGTTGGAACGCATCCCTCTCCAGTACGCAGATCTGCCTCGAGGTCGAGACACAGGCAGCGATGGTGCGCTGGGAAAACCTCGATGGCAGCTTCTTCCGCTTCCGCACAGTGCGCGATGGCGAGCTGCTGCTGGATCGCGAGACGACCCTGCGCGATGACACCCTGCGCGCGTTCGCGGCTGCACTCGCCGATCCCAGCCTCGTCCCTGTGATTGATACCCGCGTGTACGACATGCTCGACCAGGCGTATGGGCGCCCCTGACCGTTCTTGTCCCGAGTGATGCGCGGGCGCCGCTCACGCGCAACCGCGCTGGTGTTTCTGCCAGCCCAACCGAACCCCCTGATCGGTCGTGAACGCGAGCTCGCCGCCCTGCGCGAGCTTTTGACGCGACCGTCCGTCCGAATGGTGACTGTTTGCGGGCCGGCCGGGACTGGCAAGACGCGACTGGCCGTCGCCGCCGCGGCCGAGCAACCCCGTGCGAGCAGCGCTGATGGTGTCTGGTTTGTGGATCTTGCCCCCATCCACGAGCCGCACCTGGTGCCGACCGCGATTGGCCGCGCCATCGGACTACGCGAGCTGCGCGGCGAGCTGGCCCAGGCGCGGCTGCAGCGCCACATTGGCGAGCACGAGATCGCGCTGCTGCTGGACAACTTCGAGCAAGTTCTCGAGGCGTCTGCCGGGCTAGCCGAATTGTTAGTGGCCTGCCCCAACCTGAGGCTGCTGGTCACCAGTCGCGCGCCGCTGCATTTGCGCTGGGAGCACGTCTTTCGCGTGGGACCGCTCGAGTTGCAGACGGCCGCCGCCCTCTACGTGGAGCGTGCGCGAGCGGTGGATCCGAGTTTCGCCCTGACACCAGTTCTCGATCGTGAGCTCGCCGAACTCTGCCGCCAACTCGACGGCCTGCCACTGGCCATCGAGCTGGCGGCCGCACGTAGCGACGTGTATACCCCCGCCGAAGTGCTGAGGCGCCTCAGGCTCGATCGGCTGGCTGGCGGCGCGAGAGACCTACCGCCGCGCCAGCAGTCGCTTGCGGCGGCTTTCGACTGGAGCTACGACCTGCTGAGTACCGCGGATCAGGCCGCCTTCCGCGCCGTATCCGTTTGTGTTGGTGGTTTCTCACCCGAAACCGCCCTGGCCGTCGCCGGCACAGACGACCTCGGCCGCCTGGTACAGCACAGTCTGCTGCGCCGTGACCCTGAACAGCCCGCGCGTTTTCGGATGCTGGAAACCGTGCGCGCGTACGCCTTCGAACGCCTACAGCACGCAGGTGAAGCCGAGGCCGTCCAGACCCGCCACGCCCGCGTCCTCATTGAACTGGTCGAGGGTGCAGCGCCCGAGCTCCTCGGCCCGCGCCAGGCAACCTGGCTTGGCCGGCTCGAGCGTGAACACGACAACCTGACCGCCGCCCTGCGTTTTTGTGTGGCGGCTCGTGAGACCGAGCTGGCGCTGCGGCTTGCGCGTGGGCTGTGGCGTTTCTGGTGGTTGCACGGACACCTCAGCGAGGGCATGGACCTGCTGGACGCCGTGCTGGCGCACTCGGCCGATATCGCCGAATCGCTCGCGCCCATACGCGCTGTCGTCTTGAACGGCGCGGGCGTCATGGCCCACGTTCGCGGCGAGTACGCTCGGGCGGCCGATCTACTCTCTCAGAGCCTGACCATATCGCGCCAGCTGAACAGCCAGTCGGGCATGGCCGCCGCCCTGCACAACCTGGGTGCGCTTGCACGCGAACGCGGTGACGTGGCTCAGGCCCGCGCCGCCTACGAACAAAGCCTTCAGCTCGAACGCCAGGGCGGAACGCCCTGGGGCATCGGCATGTCGTTGATCAATCTTGGGGCGCTCGCCGCCGACCAGGGCGACGCCGCGCACGCCACCGAGCTGTTAGACGAAAGCCTCGCAATCTTTCGCGAGATCGGCGATGGACGTGGCATTGCCGCGGCGCAAGACAACCTCGCTGGTGTCGCACGCGATCGTGGCGATTGGGCCGCAGCCGCGGACCTGCACGCGCAAAGCCTCGCGCGTTCGCGTGA
Source organism: Chloroflexota bacterium (assembly GCA_019239775.1). Lineage (GTDB taxonomy): Bacteria > Chloroflexota > UBA6077 > UBA6077 > CF-72 > CF-72. The sequence continues at coordinate 10,827 of JAFAZN010000235.1, forward strand.
GCTAGGCGACCGTTGGGGCACCGCCGCCGGGTTGTGTGACCTGGCGCGGGCGGTCGAGCACCGGGGCGACTGGCGCCGAGCCGCGGGCCTGCTGACCGAAAGCCTTGCGCTGTACGCCGAGCTGGGCCTGCGCCAGGGCACCGCGACGTGCCTGGAGGTGGCGGGGTCTGTCCTGATCGCTGCCGAGCGATGCAGCGATGCGGCACGGCTCGTCGGCGCCGCGGAGGTGCTGCACGAGCGCATCGGCGCCCCCGGGACGGCCCGCGACGGTCGCGAGCGTTCGGTCATCATGGGCCAATTGCGCAGCGCGCTCGGCGGCCGCGCTCTATACGCCGCGCTGGAGGAGGGCCGCCGCCTGGTGACGGATTCTGCCGGCGATTCCGCCGCCGCCGAGGCGACTCGCCTCCTGGCCCGCGTCGCCCGGACAGATCCGACGGCCGCGGCTGCGAACTCGGGGCTCTCGCCCCGCGAAGCGCAGGTTGCAGCCCTCATTGCCGATGGCCTGAGCAATCGTCAAATCGCCGACCGGCTGGTGATCTCCGAGCGCACCGCCGACCGCCATGTCAGCAACATCCTGGGCAAGCTCGGGCTGAAGTCGCGCGCCCAGGTCGCCGCGTGGGCTACGCGCTCAGGCAGTGGTGGCCACAACGCGGCCGAGTGACGCGCCGACCTGCTCGCGCAGCGCCGCACCTTGCGTGCGATAGAAGGCAGACAGTATCGCAGTGTCCGTCGAGAGGTTGAAATCCTGGACCCCGAGGTTCATGTAGTACTCCACTTCGGCGACCGACGTGATCTCGGCCCGCGGGCGGACGCCCATCTTGATCGCGGTCTTGATGGTGTGCTCGTATGCCTCCACCACCGCGGGGTGCTGGCGTTGGCCAGCCAGGCCGATGCTCATGCTGTAGTCCGCAGGCCCGAACTGGACCATGTCGACGCCCGGCACGCTGAGGATGGCTTCAAGGTTCTCGACGGCGCCTTTCTTTTCGATCATCAGCACCACGACCGAGTCCTCGTAGCGTTTGATGAGTTCGACCACGCCTCCGACCGCCGCCCGACCGGCGTCGTTGCCGTGGGTCCCAATGCTGCCAGGCACCTCGGGCTTGACGGTCCGCACGCAGTCCTGGGCATCGGCCGCCGTGCGCACGTCGGTGAACAGCACATTCTGGATGCCGGCCGCCATGGCGCGAACGGCGATGTGCGCCTGGGCCGAGCGCTCGATCTTGATCAGGCCGGTGAAGTTCGGATACAGCTCGATGGCGCGGGCGATGTTGTCGAGCGCGTACAGGTCGTAGGGCGCGTATTCGGCCAAAAACTCGACATAATCAAAGTTCTGGCTGCGGCCGACCAGTTCGGCGATGGTCGGCCACGAGCTCTGGATTCGGGTTCCGAAAGTCGGCTTGCCCTCGCTGAGCAGGGTGCGCAGTCGGTTTTCACGCATGGCAGTCGTTCCTAGCGTACGCCGAATGGGTACACGCAATGGGTCCATGTACCCATGCGCCCGCGCGGGCTGCGCAGCACGCTTGCTGAGATATGTGGCCTCGACTGATCCTGCTCGTCGCAATCCTGTGTGGTGGATGCGCGCCCGCGCTGGCCAGCGCGGACGCTCCGCTCGCGGCTGAAGCGGCGCCCGCAACCCCGACGCTGGCGGTGACCTCCGTAGTGCCGCAGCCGGACGCCTCGGCAGTGCCGTATGACGCAGCGATTTTCGTGCAGTTCAACAAGCCGGCGGTGCCGTTCAGCACACTCGAGCACCCGGCGCAAGACCAGCCACTGGCGATCGAGCCACCCGTGAACGGAAGTGGCCACTGGATCACCACGGGCCTGTACACGTTCGTTCCCGACCCGGGCTGGACGGGTGCCACGACCTACCACCTCAGCGTCAAAGACACCAACTACGCGTGGTCGTTCGAAAGCGTGCCAGCGGCAGTCGCCTCCACCCTGCCGAGTCCGGATGCCACGATGGTCGATCCCGCGGCGCCAATCACCGTGACCTTCAATCAGCCAGTTGACCCGTCTCAGGTGCACGTGGAGGTCACTCCATCGGTTGATGGCAGCACGCAGTGGACCGATGCGCGGACGGTGGTCTTCCAGGCCACTGGCGGCGGACTCCGGGCGGGGCAGGCCTATACGGCTACCGTGCACCTCAATGGTGCGCAACTGAACACATGGTCCTTTACCACCGCGCCGGAGCCCAGCGTGGTGCGCAGCGTTCCGCAAGACGGCGCCGAGGCGCCCTCCCAGAATCGAGTCGAGCTCGATTTCAGCGCGCCAATGGACCCTGACGACGTCCGCGCCAATCTCCGCATCAGCCCCGAGCTGGACAGCGACCCGTTTCCGCAATGGTCGAAGGACTTTACGCAGGCCGCGCTTTACGGTCCGTTCAAGCCGTCGACGCACTATACGTTGACGCTTGCGGCGGGCACGCACGACCGCTTCGGCCGTACCCTCGCGCAGCCGTTCACGCTCACATTTGATGCACCGGCCGGCCAGACGTCGCCGTCAGCACCGCCCGTACCCCCGCAGGCCTGGTTGGTGAGCCCCGGTGCAGTTGGCACGTTTGACGCCTACCAGCATCCACGCGCATTGCTGCGAACTACCAACGTCGGCCATTTTGACTGGAGGGTTGACGCCGTCGACGAGCGTGCGCTCCTGCCGTTTTATTCGGGCCAGCTGCCACCGGAGCAGCTGGCGCTGCCCGACGCAGCCCCGATCCTCCAAGGCGGAGTCGACGTGCAGTACGAGCGCAACCAGCCCACGCAGAGCACGATTGATCTGGGTTCACTTGTCCCCGGTGTGTACCGGATGCGGATCGATGCGCCCACGAAAGTGGCGGACCACGTCCTTGTGGTGACGCGCAGTCTGCTGGCAATGAAACAAAGCGGGTCGCAAGTCCTGGTCTGGGCGCGTGACCTGCAATCGGGCGCGCCGCTGGCGGCCTTGCCTGTCCGGCTGCTGCGATCCGATGCACCCGCACCGATTGCTACCGGCTCAACAGACGCCGACGGAATTGCGCGTTTCGACGGTCTTTCACCGGCGACGCGTGGAGTCCAGACCGTGGCGGTGCTCGACCGGCCGGGCGATGCCGCGGTCGCGGTGAGTAGCTGGAATGGTGGCCTCAGCGCATGGAGCTTCGGCCTGGTTGCGCAGCCGCCTTTCGCCACGCCACCGCCAGTCACGGCGTATATCTACGCGGATCGGCCAATCTACAAGCCCGGCCAGACGGTCCACCTCAAAGGCATCGTTCGCGGAGACGATGATGCGCATTACAGCCTGCCGTCGTCGGACTTCAAGGCGACCTGGCAGGTACGGGATGGTCAGGCGCGCATCATCGCCTCCGGCGATATCAACGAGTTGACGCCGTTTGGCACATTTGCCGCGGACGTTCCGCTGAGCACGGAAGCTGCGCCAGGAAACTACACGTTCTCGCTGGAGACTTCTCCTACGCAAACAGTCGGATACACGTCGATAACGGTTGCGGAGTACCAGCCGCCGCAGTTCGCGATCGCGCTGAATGCACCCAAAGACGTCGTCAGCGGGGACTCAATCGCAGCGAGTTTGCAGGCGAGCTATTACTTCGGCCAACCGTTGGCCGGCGCCGACGTGCACTGGCGGATCACGAGCCAGCCATTCATCTTCCACTGGCAGCTCGATCCGACCTTTCACTTCGGTGATACGGACCTGGCGTACCCGGAGCGCGTCACCCCACTTTCGAACGCCTCGCGTACTGAAGGCACCGGAACAACCAGCGCTGGCGGGAGTCTCACATTTCAGGTACCCACGAGCCTCCACGCTGATGAGGGTAGCCAGCAGTTCACGCTCGAAGCCACGGCCACTGACGATCAAAAATCCGAAGTCAGCCAGCGCACCCAGATCGTGGTTCACAACGCGAATCTCTACATTGGACTCAAGCCAAAGACGTTCGTGGCGCCAGCCGGCCAGCCGCAGACCATCGAGTTTGTCGCGCTCAATCCTCAAGCCCAACCCCAGGCTGGAACCGGGGTCCACGTGCAGGTCGTTCGACGGCGCTGGACGAGCGTTCGCGAGCGCGATGCCCAGGGTGAGCTGCACTGGATTTCGCGGCCGCAGGACACACCCGTGGCGGATCTTGCGGCTACCGCCGCAGACGACGGTCGAGGCAGCTTCAGCTTCACACCATCCGATGGTGGACAGTACCGCTTCATCGCGGAGGCGGCGGATGTCAATGGCCATACGGCGCGCAGCGCGACTGACCTCTGGGTCTCCGCGCCCGGCGTCGTTCCCTGGCGCGTTGCGGACGACGGCCGACTGGAGCTGCAAGCGGACAAACCGGAGTACCAACCCGGTGAGACGGCACACGTGCTGGTGCCTGCACCGGTGGCGGATGCAACCGCGTTGATCAGCATCGAGCGGGGCAAACTTCTATCGCAGCGAGTCCAGCATCTGAGTGGAAATAGCACCGTGCTGGATATTCCAATCGACGGCGACGATGTGCCGAATGTGTACGTCTCGGTGCTTCTGTTCGGCAGCGGAAGCTCGCCGAGTTTGTGGACGGGTTACACGCAACTCTCCGTGTCCACGCACGAACGTGAATTGCAGGTACGGGTGCAGCCGGATCAGACCGAGCACGCTCCGCGTGACAGTGTGAGCTACACCGTGTCGACACTGGATGGCAATGGACACGGCGTGCCGGCGGAGATCTCGTTGGCGCTGGTTGATGCCGCCGTGCTCGCGCTTTCCGATGCGCAGCTCGATCCGCTGTTAGCATTCTGGCATCAACGGCCACTCGGTGTGCGCACTGGTTCGAGCCTCGGCGTCTCGATCGACCGCATGAATGAGGCGGCCTCCAGCGGACGCAAAGGTGGTGGCGGTGGCGATTCCCCCAGCGTACGCCAGGATTTCCCGGACACCGCGTTCTGGTCTGCGACCGTCACGACCGATGCCACGGGCGTTGCCCACGTCCAGGTCCACCTCCCGGACTCGCTTACCACCTGGCGCATGACCGTGGTTGCGGTTACCCAGGATACGCGAGTGGGTGTTGGATCCGCGGATATTGTCACGAGTCAACCACTCTTGATTCGGCCACTGCCGCCGCGTTTCCTGGTGGGTGGCGATCGCGTCAGTTTGCGGGCGGCGATTCACAACACTACCACTGCGCCACTCGAGGTTACGGCATCACTTACGGCTGATGGACTTTCGATCACCGGTGATGGCATGCGCGCTGTCGGAGTTCCGGCGGGAGGCGCATTGACCGCCGAGTGGCCGGTCACCGTGCCGAGGTCCGTGGGCGGCGGCGAGGCAATACTCCACTTTGCGGCGAGTGCAGGGAACCTGCGCGATGCGACGGACCTCCACGTGCCGCTGCTAGCCTGGGGCGCATCCGAAACCGTTGCCACTGCGGGCGAAGTAGCTCCGGGCGAAACTGCGACCGAAACGCTGCGTGTGCCAAAGGATGTCGACTCCACTCGGGGTCAACTGGATCTTCAGGTGACACCCTCGCTGGCTGCCGCGTTGCGTTACGACCTGAGCCAGGTGGAGGCCTATCCGTACGAGTGCCTGGAACAATCGGTGAGTCGGTTTTTGCCGCGGCTCGCCCTGCAGCACGCTGTCAATGGACTCGGGCTGGCGGATCCATTGAATATCGCCGCGCAGCTACCGGACCTGGTGACGCGCTCGATTCAACGCATCTATCGCTTCCAACATGCCGATGGTGGTTGGGGTTTCTGGACGAATGACACCAGCACCACGTATCTCACGGCCTACGCGGTCTTCGGCCTTCTGGAGGCGCAACGGGATGGCTTCGCGGTCGACCAGGACGTGCTGAAGCGGGGCGTCGTGTACCTTCACGGCAGCCTTGCATCACCGAGTGCAGGTGGCCTGGACGAGCGTGCGTTCGTCGTCTATGTCCTTGGGGAATCCGGTGCCCCCGAACCAGGTCGCGCCTCGACCCTGTTCGATCGTCGTGCGGACCTTGGGCCACTCGGCAAAGCCTACCTGCTCCAGGCGATGGCCCGCATCGACGCGAACGATCCACGCACAGGCGGGTTGCTCGCGGAGCTCACCGATGCAGCGGTGCTCAGCGCCACCGGCAGCCATTGGGAGACGTCCGACGCCTCCGCGAAAGCCTGGACCATGGCAACCGATATCCGCACCACCGCGGCAGTGCTGGACGCACTCGTCCACCTACAGCCAAACCATCCGCTGGTGGCCTCCACGGTGCGTTGGCTTATGTCATCGCAATTGAGCACGACCCACGAGACGGCACAGAGCCTGCTGGCGCTGACCGATTACCTCACGGTGAGCGGAGAGCTCGGCGGAGCGTTCCAATGGCAGGCGGACCTCAACGGCGCGCTGCTCCAATCCGGCGCCGCTGAACCCGCAACCCTCGCTTCGCCGCCCACCGACGTCAACGTTCCGGTGCCACAGCTGAAAGTCGGCATGGACAACCGGTTGGACCTCGTGCGCGCTGACGGTCCCGGGCGGCTGTACTACACACTCCACCTGACGACATTTGGGACGGATGAGGATGTCCCGTTTGTCAATCAAGGGCTGAGCGTTGGGCGGGAGTACCTGACGTTCGGGGCGTCGTCCGCTCCCGTGAGCGATGTCCATGTCGGTGATGTGGTCCAGGTGCGCTTCACCGTGATCGCGCCGAGCGACCTGCACGACGTCGTGCTAGAGGATCCGTTGCCCGCTGGTCTGGAGCCAGTCGATGCGCGGCTCCGCACCTCCAGCCAGGCGCTGGCGGACGCCGCGCGAGCACAGCAGACGCCTGGCTGGCAGCCATGGAGTCACCTGGAGGTGCTGAACGACCGCGTGGCGGTGTTCGCCGGTGTCTTGCCGAAAGGAACACATCAGTACACGTATCTCGCGCGAGCGGCGACGCCAGGCGAATTCCACGTGCTCCCCGCGAACGCGCACGAGCAATATTTCTCCGAAGTCTTCGGCCGCACCGATACCCAGCATTTCACGGTACTCCCGTGAAGCGACGGCCACTCTGTGTAATCGCACTTGGCGCAGCAACTCTGTGCGCAACGCTTGTGCTGACGCCGCTGCCGCAACCGGCGGAGCTTCCGCCAACGGGCATCGACATCCTGGATCACCACGGCCACCTGCTGTACCAGGTGATCGATCCGGTGCGCGGCGCCGCCCGGCCCGTGCCATTGGAAGCGATTGCGCCGGCACTCCAGCAAGCCACCATCGCGGCGGAGGATAAGACGTTCGCCTCGAACATCGGCATCGATCCAGTTGCCACTTTGCGAGCAGTGAGAGACGACCTCACCACCAGACAAGTGGTCTCGGGTGGCTCCACCATTACGCAACAACTGGCACGCCTGCGTTATCTGCAATCCGATGAACGCTCCGCGCAGTCATATACGCGCAAAGCCACAGAGGCGTGGCTCGCCATTCGAATGACGGCGCAGCAAAGCAAGACGCAGATCCTGGAGGAGTATCTCAACAGCGTGCCGTATGGCAATCTTGCCGTCGGCGCCGAAGCCGCGGCCTGGACGTACTTCGACAAGCCGGCGGCGGACCTGTCACTGGCCGAGGCCGCACTCCTGGCTGGATTGCCCCAGTCACCATCGGACTACGATCCGTTTACGCACTGGTCCTCGGCCAGGGCGCGTCAGATCCAGGTGCTGGACCTCATGTTGCGACGTGGGTTCATCGACACCGCGCAAGCGGACTCCGCCAGAGCCGAACCCATCCAGTTGAACGATCGGCCGTTTCCGCTGAGCGCGGCGCACTTCGTCGACTACGTTCGCGGACTTGCACCGGCGGGCGCCACCCGCATCCAGACAACACTTGACCGCGACATCCAGTCGCTCGCAGAACGCGCCGCACAGCGGCAGGTGGCACGACTTGCTGATCATGATGTCTCCGACGCGGCCGTGGTTGTGCTCGATGCGCACACTGGCGGGGTGCGCGCGATGGTTGGGGGCATCGATTATTTCGACTCCAGCCAGCCCGATGCGCAGGTCAATATGGCGGTAGCGCCGCGCCAGACGGGTTCTGCTTTCAAACCCATCACCTACGCTGCTGCGCTCGAATCCGGGCAGTTCAGCGAGGCGAGCATGCTGCAGGATGAACGCACGGTCTTTCAAACGCGCCGCGGCGAAGCGTACGTTCCCGAAGACTATGACCACCAGTTCCGGGGCGACGTTCCGCTGCGCGTGGCGTTGGCCAGTTCGTTGAACGTTCCAGCGGTGGAGTTGGAGTCGCAACTTGGCGTACCCCGTGTGATCGACTTCGCGTCGCAATTCGAACTCTCTAAGGCGCTGGCCGACCCCGACCGTTTCGATCTCAGCCTCACACTGGGTGCGGCGGAAGTGCCTTTGCTCGATCTGACCGCCGCCTATGGTGCATTTGCCACCGGCGGCGCGTATCACCCTCCAGTCCTCTTCGGTGACAGTCCACCGTCAAAACGCGTGATGAGCAAGGACACCGCGTGGCTGATCGACGACATGCTCTCAGACGATGCCGCGCGCGGACCAGGCTTCGGTCGCAATAGCGTGCTGAATCTACCGGACCAGCATGTGGCAGTGAAGACCGGCACAACCTCCGATTTCCGCGATAACTGGACCGTCGGATTCACCCCGGACGTGGTTGTTGGTGTCTGGGTTGGCAATGCCGACAACCGGCCCATGCGCGACGTCTCCGGCGTGAGCGGTGCGGCGCCAATCTGGCGCGAAGTCATGGACGCGCTCCTCGAAAATGCTCCAGCAGCCAACTTTGATCGCCCGACAGATCTGGTCCGGGTGGCCCTGTGCGCGGACACCGTGCGCCTTGCCGCACCAGACTGTCCAGACCAGCGGTTGGAGTGGCTCGCACCATCGGACATGGCAGCCCTCGTAGTACCATCCGGTCAGGAGTACCAACCGCTGTGACTGCAACTCTTGATCTCAGCGCAACCGAGCGTGCGCCAGCGACAGCCGGTCGCATGGCCAGCGCTGCTCAGGAATTTCTCGGATCGTTGAATGAACAGCAGCGCCGCGTCGCGAATCTGCCGTTTGGTGATGATCGGCGGTACACCTGGGACTACCGCCCGTTGGAGTCGACCCCGCGCCCAGGCTTGCGCGTGATCAACATGAGTGAGGAGCAGAAACGCAAAGCGCTTGCACTACTCGACATCGGCCTCAGCGCGCGTGGCGCGGATACCGTCCGCATGATCATGGACCTGGAGATTCCGCTGCTCGCCAGCGAGAAGATGGAGGGTCGCGTCACGCCGTTCGTGCGGCATCCCGAGCAGTACACCGTCTGTGTGTTCGGGGATCCGAGCCGGCGGCTGCCGTGGGCATGGCACATCGGTGGGCACCACGTCGGGTTGCACTTCGCGGTGATTGATGGCGATCGCATCGCCTCGACGCCGCTGTTTTTCGGTGCCAATCCAGCCGAAGTGCGCCACGGACCCACCAAAGGCCAACGCACGTTGGCGCCTGAGGAGGACCTGGCTCGCGCGCTGGTGCGTTCGTTGCCGCAGGAACAGAAGCGCGTGGCCATTGTGAGTGAAACGGCCTTTCCAGACATCCTGACCGACCATTACCGCGTGGCCAACGCGTTCGCGCCACCAGACGGTCTTGCCTGGTCGGCCATGAGCGCTGACACGCGCAACCAGCTCTCTCAGCTCATTCGCCACTACGTCACGCGCACCAATGACGAGCTTAGTGGGCTGTATTGGCGCAAACTCGAGGCCGAGTTTGCGGCTCTCACGTTTGCCTGGGCCGGCAGTGAAGAGCCAGGCCAGGGTCACTATTACACGATCAAGGCGCCGAGCTGGCTGATCGAATACGACAACACACAGAACGGCGCGAACCACATTCACTCCGTGCTCCGAGATATTTCTGGCGACTGGGGCGAAGACCTCATCGCCCAGCATTACGCCGAAGCACATCGCCAACGTCTGCCCTGATATCGTCGCATTGAACCAGGGGGTTTAAACAGCACCGATGTTGTCGCAAGAAGACAATGAGCTGCTTTGTCGCGTCGGACCAGGCACGCCGATGGGCGCTTTCATGCGCGAGTACTGGCTGCCCGCGTTCATGGCCAGCGAGCTGCCAGAGCCCGACAGTGATCCGATGCGCCTGCGCCTGCTCGGCGAGAACCTGATCGCCTTCAGGAGCACCAGTGGCAAATTCGGCCTGATCGCCAACAACTGTCCTCATCGTGGTGCGTCGCTATTCTTCGGACGCAACGAAGAAGAGGGGCTACGCTGCGTCTACCACGGCTGGAAGTTCGACGTCGCCGGCAACTGCGTCGATATGCCGAACGAGCCCGCGGAGTCGGATTTCAAGCAGAAAGTCCGCGCGGTGGCATACCCCTGTCAGGAGCGCAACGGCATCGTGTGGGCCTATATGGGCTCTCGAAGCGAGCCGCCGCCGCTGCCCGAGTGGTTACCCAATCTCGAGCCGAACTGCCAGGTCTGGATGCGGCTGCAAGAGTCGAACTGGCTCCAGGCCCTGGAAGGCGACATCGATACCGTGCACGCGTTCTTCCTGCACGGCGGACATCAGCAAACCAAGGACGCGTTGCGTGGCTCAGACGCGTACTACATCACGCAGCAGCGCCACGGGAAGTTCGTGGCTCAGGAGCACGCGGTCGGCGCCAGCTATGCCGCGGTGCGTGATGCGGAGCCTGGCACCGAGTACTGGCGCATGGGTCACTTCCTGATGCCGTTCTATACGATGAACGCGCCTGGGCTGCTCGGGATCAAGAATCAATCGCTGGCATGGGTGCCTCTGGATGACTACAACACGATGGTCTGGACGGTAGGCCGTCAGGCACCTCTGGCGCCCGAAACCGAAACGGTCGGCGGATTCAAGGCCGGCTACGTGCGCCGCGATCCGCTCGGCAAGTACGACCCGTACGGCGGCCGCAACGCCGACGGCGTGCCAGTGCGCAAGTTCGAGCACACCACTGACTGGCTCGGTCGCTTCCGTCCGATTGCCAATCAGCACAACGACTATCTCATCGACCGCGACCTGCAACGGACCATGGGTACCTACTCGGGCATTCCGCAGATTGCGCAAGATGCGATGGCTCAGGAAAGCATGGGCCCGATTTACGATCGCACCCAGGAACGCCTCGGCACCTCAGATGTGATGATCATCCGCACCCGACGCAAGCTGCTGGATTGCGTTCGCGCTCACGCGCGTGGCGCGGTGCCGCCAGGTGTCGATAATCCTGAGCTCTATCGCATGCGCTCCGGCGGAGTCATCGTGGAGCGCGGAATCAACGGCCTCGACGCCATGGCGGACCTGCTCTTCGACCGCGTCCCGCTGGCAGAGTTCCGCGAACGCTGGGAGGCCGTCGCCCGCTAGGTTCTGCTTTTGTGAAAGCGCCGCCGTCAGGCGGCGGCGCCCGGAACGGACAGCGCCTCGATCGGCGCCAGACCCAGGCGATTGACGCCGTCGAACGCGGCGGTCTTGTAGCACTCCGCCAGTGTTGGGTAATTGAAGACGGTATTGACGAAATACTCGACTTGGCCACCAAAGGCCATCACCGCCTGCCCGATGTGGACCAGCTCGCTGGCGCCTTCGCCGATGATGTGGACGCCCAACAGCTCGTGGCTGTCCAGGTGGAAGATCAGCTTCAAAAGGCCGGTGGTGTCGCCAATGATCTGGCCGCGGGCGATCTCGCGATAGTGCGCTTTGCCGACCTCGTATGGGATGCCCTGCTCGGTGAGCTCCTCTTCGGTCCGACCAACCATCGAGATCTCCGGGATCGCGTAGATGCCGTACGGAAATAGCGCCGGCACGCTAGTCGCGCGAACGCCGAACGCGTGACACGCTGCCAGCCGCCCTTGCTCCATCGAGGTTGAAGCGAGGCTCGGGAAGCCGATCACGTCGCCAACCGCGTAGATGTGCGGCACGCTGGTCTGAAAGCGCTCGTTGACGGACAGTCGGCCGCGGTCATCCGTGGCGAGGCCGGCCGCCTGAACATTCAGCGTGGAGGTGGCGCCGCTGCGGCCCACGCTATACAGGGCGGTATCGGTCAGCACCTGCTTGCCGCTCGCAAGATGAATCTTCACGTGCTCGCCGAACGCGTCGCTGACCAACTCCATGCTGGAGACCTCTTCGCCGAGCCGTAGGGTCACGCGGTTTTCGCGCAGGTGGTACGCGAGTGTGTCGATGATCTCGGCATCGACAAACGGCAGCAGGCGATGCCGCTTGTCGATCAGCGTTACGCGCACGCCGAGGGCGGCGAAGATGCTGGCGTACTCCAGCCCGATCACGCCCGCGCCCACGACGGTCATGGTGCGGGGCAGTCGCTTCATGTTGATGATGTCGTCGCTGCAGACGATGCGCTCACCATCGAATGGGATGCTTTCGTCTCTGGTGACTTCGGTGCCCGTGGCGATCACGATGCGGTCGGCGGAGACGATGCGGCTGCCGCGACCGTCCGTTTCGTTCAATTGGACCGTGTGCGGATCCTGAAATTGGGCTTCCGCGCTGAAGACTTCCACGCGGTTGCGCATCAGCTGGTGGCGTGTCACGTCGATCTCGTGGCGAATCACGTGATCGGTGCGATACAGCAGATCCTCCATCGTGATGTTCTGCTTCACCGTGTACGAGGCGCCGTACAGGTCCCGCAGGCGGTAGCCCGAGAGATCCAGCACCGCCTCGCGCAACGTTTTGCTGGGGATCGTGCCCGTGTTGATGCAAACGCCGCCGATGACCGCCTTGCGCTCGATCATGGCCACGCGCTTGTTGAGTTTGGCGGCCTGAATGGCCGCGCGCTGGCCGGCCGGGCCAGAGCCAATGACCAACAAGTCGTAAGAAATGGAAGGCATGCCCAACGTGACCCCCTCGCCTGAGGCGCTCACCCGCGTTCCTGCAAGGTGAATGCCAGGCCGTTTAGAAGTTGATTTGGCAGTCGAAAGCTCAGTCTAAGACGAGTTTTCTTTGGGAGTCGAAAGGCTGCGGCCTTTCTCCCCAGGGCTACTCGCCCTGGACCTCGCCTGTTTGAGCGCTCGGAACTCGCGCACGGCGTTGCGGTTGCGTCCGCGCCACGAACGTCTGTGTCGATCGAACCTTTGTCCCGCACGTAGTGGGGGGTCGCTGTCCCCGGGGTTGTGGGAGGGTCCGCCTCACACGGTGGTAGACCTCGACCCGTTCGCCGCGCCGGCAGGTCCGCGCCAGGTTACGCGGGTTTGGAGCGCCCAAACAGGCGAGGTCCAGGGCGAGTTTCTATCCACCCTGCGGAGAAAGGCCGCAGCCTTTCGACTCCCAAAGAAAACTCGTCTTAGACTGAGCTTTCGACTCCCAAATCACTCCTTGTTCTTACAATCCGATGGCTGGCAGGGCTTCACTTTGAACCAACCTGTTGAAGGCAGCCACCTGGCCGTCGAGCAGGGCGCGCAGGCGGTTTTGCTGTGTCGCCAGCTGGGCGGCCAGCATGTCATACACTTCGTAGGCGCCGCGGGTCGGCGCGTCGTCGCTTTCGTCGATCATCGAGCTGAGCGAATCCAGCTTCTCCTTGATTCGGTTCGGCCCAGGCCGCGGCTTCTCGAAGTCGATGTTGATCAACTCGGCTTCAATTGCGCGCAGCTCCGTCTTCACTGCTGCAGCAGCATCCAACAGAGACTTGCGGCCAGCCGCGCGCTTCTCCCAGCTCTCAACTTGCGAGCGCAGACCTCGAATCTGATTGACGGCGGTGTTGGTCTCCGAGGTGCGATCGCGAATGCGTACCTTGAGCTCGAATTGCGCGCGCAGGTCCTCCAGTGACACGGGCAGGCGCGGGTCGGGCAACACCTGGAACGACTCCGTCTGCACCACGTCGCCGACCGAAAGTCGCACCTGGTACGAGCCTGGGACCGCGCGCGGTCCGCCCACGTTCTCCAGTGCTTCCTCGCGCGAGCCGCGACTGCCGCCCTCGATCTTGGCTGGTTTTGGATAGCGATAGTCCCATACGAAGCGGTTCATGCCCGCGACGTTCGGAGCAAACGGCGCCTGTTCTGCGTCCTCATCATCCGAGGGTTCGGTGACTTCCTCCGAGGCGGTCACTTGCTGCACCTCTGCGCCCGTGCCCGAACCTTCGGAGGTTGATGACGCAGAAGACGCAGAGTCCGTCGAGGAGGTGGACGATGGAGTAGACGAGGAGGTCGAGGTAACCGTAGACGACGGAGCGGAGGCCGAGGTACCCGAGGGTGTGGAGGCCATGGGCATCTCACGCTTTGGCGTGAACGTGCGCACCTCGTTACCGTCCGCATCGAGGATGCTCAACCGCACCGAGTCGGAGGGCTCGCGCAGCCAGTAGTGGATGATGACACCATCGGGCGGATTGCGTCCTGCATCCAGGAATTGTTCCTGAATACCGCCCTGAGGTGTCTCCGTGCGGCGGAACGCCACCGTCACGGGGCCGGTCATCTTGTAGTTGGTGTGCACCTTGGACTTGCCCTGCGCGCGACCGTAGAAGCGGAACCGCACGGTGTCGCGCGGCTTGAGCAATTGCGCCGGTTTGACCACCATGTCCGACTGGAGCTGGTGCAGCGGCGTAATATCATCCAGGATCCAGAATGCGCGACCGTGCGTCGCAACGACCAGGTCGGTGTCTTTAACCACCAGGTCCCAGATTGGCGTAACCGGCAGGTTGGTCTCCAGGCGTTGCCAGTTGACACCGTCGTCAAACGAAATCAGGATGCCGCGTTCGGTGCCGCAGTACAGCAGACCACGCTTATTGGGATCTTCGCGGACGACGCGCGTGAATTCATCCTCCGGAACACCGTTCACGATCCGTGTCCAGGTCGCGCCGTAGTCATTCGTCCGATAGAGATACGGCCGCAGGTCATCAGACTTGTAGCCGGTTGCGGCAACGTAGGCGGTGGCGGCCTCGTGCGGCGACGGCTCGATCATGTTGATCATCGACCACTCCGGCAGATCCGCAGGAGTGATGTTCTGCCAGGACTTCGCACCATCGCGCGAGATGTGCAGGAGTCCGTCATCCGAGCCCGCCCAGAACACACCGCGTTCGTGCGGAGACTCTCTGAAGGCGAAAATGGTGCAGTAAATCTCCGCGCCGGAGTTATCGGCGGTGATCGGGCCACCCGACGGTCCAATCTTTTCCGCGTCGTTGCGGGTAAGGTCCGGCGAGATCGTTTCCCAGCTGCTGCCGTTATCCGTCGAGCGGTGGACATAGTTGGAGCAGATGTACACCGTGGAGTCATCGTGTGGCGATGTTTCCACCGGGAATGTCCACTGGAAGCGGTACTTCATCAGGTCAGCACCGCCGCCCATGCCGAACACCTCCGGCCAGACGGTCACGTTGCGCTTCTGGCCGGTCTCCGGGTTCCAGGCAATCAGTCGACCGTGGCCCGCTCCTGTGCCGATGCCTCCGCCGAAGACCGTGTACGGCGGTTTTTTGCTAATTGCGATATAGCCACTTTCACCGCCACCCGGCTCGACGTAATCGCGCCACGAGATCGCACCCTCGAAACTCATACTTGGCACGCTCATGGCCCAGTTGTCTTGCTGAGAGCCGTACACGCGGTAGGGGACACGGTTGTCGGTAGTGACGTGGTAGAACTGCGCGGTTGGTTGGTTGAGCAGGCTGGACCAGGTCCGGCCGCCGTCGAAGGTGACGGTAGCGCCACCGTCGTTGCCTTCGATCATCCGGTTGGAGTTGCGCGGATCGATCCACAGTCCGTGGTTGTCACCGTGAGGTGTCGGAATGGCGTCGAATGTCTTGCCGCCATCCACTGACCGCCAGCACTCCAGGTTGAGATCCCAGACGGTGTTTTGATCCTCTGGATCGGCGTAGATGTGCATGTAATACCACGGTCTTCGACGCAGGTCGGCGTTCTCACACAGGCGTTCCCAGGTCTGTCCGTAGTCATCGGAGCGAAACATCGCGCCGTCTTCGGCTTCGACCAGCGCCCAGACGCGTCCCGGTTGTGCGGGCGACGCGGCGACTCCGATGCGCCCGAGTAACCCAGAAGACATACCGGGGTTGCGGGTGACCTCGGTCCACGTGTCGCCACCGTCCAGGCTGCGCCAGATACCGGAATCCGGTCCGCCACTTTCGGCGGCATGTGGGAAGCGACGACCGTGCCAGATCGCAGCGTACAGCACGCGCGGATTGCGGAAATCAATAGTGAGGTCCGCCGCGCCAGCCTTGTCGCTCTTGTGGAGTACCAGGTCCCAGGTCTTGCCGCCGTTGGTTGAGCGATACACGCCACGCTCCGGATTGGGACCCCAGGCATGGCCGAGCGCGGCGACGTACACGATGTCCGGATTGGTCGGATGAATCACCACCCGGCTGATGTGGCGCGTTGGCGCCAGGCCGAGGTTGCGCCAGGTCTGACCGCCATCATCGGAGCGATACACACCGTCACCATGCGAGACGTTGCTGCGAATGCACGCTTCTCCAGTGCCCGCGTAGACGACGTTCGGATCGGTATCCGAGACAGAAATTGCGCCGACCGCGGCAGTATTGAAGTACCCGTCTGAGACGTTGCGCCAGTGAGAACCGCCATTGGTCGTCTTGAAGACACCACCAGCACACGCGCCGAAGAAAAACGTGCCGGCTTCGGTGGGATGCCCGGCCACGGCGACGCAGCGCCCGCCGCGGTGAGGTCCAATATTGCGCCACTCCAGAGACCTGAACAGGCGGTCGTCCATCAAGACTCCTTCACTACGTTCCTTGAAATTGTGTAAGCGAGAGCGTATTGCCGTCCGGGTCGGTAAACCACGCGACCTTCGAACCGTCCGGCGTACTCCATATGCCCAATTCGTCCTGGTCCATCCATGCGTAACGCGTGAAGTCCACGCCTCTGTGTGTGAGCTCGGCCACCGTGGCCCGAATGTCGGGAACCACCCAGCCCAGGATCGTGAACGGTTGTGGCGCAAGGCTCTCGACGATGACCACGCGGAGCATGGTCCCGCCAGCATCAAACACCAATGCGTACTGGTCGCGACTGGTGAGCTTCAATCCGAGCGCGTCGGTGTAGAAGCGCTGCGCCACGTCCGGTTGCGTGGTCGCAACGAACGCGGAGATCGGTCGATCTGCCAGCATCGGGGCTGGAGAAGATCCTACTTTAGATGTCCTGCCAGGATTTGAT
>JAFAZN010000346.1 GCA_019239775.1 Chloroflexota bacterium
ATGCGCCGAGCCGCCTCAGTTCGTCTCCAATAACAGATGGTCAGCGCAACACGCGAAGCGGCGTTTCCGTGGCCCCAACTCGTCGTGCTCTGCGCCGCGATGGTCCTGTTCAGCGGCACTTTGACCGAGATCGGCCTGCGAGTCGCCGAGCTACGTGCGTCTGAATTCGCCGACCTGGAATGCGCGGGTTCCAATGGCATTCTGCAGGGCCAGCACGGTCTGTTCCGACTGGATGCTCAGTCCGGTTTCGCCATGCGTCCGAACCTGTGCGTTCGCCTGCGCTCACCCGAGTACGACCAGGTGCTGCGGACCAACGGCCATGGTTTTGTCGGTCCCGACGTGCCGCCGGTAAAGCCGCCCGGTGAGTTCCGCATTGTTGTCCTCGGTGACAGCTACACGGCAGGCGGCCAGGTGCCATACGAGCAGAATTACACCGCCCTACTCCAGGACGAGCTCCAGGCCAGTGGCTTCAGCGATGTCCGAGTGATCAATGCCGGTATCGGTGGGTGCGGGACGTACTGTCAGGACGGGGTCCTGCGCGAAAACATCGGGTGGATGCAGCCGGATCTGGTGGTGGTCTCGGTGTTTGTCGGAAACAACATCGTCGAAAACGTGCTGACAGTACAGGGCGGCTACCGCGACGCACCCGAACATCCGAAAGGTGTGACCTGGGGCCCGGCTGCCGGAGAACTGTTGGACCAGAGCGGCACGTGGTTCCCACGCAACGGCTTGCCTCCAGCCGAGACTCCGCCTCCATGGAATCCGGGTCAGCCATTGCCAACGCCCGTAGGCAACTCGCCGCCAGGCACCCCGCCGTACGTGCCGCCGTCCAGCGGAAGCACATCCTCAGACCCACCTCTGGCCAACGTGCGCTTATTTGCACACGCCGCGTGGGACGGAGCACGCTCGCACTCACTGCTGTTGGCTCACGTGTTCGGGGAACCGGTTGATCCCAGTGTCACGACGGCACCAGGCGCAAGTGCGCCAAGCAAGGAACTGAAGCGCCTGAACGTCTCTAGCTTCGAGTGGACGATTCTGCGCGACCCCCCACGGACCTATTGGCTAGACGTCGCCTGGCCGCTGTTTGGCTCGTACCTCGAGGACATCCGCGCGACGGCGGCCAGCGTCGGGGCGCCCACCGTCGTCGTGGCAATTCCCCAGATGGCCCAGTTCGATGACGAGATGAGGGCGCGCACGATGGCGGACTTCAGATTCGCTGATGACGAGGTCGATTGGGATCGCCCTCAGCACCAGTTGCACTCGTATGCGGACCGCCTCGGCCTGCCCGTGCTGGATCTGTTGCCGGTTTTTCGGCTGAGGTCCGATCGCGCCGAGCTGTACCTGCGCCAGGACACGCACTTCAGCGCTCTGGGCCACCAGGTGGCAGCGCAAGAGCTCGCACAATTCCTGCGCCAGGGCGGCTGGCTCCAGGCACCAAGCGAGTCGTAGTGCGACGTGGCGCACCGACGATACATGCGTCGGCTCCGCCCGGCGTCAACGCGGCGGCAGCAAGCTGCGCTGCTCGAGTGCGTCGGCGAGCGCCTCGGCGACGACGGTGTGGCCGAGCGGCGTGAGGTGAAAGTCGTACTGATACGTCAAGGCGTCGCGATCCGCGCGCGCGCTGAGCGCAGGCAATAAGTCAATGACCGGAATGCCGTGGCGATTCGCCGCGACCGTCAACTCACGATTCGGCCTGGTCAGGTCGACCTCGTCCGGGCTGAGGTGGAAGCGACTGAGCTCGTTCTGGCGCTGCGCCTCGTCATATTGTGCGTTGTGGGGTATGAGCAGAGCGATCAGCGAGGCGCCGGCGTTGGCCGCCGCCTCCCGGGTGGCCTCGAGGTAGCGCTCAGTGAGCGGGTAGGCAACCTGAACCCAGTACCAATCCGGCTCGTCGCGCAGCGCGTACGCGTCCCAGGTATCCAGGCCGAGCGTCTCCGGCCGGCTGTAGCCGCGACCCAAGCTGAAGAGCGCGTCGGACGCTGCCAGATACAGGCGGGAATTGTCCCTGAGCCAGGTGCGCGCGATATCCACCAACGCGAAGGGGTCGAGTCTCGCGGGAGCACGTCCTTTCGGGGTGCTCGTCAACTCGGCGGCCGGCGGGTTGCCCGCCGGCTCAGGCAGTGGTTCGCCGGGTTGCCAAACGAACCGGTCCAACCTTCCCGGCGCGTGCTCGATCGCCATCACGTCGAAGTTGTGCGGAAACCGCTCGACAGAGTTCTGCACAACGTCACCCGCACGCGGGCCATAGGCGACCCCAGCCGCGTCGCTCGTCAGCACGTAGCCTCCGGCCGTCGCCAGCACGTTCTTCTCAACATTGTTTCCGAGAAAGACGGCCAACACGACCAGGTCCGGCTGGATCCAGCTAGCGTTGGCTGCCAGGTAGCCGGCCTCGTTGAAAGTGCCCCAGCCCGGCACCGCGACATTGACGACGCGCAGCTGCGCATAGCCGCGCGCATGCAGGAGCGTTTGGAGTTGTTCGGTGAGGAGCTGCTCCTCGGGGATCATTGCGCCGAAAACGATACTGTCGCCGAGCACCACCAGACGGAACTCGCCCGGTGGCTTCGGTCCGAGATCGGGTCCGCGGAGTCCGCGCGCGTTGGTGTGGAAGGTCTGGTCGTATTCGAGCGTGCTCACGCGACCGTCATAGTTCGGACGCAGGACATAGCCGGCGGCATCATCGAGCTGGTAGAGGTTTGCCATGACGCTGCGTCGCTCGGCCAGCGCCCGGGGCAGCTCGAACGCGCGGGGGATGGCTTCGCTTACCGCCAGTACGGTGACGAGCAGCGCCAGGACCAGGACGGTGGCATGCAACCGACTGTGAACAGCCGGAGGTTGTATTGACCGCGATCGATCAACCATCGGCGCCCCCGAGGGCAGCCGGTCAATCAGCCGCATCCGTGCGTGCCAAGCGATCCGCGGAAAAACCACCACTTCGCCACCGGGCGCACTCGTTCCATTTGCACCAACTGAAACGAAGCAGCCCGCAGCCGGGATTCTGCTAGGCCCCAGCGATGACGTGAGAATCGTGTGAAATTCGCCATGGCAACCGGTTTTGCGTTGTTCCGGGTCCGCGAATTTCAAGCCTTAGATGCGTATATGCGCGCTGGGTTCGCCTCACGACCAGGCACGGCGACAGCAGGGCGTTTGGATCGTGGGTCACGCGACTGATTTGCGGCATTCATTACGGCCAGTCGCGGTCCGTCAATTGTTTATCAGTTCCTCGGTCCGGGCGCGCTGAGCCTGGTCAGGGTCACCGCAGGTGCCCTGCAAACCGACGCGGATCGGGCGATGGCCAGCAGAGTGCGAACGCCTGCGGTGATGACTGCCGAACGATGAGCAACTTACCCGCCAATACGTAGAAGTCCGATGGCCCGACTGAGCCCCCGTTGCCGACACACGCGGCGGTTTCGGCGATCTGGTTCGGCATCAGGCGCAGTTCCACGGGACCCTCGGATAATGCGGCTACGTACGACGGTGAAACCAGAACCACTCGAACAGGAGTAACGGCAACAGCGCGGCGGAGAGTACACCCCAGTACTCTTTCCGGAGCATTGTGGAGCCCGCGTCCGGTTCACCCGGATTGGCGAGGCCCGTGAGTCGCGGACGAAGATCGCTCTCCTCCGGGCTACTCAGATTCACAGCGAAGAAATCGTCGCCCGGTATTTGCTGCCCTTCGGCGGCGAACTGCTGCACGCTGTACAGACCTGGCTCATCCGTCGCGGCGTATGTCAGAGGGCCCTGGCCTGTCCCCAAGTCGCTGCCATGGCCACTTGGCCCGATCACTCTCACCGTCTGAACCTGCGGCGATGGCGATAGCGACTCGGGGTCATCAGGCTGGATTTGAGCTGACTGGACCACGCCGGGCGGCGACAAGTAATTGGCCAGGTTCGCCATCAGGATCGGAAATGCGGGTATGAGTGGCAGATTGGATTGCTGGAGTTCAAACGGCAGGATGGCGACCTTGTGTTCACCATCCTGGCCGACCAGCAGGAGTGGTGTGCCATCTTCGGCACTGATCAATGCCTTGGCCCAGTGCGGCACTTCGAGTTTGACAGCCCGTTGGACAGTCAGGTCGCGGACATCAACGAAGTCCAGGATCGGGTCCTCGTGATCCCATGTAGCCACGCGCGGACGGTCGGCGGAGCCGATTGCAGGGTACGCCCCTCGACTCGGAGGATCGATGACCAGGAGGTTACCCGGAGGCAGAAGCGGCGGCAGGTAGTTGTCGAAGACAACGATATCGAACCGATCAGCTTCAACCGACAAGTACCGCTCAACAGAGATCCGGTACAGCTCAACATTCGGCAACAACGTGAGGACTTTTTCGAGAAATGAGTCGCCCCGGGTTACCAGGAGCACCTGAGCAGCTTTGCGGTTCGCGAGCGCCGCAAAAGCCGAATCATCCAGGGGCAGATTGTCTTCAGCATCAACTGCCGTGATGCTTACGCTCGCCCAACGTGCGCCCGGAGGGAGATCATTAAAGACCTGTTCGCTTGTGCCATTCGGGGCAAGATCAACAGGACGGCGTTCAATCTCCTCTCCGTCAGCAGACATGGTTAGCACGGCGTGCGCAGGCGAGTCGGAGAAGTTCTGCGTTCGCGCGAACACTTGTTGGCGACGGTTGTCCTGTAGGTCAGGACGGGCAGAGACTACCGTGACGGCGAGATTAGCTGCGTTCATTCCGACCTTATCCACTTCAACTGGTCCAAGGTCCTCCGGTAAGTCGGGAGACAGGGTAAAAGCGCCGTCCGTGAAGACGTAGATGCGGCGCGAGTTCGGATCGCCCCCGAGCGACCGTGCCAATAGCAAGGCCT
Organism: Chloroflexota bacterium; assembly: GCA_019239775.1. Taxonomy (GTDB): domain Bacteria; phylum Chloroflexota; class UBA6077; order UBA6077; family CF-72; genus CF-72. Next base: position 4,815 of record JAFAZN010000346.1, read on the forward strand.
CCTGCATGTTTTCCACGGCGCTGGACGGTCGCGCATTCGCCAGCACGCGATCCACCTGCTGGCGGTCGGCCGTGGCTGCCACCAGGACCTGCGGATGAGCGGTCACCACAATGAGCGTCGCGACCGAGTTCTCGGGCAGACTGGCGACGGTCCGCCGCGCATCCTGGACGGCTCTGTCAAAGCGGGAGGGCTGAACGTCGTTTGCCTGCATGCTGGCCGAGGCATCGAGCACGAGGATGGCCTGGATCGGCTTCTGCCCGATCTGCTCCGAAAAGGGTCGGGCAACAGCAACGGTGATGAGAGCGAGCGCAAATAGTTGCAGTAGAAGCAGCACGCTCCACTTCAGTCGCTGAAGTGGTTCATGTGCCGCGACGTCTCGAATCAGATCATGCCACAGAAAGGTCGACGATACTTCCTCATTGTGGCGGCGTACTTTCAGAAGATAGAAGATGACGATGATCGGCAGGGTCGTACCGAGCGCAAGACCAAGCGGATTGAGAAAGTTCATGCCGCCGGTGCTCGTCGTCGAAATAGCTTCACTCCGCTCGCAACTCTCGGGAGTTGGAGCGCGTGCCATTGTCGCTGATCGTTCATGTCAGTCATGTCTGTGCGGCAGTGCGGCGGACGCATGGAATCCAGATCAGCGATACATGCAGCCAGGCAGCCGTTCACATATTCAGGAAGGATATGACCGGTTAGTCAACGCCGCCGAGTTGCCGCACCACCAACCAGGGCCACCGGCGCGTGAGTTTTCTGTGAAAAATTGCGGACTCGCGATTGCGCTCACGAACCGCGGGTCACGGGGATGACCGACCAGTCATTCCTCCCACTCATCCGCGTAGTGAATGTCATGCGAAAGTAACGGATCCAGCCGCTGGCGCTCGCCCAGGGGATACGGGAACTTCACCCGCACCCGCTGGGTTGTGGTCCGTTTAGAAGGTCCGCGACCAGCGCGCAGGCCGCGTGGATGGCGCGTTCCCATAGCAGCTTTCGCCGAAGGGTGTAAGGCGTCGGCAGACCTGCTCGGCGTCGACGCCTTGCTGAATCCAAACCACCACACTTGGCAGTCGAGTTGCAGCGAGACCCAAACGGCAGCGGCACCACGCACTGCTCGAGTGCGCAGATCATCGAGCGACGCCGCCGAGCTCAAGCGCTCTCTGACTTCCACCGCTTTGTATCGTCTTGACCAGCGCCGCCCATGCGGTCGTCTACGCGTGTTCAACGCGTGTCGGTGAGTTCAAAAGTGCCGTCGCGACTGCTTGCGAGGACTCCGACGGGCTATCTGGCTTACGTTCCTCCGAGCGGGCCGGACTGACTCATACCCACAGTTACCATCGAGCCTCCGGCGGTGTCGTATTCCGCCCGGTATCCCAGGCGAGCTAGACGGCAGTGTCACCAGCTGACGAGCGCTATCCGTCCCCGCTCGGGCGACTCCGGGCCCTGCGAATCCGAACGCCCGCATGGTGACATGGACGTCGATATCAGCCTCTCGCTCACGGCCACTCCAGCGGCGACTGCGCCGTTGACGACGTGGAGCGCGGCCGTGCCTCCACGCGCGCCGGTACTGTTCTGACACCGGAGCAACGCACAACCAATGGCCTGATCAACTGGAGTCCGATTTGCAAGCCCCGGCCCAGACCGGGGGCTCCACTCTGGACGGAAGCTCCGAAATAAGCCCAAAAGACAGCCAGCGAACGCGCGACCGCCGGACGGCCGCTGTCGACGATGCTTGTATTCCGCCTCCGGTTATTTCTCCCTCATGGTGGCGGTTTTCCGATAAATCACGCAGAGGAGCCGTATACTTGCTGTGTCGCGGCCGGTCGTTACGGTCAGCTGGACTCGGACATGTTGGAATTGGCGGTCCAGCACTGATGAGACATGCTTGAAGTGAGTTGTGTCATGACGACACGCAAAGAGCACATGGAGCAGATCGTCCTGCACGAGGCGCTCGCCGCCGAATACCGCGCGCTCGCGCAGCTGGAGGAACCGTTGGGGGCCGACTGCACAACCTGGACTGCGCGGCCGATCTCGCCTTCGTCCGTACGCACCGTGTAGAAGAGTCCAAGGCCCATTTCGGCGGCCTGGGCAACCTCTACGGCCTGATGAACTACCACCACGTGCCCGCACGTTGCGCCACGGCTCTGGCGCAAGAACCCGAGGAGCGAGCGCGTCGTGCGATGCGCAACATCGAAGAGCACCGCCGCCAGCGGCATCGTCGGGCCGACCCGAGAGCGAACGCGGAGCACTTCGAATTCGTCGCCAAATTTCACACGGTCTGAAGTCGAGACGAGCTGCTGGAACACGTGTCGGGCTTCAGCGAGTCGGACACGCGCCACGCGCCTCAGGCCGTTTGTGAACTACCAACCGCCGGCGTTGGCAATGCGCAGTCTGCGCGCCGGCCGGGCCGGGCGTCGATCTTCAGCGACCACATGGCGGAGTCGCACTACCCCGTGAGGGTCGCACCTGTAGGGTGCGATCGGCCGCGCTGCATCCATCTGCTCTCAGACGACGACGGCTCCGGCGCAGAACGGCGATGAGCCCCATTGGTGTGGGTGCCTGCCAGTGCGGCCCGCGCTAGTAGGCTGTCCCACCCGCGCGACCTGGATTCGGACGAGTGGCTGTGTTGGCGTTGGATGATGGAGGCCATGCCCGCCTGCCATCGCTCGTGGATGCAATCGAAGCTGCCATGGTCCTTGTCGAGGCGCATGACCGGTCTCATCGGGCGCGATCGACCCCCACCCGCACGTGCTGACGGGTAGCGTGCACCGGCCTACTCACGTCGGTCCTGGGACTCAGCCGCGCTTGTGGACAGCGACGTTTGTGTTTCTGCCCACAATGCCGGCTCCCAGCTCTCGCGAAACTCACCCAACTCGCGCCGCTCGCTACAAGATGTTGTATTTGTGCACTTTGCCGAATACAACATCTTGTAGCTCACGGGCCTCACGAAAGCATCTGAGTTTCACCTCTATTACGATATTTGGGTGAATAGCGGCCGGTTTCCGGCCGCTTTCGAGTTCAAAACGACCCGCAATTCACGAGCTCTACGTGCCTTTTTGGCGTCGTCTGACACCAATGTTGTGATTGTCAAAACACACGACTCGCGGTTTGCCGCTGCCGTGCAGAACGAAAAGAGTGGGCAGGCGCTCCTTCCTGGCAGGCGGCCCGTGGACGGCTTTGAAAGAGGCTTCCACGGGTCGCTCTGCGTGGACATGGTTCCAGTACGGGCCGAGAGCGTAGCGCGTCAGTACCACCAATCGGTCCCGGAGGCCGTCGACTCGCGTTGGCTAACAGGAGCGTGCGGAGGCCGACGCCGAGTAGCAAGCGGCCGGTGACGCCGTCGACGGCACCGCGTGCCGCTTCGATTCCGCGCCTGGTGGCGGACCGCATTTGGCGCGCATAGGGGAGCAGGTCCTCGCCGCCGGCCTGCGGCGGGCCTCTCTCGTTTTGCGCTCGAACAGCGCGCCGCCCAATCTCAGCTCGAGGCGGCGGATCGGCTCCGCTGAGTGCTGTTGGGCAAGGTTGAGCCGGCGGTCCGCTGCACGAGGTCCATCATCGTCGACGAAATCTCGCGGGTCGCACCTCTGACGAGCAGCTCTGTTTCGATACCGGTCCGCTGCTGAAAGGTCCGCCAAACTCAGTGTCCAGGGGCAGTCCGAAACGGTCGCCCGGATCGAGCGCGATGATGTAGACGTCCATGTTTAGCGCTGTCACCGTGTAATCACCCGCGCGTGGACCCGCGGAAGACCGCTCGCGCGTATAGCAACAGGGGAATCTTCAACACGCCCCTGTGAAGTGCGATGGCAACACTTGCCGGTGACACGTCTTCTTCGTCTGCAGATGAACCGCTCACTCCGATGAGCCTGGCACACCGACGACGAACTCTCGGCTTGAGCCAGCAGGAGCTCGGAAATGCGCTCGGGGTACCGCGCAACACCGTTGCCCGGTGGGAACGCGGCGAACTCCGGATTGCGCGCTCCAACTGGCTAACTTCGCAGTTGGCGAGGCTGGAGTCGCACAATACCCAACGCGCCATTGAACGCGCGGAATCAGATTCCGTCTCGAGCAATTACAAAGTGCGATTACCTGCAGAGCTCAGCAGCTTCGTCGGCCGAGAATCGGAAGTGGATGATTGTGCCCAGCTCGTGCGCACCGAACGCTTGATCACGTTCACCGGGTTTGGCGGTGTTGGTAAGAGTCGACTGGCTGCGCAGGTCGCGCGACGGGTGGCAAGCGACTTTGCAGATGGGGTCTACCACGTCGAGGTGCAAGCGCTGGATCATCCACCCCGCGTTCCACGCGCGGTGGCGCAGGCCTTGGGCATTGTTGAGCACGCTGGAGACTCTTTGATAGAGGTCTTGAGCGAACAGTTGCAGCCGCAAAGGCTATTGCTGCTGCTCGACGATTGCGATCACGTCGTTGTGGACATCGCTCGGCTGGCGTATCAACTACTACGGGCAGACCCCACCCTGGCGATCGTTGCGACGTGCCGCGAGCCGCTCGACGTGGAGGGGGAAGTCGCCTGGCGCGTTCCGCCGCTAAGCATTCCCAGCAGTGATGCCGTTTTTCTGGAGATCGCGAACTCCGATGCCGTCCAGTTGTTCGTCCGTCGGGCGCATGCGGTCGCGCCCTGGTTCAGCCTATCGGAAGAGAATGCCGGCGAGGTCGCTGAGCTCTGTCGGAGGCTTGATGGGATCCCACTGGCGCTCGAGCTGGCGGCGGCACGCCTGAAAATCCTGAGCGTCGACCAACTGCTCGCGCGGCTCGAATCAGGCGTGGAATTCTTGAACTCCGGCAGGCGCACCGCGCCAGATCGCCAGCAAACACTCAAGGCTACCGTTGACTTCAGCTACCGCATGCTGAGAGAACACGAACGCGTGCTGTTCCGCCGCCTGTCTGTTTTCGCTGGTGGTTGGACGCTCGAGGCGGCCGAGCGCGTCGGCGGAGGCGAACCGCTTGCTTGCTCCGACATCCTGCCGTTGCTGGAGCGCCTCTTCGACAGATCAATGGTGGTGAGCGAGGCCGTGAACGGTGGCGTGCGGCAAAACATGCCCCACACGCTGCGTGAGTATGGACGTGAGCGTCTGGTCGAATCGGGCGAGCAAGAGGGAGTGCAGCGACGCCACTACGACTGGGTGCTGGATAGCGTGGAAAGTATCCACCCTGACACGCTGAGTCCGGTCGAGATCGCAAGACGCCGGCTGGAGCTCGACAATCTGCGCAGCGCGTGGGGCTGGGCGATCGACGCGGCCGAAACCGAGCTAGCACTACGCTTGGCCGCGGCCGGCATCAGGATATGGAATTACAAGGGCGATCTCGCCGAGGGCGTCGAGTGGGTCCGACGCACGCTGGCACTTCCCGGCGCCGCCGATTTTCCGCGGTTGCGCAGTCAGGCATTCAAGGGGCTTGGCTCACTCAATTACAGCCTCGGCGACATGGCCGCGGCGAGAGCGGCGCTAAACCAGGCATGCGGGTCGCTCGAGCCGGGCGACCTCGACCGCGAGCCACCGCTGTGCAGCCACCTTCAGGCTGATGTCGCTGGAGCCAGCGGGGACCTCGCCCGCGCCCTCGAACTCTATCGCCGAGCGGAGACCGAGTACCACGGGCTGGGGTTTTCCTTCGGCGAGGAGGCCGTGGTTGCAAGCACCGCAGCGGTCCTGTTTGAGCAGTGTGAGTATGTCGCGTCCCGCATCGCCTGTGACCGGTGTCTGGAGCTCGGCCGCGGACGGGCATTTACGTGGGCGACGTCGCGCGCGATGGTTACCCTCGCGTATCTTGCGAATCATGCCGGCGACGATAGGCAGGCCGTTCGCCTCGCGCATGACGCGCTGAAACAGCTGCGCGTGATCACGGACCTCTCGGGGATAGGCATTGCGTTGCGGGCTCTGAGCCATATCGCATTGGAGCGCTGCCGCCTCAGCGAAGCGCGCGACTGCTTGATCGAAACGCTGGATATCGCCGGTGCCGCAGGCGACAAGATGGGCCTGGCTCGCACGTTTGAAGCAGTGGCGTGTGTGTTGGCCGCTGAGTCGCCGGCTCCGTCGGTGCAGATCGCTGGCGCCGCCGCGCAATTGCGGACGCGCACGAGAACCGCACCCTGGCCGAGCGAGCAGGCGCGCAACGCTCACTGGCTAGATGTTGCGCGGCACGCGATCGGCACTAACGCATTCGATGCGGCCTGGACATTCGGCGAGCGGCTGAGTCGATCTCAAGCAACCACAGCGGCACGCCAGTTTCTTGATTCGCTCCCGTCAACAGCCGGTAATGCCAACGCGGCGGCTGAGGAGCCACTGACAGCGCGACAGCGCGAGGTGGTGGCGCTGGTCGCGCGCGGGCTGACGAATGCGGAGATTGCCGAGCAACTGGTGATCAGTCCAGCGACGGCGCGTGCCCACGTGGAGCACATTCTCGATCGGCTGGACTTGCACAGCCGGACCCAAATCGCGGCATGGGCAGCGGCATGCGGATTGTGAATGTCGCGCCTTCCCCCTCGATGCTCTTGACATCCAGAACACCCCCGTATTGCTCCACGATGAGGCGTGCAGTCGCGAGCCCGAGGCCCAGACCAGCGCAAAGCGGTTCAGCATTGCGCCCTCGATAAAACGGCTCGAAGACGTGCGACAGGTCGATAGCGGGGATTCCAATACCGCCATCAATGACTCGCAGGACTGCCTCGTCGTCCTGGACGTGGAGCGTGACTAAAATATCTCCGCCCGCCGGGCTGTAGTTGATTGCGTTTGTGAGCAAGCTGGTCAGTGCATATGTCAGCCGGCCCTCGTCCCACACGCCGGCGATCTCGGGGCTCGTGTTGAGCAGCGTGAACTCGTGGACGTCAGATGCTGAGTCATGTTGCGCCACCACCCGCTTCACCATTCCAACCAGATCCAGCAGCTCGGCCGAGTCCGAGCCAACCTGCAGGGTCGCCTGCGCACAGAGCAACTCGAGCAGGCTTTCGAGCTGATCGTTGGCCGCGCGCAGCGTGCGCTCGAGCGATGACAGGAACTCCGACGCAAACGCGGTACCGCCCGCGATTCTTTTGCGCAAGAGGTGGACTTCGCAGCCTGCGACTCCGATACGGTTACGGAGGTCGTGGGCCGCGGCGACAATTTCGAGAGCCGACCCAATGGACTCTTGAGAGAGCTGAATGGATTGCATCTGCATGGGAAGTGCCTCCAGAATCGAAGAACTCATGCGCAGCGTAGACGTGACTCTTCTACCTGGCATGCGTCGAACGATTACTTCTCACGTGTATCTTCAGCGCAGCGCAAAACGTAGGTTGATACGCCGCGTATCACGTTCCACACCGAGAGATCGCACTCGCCGACGCCGTGACATACAAAGGTTCAGGCCGCGTCCAGCTAGAACAACGCTCCGTCAAGCAGCCGAAGGCAGCGCGGCCTTAGAAAGGGTCATGGGCACGCCGGCTGAGCGGATTGACGTTGTGATTCATTTTGAACGGAGTGCGCGCTCGTAACCTAGCGTGTTGAGCTTCTACGAATACACCCACACGACGCGAAAGGTCAGGCCTACAGCGGCGGAGATCTCGCTTTCGAGCCGATCCGCCGAGTCCGCTCCAGAGCTCCGCCTTCCGGCAGAGCAGATCGGACCCTATCCGTTCAACAGCCGCGAGTTCGAACGCTTGTGGCGCATTCGAAACGCGACCCGGTCTGGGTTCTGGACGGATTCATCGTAAACGGTCATTGCTCGTCCGAGTGGGGCTGATTATCGACCAGGTCGGAGAGCATCTCGCGCAGCTCCTCGATTGTGAACGGCTTCGGTAGAAAGGCATTGGCACCTTTGTCGAGCGCGTCCGCAGCCCGATGATGACTGCCCGACATGACAAGGACCGGTACACGTTGCCAGGTCGGCTCGCGACTGCGTCGGTCCAGGAACGCCCAGCCATCCATCTCAGGCATGGACAGATCCAGCAGCACGATCGATGGCAGTTCAGCTTCGACTAGGCTTATCGCCTCGCGAGCGTTGCCGGCGGTTTCAACCGACCAACCGTCCAACAAGAGCACCTGACGGAGCAGCCATCTGACATCAAAATTGTCTTCTACGATCAGAATCCGTGCGCGTGTTCGATCGCGCGGCGCGGCAACCACGAGGTGAGTTTTTCGGCCGGACGTGCGCCATTCCTAGTGGCAGATGACATGTAGACGGGTGTCACGTGTCATGCGCATCCAACAGTGCTCGCAACGCCACCAGAACCGCTGCATGCGTGCGACCCGAGGCATTGAGCTTGCTGAGCAATTCGCCGACGTAGTTGCGCACAGTTCCCGCGCTGAGATGCAATGCCTTGCCGATTTCGCGATTGGTCAACCCACGCACAAGTAATCGCAAGATCTCCATCTCACGGGGTGTAAGCGCATCGATCGGCGCAGCGCGGCTTTGCTCGACCAGCTCGTCAATCAATGGATGCGTCATCCAGCTGCCGCGAACGCGATGGTCGTCGAGCTTAGCGAGAACTCGGGCATGAGCCAGCGCGGTTGCCTCCAGATCGCGCAGCAGATTTCGCTGTGGCGTGAGGTCGCTATAGACCATGACGGCACCTACGATTGCGCCGCGGCTGTCGAACACGGGCCGACCCATGACGTTTAGCCGCATGTCTTCCTGTCGTGCCGGGTTCCAAACGAGAATCTCGACGCACTGCACGATTTGGCCCGCGAGAGCAAGAGCCGAAGGCGCCTCCTGCGGACGCAGTTCACGTCCGCTGAGCGGCTCTCGTGAGCGGTAGCGCCAGACCTGTTCCGGCAACGGTCGATCTCGCTCAGGCTCGAGCCCCTCATTCGGACTGCCTACCAGGTTGGACCGGATGACGCGGCCGCTCGAGTCCAGGACAAAGATGGCGCTCGGTACCTGTTCAAGGACAGCGTCAAGAACGTCGGCAAGGACGGCCACAGTCGGCGCATTCTGACCGAGGCGGGTCCCAACTGAGTCTATTGGCGGGCGCGTCGGAGTCTATTCTCGGTCCAACGCAAGGGAAACGGACCGCGGCCCGTACGAGGACCTCACGTACGCCTCCGCGGTCCCGCTGCGAGTTCGTGTGGCTCCAGTCAGCCTCCTACGGGCGGAGTGTGCGGAACGCCTGAGGTCGTCGTAGCCGGCAGGATACGCGTCATGGCTCGATCGATGCGCGCGCTGGCAGCTTGCTTGAGCGCGTTCGCAACGTCCGTTGCGTTCTTACCATGTGCTTCGGCGACTTGCGTCAGCGACTTGCCCGAGAGTTCTTCGTGCTTCCGATTCGAGGTGCCCTGCGCGGCATACCAGCAGTGTGTGTCACACGGACCGGACCACGTTGCGCCGGCGAATGGCGAAACCCGAACGCAGCCCGGAGGTTGCGAGCCAGACGTCGGTCTCAAGCTCTTTGAACGATTTTACGCTGTAGCGCGCTTGCGAACCGTAATGGCGGTGTACAGCGACGCAAATGCCAGATACACCAGCATCGTCGCCGGGATGGAGCCGACGATCAGCAAGATGAAGCCGACAATTACCACCAGAATCGCCAGCAGCGCCGCGCCGACGATAGTCCATCCATGTCCGGCCGTTCGGTTGAAGCTTTCGGTCAGTGCGTCGACAGGTCCGCGGCCCTCGTCCACCACCAGAAAGGGAACGAAGGATAGACGCACAGCCAGAAAAATGCCGGGGACAATCAACAGAATCAAACCAACCACCACGACAATTGTGAGGAGGATTTGAGCAAGCACGCATGAAACCCAGGAGCGCCGGAACGGGACGAACAGATCGCTGAGCTCTGGCCGTTGGCCGCGGACGGCGCGCAGCCAGGCATAAGCAGCGCCATAGAAGATCGGCGTACCAATCAGGTACTGGTAAAGGGTGGACACGAGTCCACCGCTTGGCCCGCGATTCAGCACTGCTCCAACTGCGCCACCCAACAGCCAGGCAACAAAGCCGATCAGGAGCAAGGACCAGAAGTCTGCCTTAAGAACGTTCCAAGCATGCGAGTACGCATTGCCTACCGTGGGCTCGATCCGCACCTCCGGTGCAGGACTTGCTGTCTCAAATGTCATGTCACTGTCCGTTTGCCGTCTTGTTCGTGCGGGCTCTGCCTATCTTATGGCGTGGCGGGCGAGCCCTCGCTAGCGCACGGCAAGCAGTAGCAGCAGGAACAGCCCGAGCACGAGCAATACGGCGGGATCCATGGCGTAGACCCTCCCTTGGTCCGCAGCATCACATGCTCACCGACGCGTGGCACCCCGCAAGTTGGCGGTTCATGATGCGCTTATGCGGCTGTCGCCAGTCCCCGTTTCTGGACTGGACAGTTGCCGAACGGCGAGCTATGCGAACGCACCAACTTGGGCTACGTTGGCGGCCTCAGCCGATCCAAGGGAGGCGGTCGCAGGCGCCACGATGAACATTGCCCAACTTGCTCCACCGTTCGAAACGATTCCTCCCATCGGATATGGTGGCACCGAACGTGTTGTCTACACACTGACCGAGGAACTGGTTCGCCGCGGCCACCAGGTCACATTGTTCGCAGCGGGCGATTCGCGGACTTCTGCACGGTTGGTGCCTACGTGTG
>JAFAZN010000380.1 GCA_019239775.1 Chloroflexota bacterium
ACCGTGACCGATGGCGGCGGACCTGGTGCGCGCGGAGTTTTTCTTAGCGCCGATCCGGCTCGAGAGCACCACGAGTTTGTGTTGAGTGTCCGCCCGGGCCACAAGTCGAATGCCCAGCAGGTTTCGTTCACGGTCGGGTCTCTGGATGATCTGCGTAAGCTGTACCGCGCGATTCGCGATCACCCCCGCTGCAAAATTGAACGCGTGGTGAGCCACGGCATCGCGGTGGGTTGCTACTTCCGCGACCCCGAGGACAATCACATCGAGGTGTACTGGCCGACGGATATGGATTACGTGCAGCCGGTCGGTGATCCTGTGGATCTGGAGCGCACCAACCCCGAGATCCTCGACCAGATCCATGCGATGCCGCCACGGACGAGCGAGACACCTCGGTACTATGGTCAGGATATGGGTAAACGTCTGCTGGCCGAGGTCGAACATTCGCACTGAGACTTCGTCATTGGACGCGCGGGCGTGAAGCGGCGAGCACAGGTATTGAACGGCGCTGGCAGATCTGAGGACGAATCAGGTCAGTACGTTCGCGCAGTTCAGCGTGCCGCGCGCATCATCACGACACTCGCGGAACACCCCTATCCGATGGGCATCGTGGAACTGGCCGAGCGAATACAGCTATCCCCCGGAAGTGTGCACCGACTCTTGGCGACGCTGATCAGTATCGGTTGGGTGGAGCAGAACACGCGCACTTCTAAATATCGGCTCAGTACGCGCGTGCTCGGTATTGGTAGCACGGGCCTGATCACGAATCCGGTGATTCAGCACGGCAAGATGTACCTGGCCAGACTGGCGGAGCATACCGGTTGGGATGCCGTCCTGAGTACGCTGGTGGGAATGCGGACGGTACATCTTGCTCGTATTGGAGGTGCGCAGCACCGAGTTATGGAGTTCGAGCCTGGCGTTTCACAGCCGGCGCACGCGATGGCCGATGGCAAGCTGATGCTTGCTTACCTGCCGGAGGAAGAACGTCAGTACCTGTACGCCGTCGAAGGCTTGCGTCAGTACACCACCAACACATTCACCAACCCTCAGGACCTGGAGCGCGAGCTACAGCGCATCCGCGAGCGCGGCTACGCCACCGACAATCACGAGCGGTTTGAAGCCGCTCGCGGTCTCGCGGTTCCAGTACTCGGGTCGGACGGAAAGCCCATTCTGGCGATGCTCTCAATTGGTAAGCTCGACGCAGCACCGGATCAGGAGCTGGCGCTGGCACGCCATATGTTGTCGCTAGCACGTGAAATGACCGATCAGTTGACGCTGGTCGGTGATATCCCGTTGCCAAGTAACGATTTCGCTCGTTACAACCTTCAATAGATCCGCCTACGGGGGACTAGGTGGTGGCCGCAGGCTCTGGTGTGTACTTCCCAGATTCCTGCGTCGGCGGCTGTCCAATCCAGTTCGCACCAATGCCGCGCGCCAAGCAATCGCCACGGGTTTCGCGTGGCCAGCGCCGCTTGAGGTCGTCACGGACCGCGATATGCAATCGGCCGAGCCCTTGCACTTCCAGTTCGATCCGATCGCCGTCCTGAAAGGCGTGCAAGCCACGGTGGTTCGTGCCGGTTGCAATGATGTCACCCGCTTCGAGTGGATGGATTGACGATACCCAGGCAATGCATCGCTTGATTGAATGTGCCATGTCGCTGGTGTTGAAGTCCTGGCGCAGCTCGCCGTTGTTCCAAAGCTGGACTTGCAGTTGCTGGGGATCGGCGATCTCGTCGGCGGTGACGATGAATGGACCGATCGGAGCGAAAGTGTCCCGCGACTTCATACGGTAAAACATATTCATCCCGCCGAGCCCACGCGCCGAGCCGTCGATGAAATTGGTGTAACCGAAAACGTGGTCCATCGCCTGCTCCTCGGTAACGTCTGACGTGACCTTACCGATGACAACGGCGAGCTCCGCTTCGCCCTCGAAGATCGAAGCGGGGATATCCGGCAAGACCATGGTGTCTCCATCGCCAATGACAGCCAGGGGCGACTTCTGAAAGGCGTCAATCGGTGCTGGATCCGGTCGAGTGCCGTTTTCCAGGAAATTCACGGCCATGCACACGATGTTTGCGGGTTTTGGAAGTGGTGACCGAACCCGTACGTCAGCTAGCGGCGTGGCTGAGGCGTTGCGTTCCGCCGCTGCTTCGAGCGTAGTGCGGTAGCTGTCGAAGCGCTCGATCAGCCCGCGGATGAGACTGCGGCGAGCATCGCGGGATGTCATGCACCACTTCCGAGACATCTACGACGTTGTTGCCGCTGAGAACGCCCAGTCTGAAATCGTTGAAGAAGAGCAGCTTCATGATGGGCTCCTTGAATCGCGGTTCAGTACACTCGTGGAAGGGGCTCCAGGCCCAGGCTCAGGCGAGCGAAGTTCTCGCCTCCGAAGTCAAGCACCAGGCGATCGCGATGTGCCACCGCGGTGGCGTCGCGATACATTCGCTGGAGTGGGTCGGAGTTGAACAGCGCGTGGCCACCGGCGACGTCGTACAGACGGTGGACCGCGCGCAGGCAGACGGTTGCGACATACGCCTTGTCCCGTTCGTAACGGGCAATATCCGTTGGGCTAAGCGACTGTCCTGCTTTGGCCTTCTGAAACATTTCGGCCAGATCCTGCCGCATGAGCGCGTGAGCGGCATCAACCTCTGCGGAGGATTCGATCAACCGGGTCTGGACGGAGCCCGATTCCGCACTTCGGCCCACGCCGTGGCGCTGTGAAAAGCGCGCTGCGAATTCGTCCACAGCTCCCCTGGCAATGCCAACACCCGGCGCAACCAGATCCCACACGAGAATGCTGCGGAAGGGCAACCAGTACCGCGCCTGATGGTGGATTTGCCACGCCCCGACGTCAGGACCACCGGCGGCGATGTCCTTCACACGTAGCGTGCGGTGCTCCGGCACGAAAAGATCGTTCACGACAATGTCGTTGCTGCTGGTCCCGCGCAGACCGAAAACGTGCCATGTGTCGACTATCTTCACGTCATCACGAGGGAGCGCAACCCACATCACCTCGTCGTCCGGCCCGCGACAACCAAGGAAGATCCAGGCGCACCAGTGACACCCGCTCGCAAATTCCCAGTGACCGTTCAGTCGGTACCCCCCTGGCGCTGTCGTCAACCGTCCCGCCATAGGGTTGTACGTGCCTGAAATGAGTACGTCAGGTCCGGTTTCGAAGATCTCCTCCTGGGCCGGTAGCGAAAACAATCCAGCGATCCAGCTATCGACCGCCCAGAGCGCGTAGCACCAGCCGGTCGAGCCGCAGCCTGAGCCAAGAATGACCGCCGCTTCGAGCATGGTCTCGTACGGCACATCCAAGCCACCGAACTTCCTGGGGGTTGCGATGCGCATCAACTGTGCGCCAACGATGGATTCCACGCTCTCGTGTGGCACATGCCGCAGTGCTTCGGTCTCGGCGGCACGGGAACGCAAGGGTTCAGCCAACTCTCTGGCACGGCCCAGCAACAACTCGCGCGTCAGTGCCTTACTTACGTACTCATCAGCTCGCACCAGGTCAGTGGTCACGCCTTGCGCTGAATTCCGACGTAGGTGTCCCAGATATTGAGCCATGTTCGATTGGTGAATGCTCCGACGTTGGATCCAACTGCGAAGTATGTCGGCACCTCGACCAGTTCGACGTTGGTCCACATCGTGTCGTAGGCGTAGTGCATGAGTTGCCGCCATAGCTGTTTCGCCTTGGCGTCGTCCAGTTCGGCCACGGCGGCTTGGTACATCTCATCGGCCTTCGGATCGTTGCCCGTGCCATTGACACCTTGGCTCGTGAACTGATTGGCAGAGTGGTACACGTTGTTGAAGGCGCCAACGTTTACCCAGGGCCACACAACGCCCGCGTTCTGGTCCGTCGCCGCTGTAGGGCGTTTGGACCAGACGCCGTTATAAACGGGTGTATCCACAACCTGAATGTCAACGTTGATGCCGACTGCCTGCCAGTAGCCCTGAACGGCCTGCATCAGGTCGGCCGCGACGGCGTTTGTATACAGCGTAGTCGTTTGTGGATTGAACTTGCCTGGGTATCCCGCATCTGAGAGCAACTGTTTGGCTTTGGCGGGGTCGTACGGGTCCGCTTTGAAGGTGTCATCCCAACCCCACGTTTGATCGCTGAAGAACCAGAAGCCACCCGGTTTGGCCAGGCCCTTGTAGAACGTGTCGCACAACTCCTGCCGATTGATGGCATACGACATCGCTTGACGCACTCGGACGTCGCCGGTCGGCCCATGGGTCAACCAGGTGCCAGGAAAGCTCAGGTTGGCCAGCGTCGGTAAGCCCACTTCCTCCAGGCGGAAGCCACCGTTCTTCAGTTCTACGAGGCGATCGAATGACAGGTTGCCAATGATGTCAACATCACCGCGTTGCAATTGGGCAACACGCGTCGACTCCTCCGGCACAAGCGTTTCGGTGACGTGCGCCCACTGCGGCTTGGCTGGTCCCCAGTAGTCGGTGTTCGCGTCGTACTCCATGCTCGTCTTGGGGACCCAATTCGCGAACTTGTACGGGCCTGAACCTATCGGCATGGCCTGAAAGCCATCCGCACCAACGCTCTCGTAGTAGTTCTTCGGGAAGATCGGAGTCTGCGTGAACGGGACCTTAAGCGGCCACTCCGGTTTCTGTGCCTTGAAGACGACCGTGTAGTCGTCAGTCGCGGTGATCGACTCGTTGTTCTTCAGGATGTACGGCGACCAGGGGTTCGTCGCTTCTTTCGCGCCGAAGTGCTGCAACGAGAACGCCACGTCGGCTGACGTCAGCAGGTCGCCGTTGTGGAACTTGACACCTTTGCGGACATTGAAGGTCCAGGTCAGGCCATCAGCACTGAGGTTATACGTCTCGGCGATATCGCCGACGACGTTGCCTTCTTTGTCGAACGTCAGGAGCGTGTCGTACAGCGTCCAACCCCATTGGCCTCCAACGTTTCGTGGGTCCATCACCTCACCGCTGAAGTCCGCGCTGGCATAGCGCAGCGTCCCGCTCGGCGCAGCGCCCGCGGCAGCCGGTGCGGCGGTCGGGGCGGCAGCCTGAGTGGGTGCCGCCTCGGCGGACGCGGCTTGAGTCGGTGCGATGGTCGGCTTAGCGGAGACCGGCGCAGTCGTTGGCGCCGGCGCCGGTGGGGTTGTCGGCGCCGTCGGCGCCGCTGCTGGACCACAGGCCGACAGAACCGTGGGCAAGCTGACGACTCCCGCGAGGACGCTTCCTGCTCGCCAGAGAAGCGCGCGCCGGCTATACGAACGGCTTTCAGACGTGGCTGACTCTCGTTTCATAAATACCCCCCTTGCCGTACACAACGGTCACGGCCAGAGTGCTTGCGAGGCGAGGTCGGCGCCCTGCCGCAGCACGCGAAGCTTGGCCCAGGCCAGTTGCGGGTGGATCCGTCCGCCGAGCCCACAGTCCGTACTTGCAATGACATTCTCGCGGCCAACACACTCGGCGTACCGCAGAATCCGGTCGGCAACGAGCTCGGGATGCTCCAGAACGTTAGTCGCGTGACTTACAACGCCTGGAATGACGACTTTGCCCTCAGGTAATTTGGCGTCGCGCCACACCTTCCATTCGTGTTCGTGGCGGACATTGCCTGCCTCTACCGAATAGGCTTGCGCATTGACCTTCACCAGCAGGTCAAGTACGTCCTTCAGTTCCACATCGGTACTGTGCGGCCCGTGCCAGCTGCCCCAGCAGATATGGAAACGCACTCGGTCTTCCGGAATGCCTTCGAGCGCGTGGTTGACAGCCTCCACCTGGAATGTCGCCCACTTGCGATAGCCCGCCATA
>JAFAZN010000418.1 GCA_019239775.1 Chloroflexota bacterium
TCGAGCACATGCAGCGTCCGTTCACAAACGTTCCTTTTTGACACTCCTGGTTTTGCTTGCTTTCTAGAGGCTGATTGGCCGTTCAGAAGGCGTGTCCATTATCTACGTCTCACAAGCTCGGGGTACCAGGGTTTGTGATACACTGCGCGGGCAGCTATGGCGCACCTGCTCGGCTATGCCCGCGTCTCCACCACCGATCAGAACCCTGATCTTCAGTTGGATGCCCTCAAAGCCGCCAGCTGCTACCGCGTCTTCGTCGACACCGCCAGTGGCGCCCTCGACGATCGCCCGCAGCTCGCCAAAGTCCTCGATCAACTGCGGCCCGGCGACACGCTCGTGGTGTGGAAGCTCGACCGCCTTGGTCGTTCCTTGCGCCACCTGATCGACACCGTCGCCGAGCTCCAGCGGCGCGACGTCGGCTTCCGCAGCTTGCAGGAGAACATTGACACCACCTCGCCCGGCGGCAAGCTGATCTTCCATATCTTTGGCGCGCTGGCCGAATTCGAACGCGATCTCATTCGCCAGCGCACCCTGGCCGGGCTGGCCGCGGCGCGTGCGCGCGGTCGTGCCGGTGGTCGGCCGAGCACCATGACGCCCACCAAGCTGACGCTCGCCCGCCAGCTGTACGACTCACGCGAGCACACGCTGGCCGAGATCGCCCGCACCCTCGGCGTCAGCCGCGCTTCGATCTATCGGCATCTGCGCCAAATTCCCGCGGCTGCTGGCGCCAGCCTTCCTCAAGCCTGACTCGACCGCCACCACCACGGCGGATGTAGCGCTTATACGAGTTGGTACGGATCCTGCTATAGCCCGCCGCGTTTTTGGTCTGCGGAGGTGGGCATGCGTAGAAGCATCGGCCTCGTACTGCTGCTGCCAGCCCTGGTGCTCGGGGCGCCGGCCGCCGCGTTCGCAACGACGCTCGTGGGCAACGACGGCTCGGTGATCTCGACGCCGTACTCGTCCTGGCAGTCCAACGGCGCGTTTCAGCCGACGAACGGTTTTCCCTACTCGGTCTTACACACGGGCTTCGCGAACTCGCTCTACGTTTACCTTGACACCAACACGTGGTTCAACAACTGGATCGACCTGGGCATGTACGACCCCGCCGAATCCGGGAACCCGCTCATCGCCACGTGCGGGCTGTACGCGCAGGTGCCCGGCTGGAACCACTGCAACCTGTCCACCTCTATCTCGCAGGGGCAGACTACACCGGCGAACATTGGGGTCCGTCAGGGTAACCCTATTACGATGGCTCTGCACGTGGACCCGTCATCACCATCGGTGTATTCGCTGACGGATCAGAGCTACACGACGGGCACCTGGTCGTGCTGGTGGATGCCGCTGGACTGGGGCAACTGCGGCTCGAACACGGACAATGCCCCTATCGGGAATATGCCGTTCTACGCGAGCGACCAGTATCCGACCAGCGCGCCGACGCCAAGCGGCTCGTTCTGGACAGCCGCTAACGTTGGCGCTCCGGGGCTGTCGCCGGTGGGCGGCTATACCTCGCATGGTTACGTTCCGCAGGGGCAGCTGATGGTGTCCAACTACAACACCTCGGGCAGTTCGTACTTCGCCGTCAACCACTTTGGCATCTGGCTGAACGGTGACACCAAGGCGACCTACATCAACATGGCTCTGTATACCCACGAGTCTTTAGGCCCGACGGACATGGAGCAGGCGCACAGTTTGGCGGCGCAATGCGACAACCTCCAGGTCGGTGGCATAAACGGTAATGTCGCCGCCGGCTTCTACTACTGCGGTTTCACGCCGACGGTTTACATCACGCCAGGAGAGGACTGGTGGATCGGCGCTATGGTCAGCCCGCTCGACACGACACCAGGCGCGCAGTTGTCCGTCGAGATGGTCGCGAACCAAGGCGACTGCACTGACAACGAGATCCAATACTGGAACTCCAGTTGGGGCAACGAACCGCCGCTCGTTTGGCCGAATACCGCGGCCTGTCAGTATTGGGGGCCAGTCGGCTTTTCGGCATACTACGGATAGGACTGTGAAATCCAAATTGGCAGTCGGACTGATGGTCCTTGGACTCATGGTCATGGGTGGCGTAAGCCAGGCTGCCGCAACGACCCAGGACACCTGTACGCCGCCCGCTGGCTGGACTGACTCGGGCCAGCGCAACCCGGTGACAGGCAAGATCATGTACGCCGCGCCGCGCTTGCCCAACGCGCCGGCACACGTCGCACCGAGCTTCTTCAGCTGCCCTACGCAATCAGCGCAGGAGCTAGCTGCGATCGACGCACAGAACGCGCAGCGCGACGCTGCGCGCGGCGTTACTGGCACATTGTGTGACGCACACGCAATTCCCGGTCACGAGGCGGAGCTCGCCGCAGCGCAACAGAAAGCTGGTCTGCACTGCACGCCACAACCGACGCCGACGCCCAGTGGTTCTGGAGGCGGAAACAATCCTAGCGTGCGACGGACTCTACCGCCGCATCCATAACAGCGGAGCGGCCGATTGGCGTCGGACCGAGTGCCCGGACGCGGGTGGCTGCCGGCGCAGGGCCCGGGGTACGATCCGCCGGCTCCCCCAGCGGCAAAGAAGCATGGTCCTCGGTGCGAGCGACCAGGCCGAACACGTACTTCAGGGTGGCATGCAGGCGGAAGGTGGATATCCGAGCGATGCCCAGCATGAGGCGCAAGCTGTCGGCGGTAAGAAAGCTGATGACGTGAATGTCATTGGCCAGCCGATGCGGGTTTTCGCGCACCAGCCTGGCCGCGTCGTCGCCGTACGCCTCGCGCACGCGGCGCGCATCAGCTTTGCCCAGTCCGATGTGTCGCAGCCACGAGTCGACGTTGGCGATGCTTGACACCTGAGCGAACGAGGAGTGGATCGCCTGTGCGCGAGCCGGCGTGATGCCCTTGATCGCACACGGCTCCTCCGCGCTCTCGCGGATCAACTCGAACAAGCGATCGTCGAAACGCTCCACTTCTGCCGCTCGGACGGGCCCGAGATCGGTGGCTTGGGCCGAGTGTGGGGGCGGCGGGGCGAGTAAACGGCTGCGGGGCGGCGGCAGCGCCAGTGGGTACCCGAATTGCGGCGGCGGGAGTGGGGACTCGGTCAACACGCCAGCCGAGAGCCGCACTGCCAAGGCCGGTGCGCATTATGCGCCAGCGTTCCCACGCAGCAGGCTTGCTTGAATGCTGCACACTCTGGCTGTGGACGCGGCGCGTTTCAGCGATCACGGGGAATGGCTGGCGAGTTTCGCAAACCTGTTCCTCGTCTTTTGCCCGCGCTGCAGACGTTGCGCCTCGATTGTGGCCATTGAGCACCCTGACCGCTATTCCCTCTTCTGGCCACGTCAACTCACATGTACGCACTGTGGGTCAGCACAACGGTGGGAAAACCAGAGAGTGCAAATCGATGGTCAGCCAACGGATTGGTACTTCCACCTGCCGCTGTGGCTGCAGGCGCCGTGTGCTGGCGCGATCCTATGAGCTTTCAATGGCGCGCACTTGAAATTCCTCGAGAGCTATGTCCGCGCAACGGATAGAAGGCGCATGCCGAATGTGAATCGTTCAGCCGCCAGTCGGTTGTCCACCTGGATCAAGAGCGCCAAGAACCGCGACGCCGTGCTGCACGCGATCGAGATCTTGGGCACCCGCCTGCACCAATGCTAAACCTTGCGCTCGCACTGATCCTGTCAAGCGGGAACGCTCATGTGGCATGCGAAGTCATTGCTGATCGGGATCGGGGCCTGATTTTCGGCGTAGGTGCTGCACTCTGAACGTTCATGCCCTCCTCGGCCGCGCCAACAGCGTCTACTCGCCATAGCCGCAACGACTCTTGAGGGGGTGGCGCATTGGGCCGCAGCTCGTCGAAGAGTTCGGAGACGCCGGGCCGGCCAGCTTCTGGGATGATCTCAGTCGCCTACACGCAGGCGATCCCGCCGGGCTCGAGCTGGCGATTCGATTTCTCGAGCGGGACCCGTGGCGCCAAGGCTCGGGATACGTCAAGGCCGATCTGATTCGGTACATCAATCGGGTGGCGCTCGGGCCCGGCGAAGCCACCCGTCTCCGCCGCGTGGTTCTTGCGGTTGTCGACCGACCCGACCGGCGCGAGTTCAGACGCTACGTCAGGCTCGGGATCAAGGTCGACGCGCCGGAGCTACGCGAAGGATTGGCGCAGCGATTGAGCTCGCCGGACCCTGGGATCAGGCGGCGAGCGGGGTGGGCTCTGAGTGCACTGGAAGACACCACCACCACGCGTAGCAAACCGGCGACCTACCGTACAAAGCTCCCGAAATGATGCCTGCCCTGTGGAGCGCCAGTGCCAGTATTGCCTGGACCCTGAACAGCTGGGCCATTACTGAGCATCGAAGTGGACCGCCTGCTTGCTATGTGACGTAATCGTCATAGCCGGCCGCCGGCATGTGTCGCATGTGTCGCCTACGGGTTATATGCTCCCTATGTCATTGTGAACAGAACGCCGCCGCCTTCGATCGAGTGGCTGTCAGCGAACAAAGCTGCCGAGTTGCTTGGTGTGACCGGCCGCACGGTTGCGCGCTGGATCAATGAGGGCAAGCTCCGCGGACGAATGACTGAGGGCGGTCGCTATCGCGTGACTCGCGAGGAGGTCGATCGGTTGGCGGCTGCTCAAGAATCACGAGCTGTACAGCCGCAGGCGCGCAGTGCACAACGTCGCAAACAGGAGGGCCGCACCCAGCCGACTTCCTAGCACTCTGTCGACAACGGGCCAGTAAGGCCCAGACACACAAACACCCGCGCGCGGATCCTTGGCCGGGTTGCGCAGCGGGTGCTCGATGAGGTGATCTGCTGATGCTCAGAATACACCGCCGCCGCTGCTTGTGCACCACTGCTGGGCTGCGATGGTGACACAACACAGAGACCGCCAACGCTCGGCGCTCTGGCATGCCCGCAACAAGGCCTACCGCGAGTGGGTGGAGGCCAACCGCGAGCTACTTGAGTACCTGGCAACCAGTCCGGATGTACCCGACTACCTGCGTCCGGCCGGACAGTTGCCGCCGCGCTCGCCTCAAGAGAGAACCGACGTTCCGACGGATGCCAGTTCCCGTCCGGATGCGGACCGGCCGGATGAACTTGCCCGGCCGGATGTCGAGGTGACGCGACGGTCTCGCGGCCCTGTCCGGACGGTACTCCGCAGCGGAAATCGAGTGCAAAATGACTCGGCGAGGCTCGCAGATCCGGACGTCCGGACGCCTCAGTGGGGGGATATAGGGGGGTCTTCGCACTCCGGAACCCGGGTGGGTACGCCCCCCGTAACCCCCCATCCGGCCGGCAGCGGCGATCGCGTGGCCAGGGTAGTCGACCTCGTCGCAGCGGCCGGTGCGCCGCTGGTGCTGTCCGCTGCCGACAAGCGCGCTATCCGCACTTGCTCGGCTGAGCCGACGGTCATCGCGGCGGCGATCGCTGCGGCAGCTCGTGGCGAGTGGGGCGACGAGTGGCTGCAGCAGAACCTGTCGGCTCGGCTGGTGATCCAGCGCTTGTCCGGCTTCCTGGCGTCGCGCAAATCCGCCAACGACCAGGTCGAGCGCCGCGGCGGGCCGCCTCATCGATCATCGAGCGACAAGGGACTGGGCCCCGCCAAGACGGCGTACGCCTGGGACCCGTGGGGCCCTGGCGGGCCGCCGATCAGCGCTGTCGACCGCGAAGGTGCTGCAGGCGAGGCACCGTTGTGATCCTGGACGGAGACCTCGACCGCCAAGAGGAACCGCGCGACCTTGCGGCTCCCCCGCACGATCTTCAGGCGGAGCAGGCGGTTCTGGGGTCGATCCTCAAGCACCCGTCGGCAATTCACGACGTGCTCGATCGGCTGACGCCTGACAGCTTCTACGACATTCGGAACCGACTGGTATTCGCAGCGATGGTGTCGTTGGTCCGCCAGGAGGTCCCGATCGACTACCACACAACTGGCGCCGAGCTGCAGCGGATGGCGACGTACGACCGGGCGGGCGGGCTTCTGTACCTGTCAGAAATTGGACTCGCCACTCCCAGCGCGGCTTATATCGAGCACTACGGCCGCATCGTGGCCGACCACCACGTCCGGCGCCTGCTCATTCAGGAAAACCAGCGAAGCGCGGAACTCGCGTGGCGCGCGCAGTTACCCGTGGACGATCTGCTCGCGCGCACCCAGTCATCGATGCTCAGCTTGTCCGACGCAGCGGGAGTGCAGAAACGCAGCACGACCGCCGCCGAAGCGATCGAGCGCTGGCTACAAGACTTCGATGGCGAGTCGGGGACCAATGATCGAGGCGATCGCATTGTCGGCTACTCGACGGGTTTGCGGTGCCTCGACAGGATCACCCTCGGTCTACAACCTGCTCGGCTGTACCTGCTTTCGGCGTACACGAGTGTCGGCAAGTCGCAGCTGGCGCACCAGGTCGCGCTGCACGTAGCGAGGCACCACGGAGCGGTGCTGATTGCGTCGCTTGAGATGAGCGACCAGGAGCTCACAGCGCGCGCGATCGCGCAAGAGACGGGCATTCCTGTCGAGGCGCTGGCCACGCACGACGTCGACGATCGCGAGTCTGCGACCGTCCTGGCCGTTGCCGAGCGCCAGAGTACCGACCCGCTCCATTACATGGACGGTTCTGATGGGTTGACGACGTCGCAGATCCGCTCGCGCGCGATGCAGTTGCGAGCGCAGCTGGGTGGACTGGCACTGATCGTGGTCGACTACGGGCAGTTGCTCCAGGACAGCAAAGGCAACAACAGTACCGTGGAGGATCAGACGCTAGTGAGTCGCAATCTGAAGCGAATGGCGCGGGCCCTCGATGTCCCGCTACTGGTGCCAGTCCAGATCAACCGCCAGGCCGGCGCTCGAGGGGACCAGCGGCCCAAGCTGAGCGACATCCGTGAGTCGGGCAGCTGGGAGCAGGACGCCGACGTTGTCGTTGGTCTTTACCGCGACGAGCTCGTGCATCCGGACACTGACGATCGCGGGCTGCTGGAGCTCATCGTGCTGAAGAACCGCCACGCTGGTGAGAAGCCACCCGCGACCTTCAAGGCGGTCTGGTACCGCGGACGATACGGCGAATGGGATCGCAACAGCTACGCCGACCACTCACGCCCCGCGCGTAATGGGACTGTGTCCGCGAATGGCTCCAAACCGCAGCTGGCTTAGGTGCCTTACGGGT
Organism: Chloroflexota bacterium; assembly: GCA_019239775.1. Classification (GTDB taxonomy): domain Bacteria; phylum Chloroflexota; class UBA6077; order UBA6077; family CF-72; genus CF-72. The sequence continues at coordinate 7,140 of JAFAZN010000418.1, forward strand.
GCCGCGCTTCGAGCTGGGCGTGCTCGGCCTTACTCGCGCTCGCGGAGTAGCGCGGCCATGATGCGGGGGTCACGGCTGCCGTGCAGCACGGCGATAACCCATAGCGGGCGCTTGTCAGGTGCGTAGGCAATGAGGTAGCCGCGCACAGGCCAAAACAGCAGCGGGCGACCTGTCAGGTCGTCACGGCGGTGTCCCATACCAGGGAACGCGACCAGGTTGATGATGGCGTCCATGATGTCCTGGCGGACGCGACCCGCAGCGCGCGGGTTGCCGCGGGTGATGGCAATAAATTCCCAAATGTCGGTGATGTCCTGCGCGGCTTGCGGGTGGAGGTCAAAATCCTCG
>JAFAZN010000443.1 GCA_019239775.1 Chloroflexota bacterium
ACCGACCTGGGTGCCGAGCAGCGCCGTTGCGAGCGCGGTGAGCGCGCCAAGGACTGCGCTGGTCACTCGGGCAATGAGGTACAGCCGCGAGGGATCGGCGCGGAATTGCTCGACAAATTCCGCCGCCGACGCTGCCTGTCCCAGCGCGCGCTCCACAACGTAGGTCGCCGCGTATTCCAGCAGCAGCAGGTACTTGAATAGCGGTGGATTGGCGAAGGTCAGCCCGCCAGGGAGCCCGCGGCCGATGGCGAGCGCTTGCAGCACATACGCCGGCTCATCCGGGTGGTAGAGCTGAGGCAGCCCAAAACTGATGCCCCACAGTCGCAACCCGAGAGCCACGCCGCCAATGAGCGCGAGCGCCCCAGCGCACGCCGATCGCCGCATCCAGGGGAAGGTAGCGCACCGTCACCTGGACCCAAGTGGGATCACGGACGAACCCGCGCCGACACTGCGCACGAGCGCACGACGCGCTCGCGGCCGCCGAAGAGGCCAATCCGTGCCGCCCGGCCCGGTCAGCGTGAGCAAGCGCACGTCCTCGCATCGCGGGAGGCACGGCGCGAGCAGGTACGGTCTTCGCGACATTGAGGCGACGGTAGCGCACCGTCACTCAGACGAAGCCGGCTCGCAGATAAACCTACCTCGACTGGCGCGCAGCGTGGGCACGATACGCGGTCGCCGAGCAGGCCCATCGCGGCGGGGTCGCCGCGGGAAGGTGGATAAAAACGCGCAGCGAGGGACGAGCGGAGCAGCGACTGGCGGCGTTTCTATCCAGGGCTGCAAGCTCCCGCGACCCTAAGCGCCTACCTATAGCGGTAGCTGATGCGGCCGCGCGTGAGATCGTACGGGCTCATCTCAACGCGCACTCGATCGCCCAGCAGGATACGGATGCGGAATTTGCGCATCTTGCCCCCGGTATAGGCCAGCAGCTCATGCCCGTTATCGAGCTTGACTTTGAACTGCGTATTCGGGAGGGCATCCACCACCGTCCCGTCCATTTCGATCGAGTCGTTCTTCGGCAACGCCGGAAAGTGTAGCCTCCGCCGCGCGACGTGGGAGGCGCTTTCGCGCCCTAAGGAAGACTCAGCGGTAGCTTCCCCGAGGAGCCGGTCGCCCGGCGCCACGCTGTGTCTCGAAGCAGTCCGAACAATAGACCGGTTTGTCACCGCGTGGCTGGAAAGGAACGCGCGCCTCGCCGTTGCAGCTCGCGCACGTGGTCACGAACATCTCGCGGCGTGGCGCCGCGGCATATCCACTCGTCGCGTAGCTCGTCGGACCGAACGAATTGGATCGCTCCGCTTTGCGGGCCGCGCGGCACGACGGACAACGACCGGGCGGATTGTCAAACCCACGACTTGCGTAAAACTCCTGCTCACCACTCGTAAAGACGAACGTCGCATTGCAATCGCGGCATGTGAGCGTTTTGTCTGCGTACTGCACGCCGACTCCCGAAAAAAGGAAGTGGTGGAAGTTATCGCTATTCGAACCAGTTACGTCGGTACGCCGTGGTGAATCGCAAGGCAGATTTCCCGGTCGCTCCAAAGAACCGATCGCAAAGCTCTGTTTCCAGCCACGCGCCAGTATACGCGGACTCGTCAAGCCCCGCTTAATGGTCCCTCCGTGGGTCAAAGGAGGTTTAATCCAGCCGCCTCCTTTGAAATCCTCCGCTTAGTCGACCTTGTTCTTGACGGTTTTAGACTAAACCTTTAGCGACAGAAAGCGCTGCGCCAGGTCTTTGCTCGAGACTGCATAGCCGCCGTCAGAAACGCGCTCTTTGAGGCCATCGATGCGGTCTCGCCGCAGCAACTCGTGCGCGGCGCGCACCTGCGCGGCCAGCATGACCACCGATTCTGGTCGAGCAATCCGGGTGATGTCAGGGTTTCGCATGATCGTGTGCTTAGAACAACGCGCGCCGCGCGATCGGGGGACGGCCGCGCGTGTGCTAGTTTGAAACTCCGAATGCATTTGCGACAGGTCGCGCCCCTGCTCGTGCTTGGCGTATGTCTGGCCATGTTGTCCGCGCCGGCCAGTGCGTTGGCGCACGAACGACGCGTCATCGGCGGTGGCAAGTACGACGTTGTCGTCGGATGGGACACCGAGCCCGCATTCGTCAATCAACGCAACGCCGCCGGCGTCCGCATTTCCAAGGCCGGCACCAACCCGGCCCAGCCCGTGCTCGGCGCCGAAAAAACTCTCCAACTCCAGATCCGCCAGGGCAGCCAGACGCGTCAGCTTCAGCTGCGCGCAATGTTCGACCAGCCTGGCTATTACGTCGCCGACATCGTGCCCACCCGCGCGGGTGATTACGTCTTTACCCTGACGGGCTCAATCGGCACGGATGCGGTGAACGAAGCTTTCGACTCCGCCGATGGCAAATTCGACGCCGTGACGGCCAGTAGCGGCATCGAGTTCCCAGTTTCCGCGCCGGATCCAGACCAGATTTCCGCGGAGCTGCAAGCCGCAAATGCGCTTGCCCAGCGGGCGTTGCTGGTGGGCTACGTCGGTGCTGGTTTAGGGGTACTGGGATGCCTGATTGCCCTCGGCGTGTGGTTGTTTCGACCGCGCTCGCGCTCCGGTGTTCTGTCGAGTCGTGACGCCGCTGTGAGGCGGGCGCCCGGGGCGGGACTCTAGGTGAGGTCTATCCTCGGCTTCGATGCCACCTTTGCACTGGCGTGCCAGCGCGCTTGGGGCGACGCTGCTCGCAGCGAACTTACTCGTCGCGCCGCTGGTGGTGCAGGCTCAATCCGCCGCGAGCTCGCCTGCTGTCCACGTGGTGCAGGACGGCGAAACGCTGGGGCAGATCGCACTTGATGCTGGCACCGACGCGGCCACAGTCGCGTCGCTGAACGGCCTCGACGATGCGAACACGTTGTCGATTGGCCAAACGCTGAAGCTTCCTTCACGGTCCGCCGCCGCGGCGCCTGCCGCCGCTGCTCCTGCTGCCGCCGCCACGCCAGCTGCGACGGCGACCTACACCGTCACTGACGGCGACACCTTGTGGGACATCGCCCAGCGCCTCGGCACCGCGACCGATGCCCTGGCGCAACTCAACCAGCTCGACGACGCCGACCGCCTGTCACTGGGAATGGTGCTGCACGTGCCTGCAGGCCACGCGCCTGCCGCGCATAACGCAGCTAAGCCTGGGCCGAGCGCGCCGGCTGCGGCTGCCCCTGCTGCTGCGCCCGCCGCGACCGCTGCTGCCACGAGCACGTCTTCCACGGGTGCCTCGGCCCCGGCTTCGGCTGTGGCCGAGGCGACTTCGAAGCGCAACCTGCTGGTGTCCTACACCGTTCAGCCTGGCGAGACGTTGAGCCAGATCGCCAAGCAGTTCGACGTTCGTAGCGACGCAATCGCCCAGGCCACCAACCTGGCCGATCCGAACAAGCTCGCCGTTGGCGCAGTCCTCCAGGTACCCGTGCCCGCCCGCGAGCACGTGGTCAGCGCAGGTGAAACCCTGCGCGACATCGCGGCCAATGAGAAGGTTGACCTCGGCTCGCTCATCGACTTCAACCAGCTGGACGATCCGGAGCTGATCCACGTCGGCCAGGTGGTGCTGCTGCCGCAGGCGGCCAACCAGCAGGCGGCAACCGTTGCGTCGAGCACGGTCGCCGGGCCAGAGGCGCCTGCCGCACCAGCTGCGCCCGCCGCACCACGTTCGCAGGCCGCACCGTCCGGGGCTGGCGCACCGTCGGCGCAGGCCACAGCTTCTGGGGATGGCCCGTCGTCAGCACAGACCGCAGCTGCTGGGGCTGGCCCATCGTCGGCGCAGGCCGCGGCTTCTGGGGCTGGCGCGACTTCTGGCGCTGGCGCATCGTCGACGCAGGCCGCGGCTTCTGGGACTGGCGCGACTTCTGGGGCTGCGTCGTCGGGGCAAGCCGCGTCGGCATCCTCGGCCGCGACTGCGCCGACCGCCAAGGTGACAGCAGCAGCTACTCCGAGTCCGACCCAGGCACCGGCGATTGCGACAGGCGCGCCCGTCGCGCCGGCTGCCAAACCTGTGGCGCCCGTCGCAGTCGTCGCCGCGCCGGCGGGTGCACCGACCGATGGCATGGTTGGCGCCGGGCTGAAGCTTCTCGGATCGGCCTACGTCTGGGGCGGCTCCAGTCCAACCAGCGGCTTCGATTGCTCCGGTTTCGTCTGGTACGTGGCCAAGCAGGCCGGCAAGC
>JAFAZN010000464.1 GCA_019239775.1 Chloroflexota bacterium
GTTCGAGACGCGAGAAACCGTGCTCGCTTACGTGATCTCAGGTGGGTTCAATCGCTATCTGCCGCCCGCGGATAACGTGCAGCGCACGCCCAATCCAGCCTGGGTCTTCGAACCCGGCACAGATGCCGAGACGGAGTTCCTGACGCACCTGGCCTCAGTCGATGGCCAGGCGCACGTCCAGCAAGTCTCTGTGTACCGCGTGTACACCGACGTCCTGCCCCTCGAAGTCATGCGGCCTCCGCTGCGCTAGCAAGTTCGCGCTGCAAAACGGGGCCATCAATCAATATGTTCTTCCCTGGTTTGTTCGTACTCAACTGCGTATGGCCTGCGCGCGAACGCTGCCAGTGCCAGCACGCAGTGAGAAGACAAATCTTCACCCGGAGAGACTGCGTAGTGCAGAACTCGCTTAGCTACTAGCGGCGGCCGAGCATGCGCCGGCAGGGCGGGCACTCCCGCGGCTCGCGCGTGACGCCGCGCACCGCGTGCAGCTCCTGCTCGCCTGCCGAGTACACAAATCGATCACCACAGCATGCGCAGTGCAGCTCGATGTCGGAATGGTGGATCGGCGACATTTCGCCATCGTCGCTGAACTGCGTTGACACGGAGTTGAGACGTGGGTACCTGCGTGTTGAGGCGCGCCAGAAGTTCGGCCGGGATTCTCCGATGCACATTGCAGTTTGAGCGGCCACGTTCCTAGAGTCCTGAGATGCGTCTCGCGCTGGTAACGCTGGTGGTGGCCGCCATACTTGGTGCGTGCTCGACCGCAACGCCGGCGCCGACTCCTTCGCCCATGCCGATCCCACCTGAGGCGGCCGCGTCGGTCGACGCCGCAAAGCAGGCCGCGGTCACACATCTCGGCGTTACGCCTGATCAGCTCCAGGTGAGCCAGGTAGAGGCGCGGCAGTGGCCGGATTCGTCGTTGGGCTGCCCGCAACCAGGCCAGCTGTATTCGCAAATCGTCACGCCCGGCTTCCTGGTGATGCTCACCAGCGGCGCGCACCAGCTCGAGTACCACACCGACATGCGCAACCGCGTGGTCCTGTGCCACGAGACCTGAGCGACTTTTCGCCGTTCGGCTATCTGCGGAACCCGGCGCATCACGCGCGCAGTTGGGGCGACACCAGCGGCGGCAACCTGCGGACTATGCTGGATCGTCTCGGCGTGGAGTGGGCCTACCCGGTCGGCCGCGACGCGACCTCACACGCTGGCATCGCCCTCGAAGTTGGCAACTGCCACACGCGCGCGGACTTCGACGCGATTGGCGCCGTCTGCCACCACCACACCTGCCTGATGCTCGGCTACGCCTGGCATCTGGATGGCCTGTCGTTGGATGCCAGCTTCTTTCTCGCGGATGACGATGTCCTGGCTCTTCGCCTACTCGTGCGCAATGCCGCCCTTTTCGAGAGGCACGCGGACCTGCGCATCGTGCTCGACGAGGCGGGCCGTGCGCCAGAGCGCCACACCCTCATAGGCCAAACCGCACTGGACACCGTTCTTACACCCGGTGAAGAACGACGTGTTGTGGCCATGCTCGTTCGTGGTTCCGCAGAAGCACCGTCGATTGCGCAAATACACGAGGCGTATCAGCGGGCACTCCGCGAGGACGCCGCCTTTCTGGCGAACTGCCCCCAACTCACTGGCGACTGGCCTGCCCACTGGCCAGAAGGCCTGCACCACGACTTCCAGACCACCCGCCTGCTGGTTCAGCCGGCCGGCGGCATCTTCTCGGACGTTTGGCCAGCCTGGATGGCGGCATGGCCGCGGGTTGTCTTCGCCGAGGGCACCCTGGACATGCTCCGGCTGGCCTATGCCGACCCCGACCTGGCCAAACGTGCGGTGGCTACGATGCTGCGCGATGCGCCCTCACCGAATGTTCCCTGCGTCTTCCGTGATGGCGAACCAAACATGGTTGCAGCCGAAGGCAGCCGCTGCGGGACGTCGCCGGCGTGGTGTCTGCCGTTTGTCAACCTGCAGCTGCTTTATCTGGGAACGCTCGATCGTGCCTGGCTGGCTCAGATCTATCCGTACGCCGCGGCCTACCTCGAGTGGTGGCTGGCGCATCGCACCGACCCTGACGGTTGGCTCGTTTACAAGTGCACCTGGGAGTCGGGCGAGGACGGCAATCCTCGACTGGACCCCACCGGCTCGGGCGACGCCGACATCTCACAGCTCGGCCGCCCCGTCGAATTACAGGCGACCGTTGCGCACGCCGCCGGGGTGCTCGCGTTTTTTGCCGCCGAGCTCGGCGAGGATGCGATGCGCTGGCAGAACCTGTCAGCCGATTACCGCGGCCGTACACGATCGCTGTTCGACCGGACCGAGCAGCGCTACCGCGACGCATTGATCCGTGGCGAACACCCGGACTGCACGGACACCCTGTACTGGGGCGTGGATTCGTGCCGCAACTCGGCGCAGTCGCTGACGCCGCTGCTGCTAGGGCTGCCGTTGCCAGAGTCCGAAGTGGAACGTCACATCGCGCCGCCCTGGACCTTGTGGCCCTCGTGGACCTGGTCTGTGGTCGAATCGGCCGCCGCGGCGGGCCTTTATCAGCGCGTCGGCGAGCTGGCGTTCGACACCATCGACCGTGTGTATCGCGTCACCACCCGGCGTGAGCTCGGCAGCCTGCGCCGGCCGATGCCTGGGTGCTCTCCCGAGTTCTGGCCTGAGGATTGGCGCACCTATGGCGGCAGCGACGCCTACGGCTGGGGCGCCACCACCGCCAATCTCCTGATCCGCCACTTGTTCGGATTCAAAGAATCCCTCGATACCAGCGTGTGCGTCTTCGATCTCACACCTGCTTTTCCACCCCACATGCTTCGCGCCGGCGCCGAGTACGGCATCCACCACCTGAACTACCGTGGGCTCGCGTTCGATCTCACCTACACCGTCCTCGACAACGAGCGCCTCAGAGCTACGGTGGACCTGCCCCGTGCGAATCGCGTCATCGAGCTGCTCAACGGCGAACGGCGCACGCTCCGTCTCGAACGCGAAGCGCTTTGTTAGAGTTTCCGCGCAGATGCGGGTCACGTTCTGGGGAACCCGCGGGTCGGTGCCGACGCCCGGACCATCGACGGTGCGCTACGGCGGCAACACGGCGTGCGTCGAGGTGCGCACTGAGGCGGGCACGCTGTTCATCTTCGACAGTGGTACGGGTATTCGCGAGCTCGGCCTGCACGTCAGTCGAAACGGCGAGCCGGTCAACGCGCACCTGATGCTCGGGCATACCCATTGGGATCACATCTCGGGCTTTCCGTTCTTCTCGCCGGTGTTTGCACCGGGCAACCGGCTCGCGATCTACGGCGCCCGTGACCTCGATCGTTCGCTGCGGGATGTGCTCGCCGGCCAGATGCACTACACCTACTTTCCGGTGCCGCTCGGCGACCTGCGCGCAGAAATGACGTTCTGCGAACTCGAAGAAGGCGACTTTCAGATCGACGACGCGACCGTCCGAACCCACTACCTGAACCACACCGCCGTCTGCATGGGCTACCGAGTGGAGGCCGACGGCATTTCGGTCGCCTATATCACCGACCACGAGCCCTACGGCGTGCTCAAGGACGGCCTGAGGCGCGGCTACGTGCACGGCGGCGATCGGCGGCTGATCGAGTTCGTGCGTGGCGTTGACCTGCTCATTCAAGATGCGCAGTACACACCCGAGGAGTACGCCGCGCGGCGCGGCTGGGGCCACGGCAGCACCGACTATGTGGTCGACATCGCCGTCGAGGCATGCGTGCGCCGCCTGGCGCTGTTTCATCACGAGCCGACGCATGCCGACGACGACATCGATCGGATGCTCGAGCAGTGCCGTGCCCGCGCCCGCGAGGCAAACAGCCAGGTCGAGGTGTTCGGCGCCGTAGAGCGCGAAACGATCACATTCTGACGGGTGCCAGCGCCACGCGCCGGCATTTTGGGCCGGCCCCGGCAATTAATAGTTTGTTGACAATCACCACTTGCTCTATATTGCGCGCGCCATGCATGAGTTCCGACCCGGCGAGTGGTGCTTCGACCCGTATGCGAAGCAATGTGAGCGCTGCGACGCCGTGATCGGTCGTTACGCGGTGATGCCTGACGAAGACGGTTTCCGCCACGTGCTGTTCTGGCCTCACGGCGAGTGGGATGGCGTGCCTGGCTCGAACCGCTGCCGCGCACACTCCAGGGTCACCCAGAAGTGGCTGCGCCTGTTTTGATCTAACGTAGAGGGGGTCGCTCCACGTGTGGAACCCCGAGGTCGAAACCCTTCCGCGTGACCGCCTGCAAGCGCTTCAGTTAGAGCGCCTGCGCCAGACGGTCCAGCGCCAGCTGGAGCATGTTCCCCCAATGGGAGATCGCCTGCGCGCCGCCGGCGTACGTGACTCGCGCGACATCACGTCCCTGGACGACCTGAAGCGATTACCGTTCAGTCACAAAACGGATCTGCGCGAGCACTACCCCTTCGGCCTGTTCGCCGTGCCACGCGACCAGGTGGTCCGCATCCATGCGTCGAGCGGCACGCGCGGAAAACCCACCGTGGTTGGCTACACCCGAAGTGACCTCGGTGTCTGGTCCGAGGTCATGGCCCGCGCCCTTGCGCTGGCTGGCGTCACGCCGGGCATGGTGGTGCACAACGCCTACGGCTACGGCCTGTTCACCGGCGGTCTGGGATTCCACATGGGCGCCGAGCTGCTTGGCTGCATGGTGGTCCCGATCTCGGGCGGCTTGAGTCAGCGGCAGGTGCTGATCCTCGAGGATCTGGGCGGCCAGGTGCTCTGCTCCACGCCCTCGTACGCCCTGAACATCGCCCAAACGCTGGAAGAGCAAGGCATCGGACTGGAGCGGTTGAAGCTCCAAGTTGGCCTTTTTGGCGCCGAGCCGTGGACCGAACAGCTGCGGGACGCGCTCGAAGGTTCACTCGGACTGAAAGCGCTCAACGTGTATGGGCTGTCCGAGATTGTCGGCCCGGGCGTGGCCGGCGAGTGCATCGAAGTCCGCAACGGCGCGCACATCGCCGAAGACCATTTCCTGCCCGAGGTGATCGATCCCTCGACAGGCGAGGTGCTTCCTCCCGGGCAGGTAGGCGAGCTGGTCTTCACGACATTGACCAAAGAAGCGCTGCCGATGCTGCGCTATCGGACCGGCGACATCTCCCAGATTGACATAACACCGTGCATGTGCGGTCGGACCAGCGTGCGCATGGCCCGCGTGCGCGGTCGCTTCGACGACATGCTGATCATCCGCGGCGTCAATCTGTACCCGTCAGAAGTCGAGCGCGTGCTGCTCGGCATCCCGGATGTCGCGCCGCACTACCAGCTGATCGTAGAACGCCCCGGCGCGATGGACGAGCTGACCGTTCTGTGCGAGCCGTCCGGCTCCGTAGCTACGGATGGCTTGACCGCCAGGATTCAGCACACCCTGCGCGAAGCAACCGGCCTGTCAATGCGCATCGACCTCCAATCACCCGGCAGCGTTCCCCGCAGCGAAGGCAAAGCCGTCCGCGTGATCGACAACCGCCCCCACTAGCTCCCCGGCTCTATCAGCCCGAGAGACTCCGTCCAGGCGTTGGAGCGGCGTACACGTCCGCGAACGCGCGATCAACGGCCGGCGGCGGCGCATGTGACGCAAAGTCGATCCCATCGTCGACCTCACACTGCGCCCTGGCCTCCAGTTCCGCTTGCAGCGTGTCGTCTAGCAAGCCGTGGTGCCGCAGGTAGCGACCGAACCGCGGAATCGGGTCGTGCCTTCGAGCGGCTGCCATCTCGCGCGGCTCGCGCGACTCACCCACCTGTGACGTGTGCTGTCCGAGTCGAGTCACGCGCGCCTCGATCAACGCCGGCCCCTGGCCTGCCCGCGCCGCCTCGACCGCCTCGCGCATCACCCGATAGACCTGCAGCGGATCGGCACCGTCTACGCTGATGCCGACCACCGCGTAGCCAACGGCGCGATCAGCCACGCGCGCCACACCCGATTGCTTTTCGAACGGCACGGAAATGGCGACGCCGTTGTTCTCACAGAAGAGCACCACCGGTAATTGGTGCACGGCCGCGAAATTCAGGCCCTCGTGGAAGTCCGACTTGGACGAACCACCGTCGCCGAAATAGGCCACGCTCACGCTATCGTCGCCACGCAGCTTGGCCGCCAATGCCGACCCCACCGCGTGCGGAATCTGCGTCGCGACCGACCCGGAAACGCTCATCAGATTGAGCTCGCGCTTGGCCCAGTGGCCTGCCAGGTTCTTGCCGCCCGAAGACGGACCATCCCGCCGTCCGAAATAGTCGAGGAAGATCTCCCGTGTGGTCATGCCACGCGCGTAGGCCGCCGGCAGGCTCCGATAAAACAGGTACACCGGATCGGTTGGACGCAACGCGCGCATGCTGGCGATCTGCGCCGCCTCATGGCCGTCCGACGGAATGGACACGTCGATCGACCCCTGAAATGCGAGTTTCAGCGCGGCCTGGCTGATCTTCCGCGTGACCAGCATGCCGTAATACAGGTCGAGCGCTTCCGCGTCGCCGAGCCCGAACTCGCGATGCACGCGTCGCCCGACCGGCTGCTTCGCCTCGGCCACAGCGGTCTGTCTTTCCTTCACTGGACGCCGTTGTCCTTCAGAGCATGGCGTCACGGGCGCGAAACGCGCGTAACCGTAACGGTGTTGCTTTTATCCTAACGCGTGGCGATGTCGAATTCGGATCTTGACGACGACGCCCGCGCCCCATCCAGCGCAAACGCCGAGGTGGCTCAACTGTTCGCCGAAATCGGCGACATACTCGAGATCAAGGGCGAGCCGCCCTATCGATTCAATGCCTATCGCAGCGCCGCGCGCAGCGTCGGCAACGCCGGTGAACGCCTGGACGTCCTGTTCGAGCAGGGTCGTTTGCGCGAGCTACAGGGCGTCGGCGCCGCACTCGAGGCCAAAATCATCGAGTACCTGAAAACCGGCCGCATGGCCTCTCACGAGGAGGCCCGTCGCGACTTCCCGGTTGCCCTCGCCTCGTTGTTGCAGGTCCCCGGCCTCGGTCCAGGCAAAGCGCGCGCCGTCTATCAGGAGCTCGGCATCTCCACGCTGCCCGATCTGGAGGAGGCGGCGCGTTCGGGCCGGCTGCGCGAGGTGCCCGGCTTCGGACCAAAAGCCGTCGATACGCTGCTGGCCAGCCTCGATCAGCTCAAGCAGCGTTCGAGCCGCGGTCTGATTTCGGATGCCTGGGCCGCCTTCGGCCAGATCCGCGAGGTGCTTGGTGAAGACCACCTGGCGGTTGTCGGAAGTACGCGCCGGATGCAAGACAGCGTGGGCGGCCTCGACCTGCTGGCGGGGCGTGACGACGCCGCGACTGCCGAGCAGATGCTGCAAACGATCGCCAGCCTGCCCAACCTGGTCCAGGTCCTCGATCGAAGCTCGGACGACGTGGCGGTTCAGCTGTACGGCGGGCTTACCGTCCATCTCACGATCGTTTCGCCCGAAGCCTGGGGCGCTGCGCTCGCGTGGTACACGGGCTCACGCGCCCACGTGGCGCGCCTCGAAGCCCTGGCGCGTGAGCACGGGTGGGAGCTGTCGCCGTTCGGGCTGGAAGAATCCGCCACGGGCAAGCTCATCGAACGTCAGCACGAGGCGGCCATCTACGAGCGACTTGGCCTGGAATGGATCCCACCTGAACTGCGCGAGGACGACGGTGAGATCGAAGCTGCGCAAGCCGGCAGCCTGCCCAAGCTGATCGAGCTCGGCGACATCAAAGGCGACCTCCACACCCACACCAACTGGACTGACGGCACTGAAAACCTCGAAGACATGGCCAAAACCGCCAAGGCTCTGGGTTACCAGTACATCGCGCTGACCGATCACACCCAGAACCTGGCTATGACGCGTGGCCTCACGCCCGAACGGCTCGAGGAGCAGCGCGCCCTGGTGCGGCGTGTCAACCAGAAGCTGGCGCCTTTCGTCGTGCTGCACGGAACCGAGATGGACATCCTGATGGATGGGCAGCTCGACTTCCCTGACGACCTCTTGCGCTCGCTCGACTACGTGTCGGCCTCGGTGCATACAGGCTTTCGGCAGCCGCGCGAGGCGATGACCGAGCGCATGCTGCGCGCGATCTCGAATCCGCTGGTCAACACGCTGAACCATCCGCACGGTCGCAAGATCGGCCGTCGCGAGGGTTACGCGGTGGATATGCAGGCGGTCGTCGAGCGTGCCGCCAGCCTCGGATGCGCCCTCGAGTTGAACTCGACGCCCGATCGCCTGGACCTCAACGGCACCTGGGCCCGGCGTGGCTTGAAGCTCGGCGCCAAGTTCACGATCAGCAGCGACGCCCACAGCCGCAGCGAGCTCGAGTTCATGCAGTTCGGCGTGGCCATGGCCAGACGCGGTTGGCTGACGCCGGCGGATGTGCTCAATACCCGCCCCCTGGACGACCTCCGCGCCCTCCTTGCCGCCAGGCGCAAGAGCTAGCCCAGCCGCAACGCAGTCCGCTTCGCTGCGGGAACCCCCTCGTGCCGTCGCGGCGCACCTGCAAGCAAGTCCGCTATCCCTCCAGGAAGCCCCTCGTGCCGACGCGGCGCACCTGCACGGAAGTCCGCTATGGCCCCAGGAAGCCCTTCGCGCCGACGCGGCGCACCTGCAAGGAAGTCCGCTTCTCTACCAGAGAAGGTTTTCTCTCTTGGGCGTCGGCGGCGAGCGGTGCGAGCCGCCGTAAGCGCAGTTGCCCCCTGGGTTTGCGGCCCCAAACCCGGTAAAGTCCGCGAGGACCAACGTGTGGACTCTGGGTGAAACGCTGCGCCAAGCGCGTCTGG
>JAFAZN010000482.1 GCA_019239775.1 Chloroflexota bacterium
CTGAACGATTGCCCGCGGTGGCGGTTGCCTCACCCCGAGGTGAGGTGCCGTACCAGCTGGACCTGCGCGGGATGCGTCGCGACGATGCCGTCGAACGGATCGAGCAGTACCTGGAAGATGCGTCACTGGTCGGCATGCCCGAGGCGCGGATCATCCATGGCAAGGGCACCGGCGCGGTTCGTCAGGCGGTGCGCGAGGTGCTGCGCCGCAGCCAGTACGTCTTGCGCTACCAACCCGAGCCCGACGCCAGCGGCGGCGACGGCGCCACCCAGGTCTGGCTCAAATAGCGCGTGCGCAGCTTGAGGCTGGAGGTGCTCATCGCGCTGGCGTTGCTTCACAGCGTGCCGGCGGCCGCGCAAACGGAGACGGACGATCGGCTCGCCGTGGCGACGCAGATCCAGTCGGCCACGCGCCAGCGCCTGGGCGTGTTTGGCGATGCCTTCACCTGTCCCGATGCCCGGTTTGTCTCGTACCGTCGGAGCGACGCCGAACCTGAGGTTACCGACCAGTGGTATGTCGCCTCGCAGCTGTACGCCGACGCGGCGCTACTTTCTGCGCGAGATCCGAATGACGTCGACGAGAGGTGCTACCTCGACAAAGGATTCGTCTTCCTCGACCGGCTCTGGGACTACACGAGCTCTGGCTACTTTCCGCGGTCCAACCCAGTCGGTACTGACGTCACACCCGATAAGCGATACACCGACGACAACCTGATCGCTGGGCTCGCGCTCTTACAGACGGCGGCGATCACCGATGATCCGTTAGGAAAATCGCGCTACATCCACGCCGCTCAGCGCCAGGCGGATTTCCTTCAGGGCAGTGGCCTCTGGGATGACACCTTCGGCGGCGGTTTCTGGTGGAACACGGGCCGTGGCGATACCGAGGAGGGCAAGCCGGCGCAGACCAATGCGCTAGCCGCGCTCTTCTTCGCCGAGCTGTATGACGCGACCGGCGACAGCACCTATCGGGACTGGTCGCTGCGCAGCTTGCTGTGGCTGGACACCATCCTCTGGGACCCTGGCCGTCAGCTGTATCGCTGGAGCGTGGCCTACACGGACCTTCCAAAACGGACCGGTGCCACCGTTCATACGCGCTACTTCAACTACGACCAGGGGATCGCCATTCAGGCCCAGCTGCGCGCCATGAGCCTCGACGGCGACGCCAATCGCCTCGCGCGAGCCGAGTCCATTGCCCGAGCAACCCATGCCACGTTCTGGTCCGCGCCGTTGGGCGGCTACGACCTGGAGGCCGGCATCGAGCAGGTCTACACGAGCTACGCGGCCTGGACCTCGCTCGGCTTCACCTCGCTGTATGCCGTCGACGGCGATTCATCTTGGTTGGACTTCGCGCGCCAGAACGCCGATGCATTATCGAGCCGGCTCCGCGAATCCGACGGCGGCTTCGCCTATCGCGCCTACCAGTGCGTGAACAAGCTGGCACCCGGCTGCGAGGCGGGTCCGCCGGCCACCGTTGTAGATCACCTGCGCGACACCTCGGCCCAGGCCTGGATGCAGTACCTGCAGACCGCGCTCTGGGAGGCAGACCAACCGCCGCTTGGTAGTCTCAGTAGGAACTGATGAAGATCGCTATCGCCGGTAATGGCGCCTTCGGCACCCAACACATGAGGGCGATTCAGAACATCCCGGACGTCGAGGTCATCTCGATCAGCGGCGGTCGTCCCGCCGGCACCGAGGAGTTCGCCCGTACCTGGAAGATCCCCCACTGGACGACGGACCTGTCCGAGACGTTGAAACAACCCGGATTAGAGGCGGTAATCATCGCCAGTCCCACGCAGGTCCACGCCAACCAGGCCGAGCTGTGCATGCGCTCTGGAAAACACATCCTGATTGAGATTCCGATCGCGGACTCGGTGGCTGACTCGGAGCGGCTGGTGTCCGTCGCCCGTGAGACCGGCGTTACCGCCATGGCCGGCCACGTCCGCCGCTTCAATCCGAGCCACCAGTGGGTGCACAAAAAGATCGAGGCTGGAGAGCTGCATATCCAGCAGATGGACGTGCAGACCTACTTCTTCAGGCGTCAGAACATGAACGCGGCCGGCCAGCCCCGGACGTGGACCGACCACTTGCTGTGGCACCACGCCTGCCACACGGTCGACCTGTTCATGCACCAGACTGGCTCCACCGCGATGGTCGCCGCGAATGCCATTCAAGGACCGCTGCATCCTGAACTTGGCATCGCCATGGACATGAGCATTCAGCTCAAGGCTCCATCGGGGGCAATCCTCACGCTGTCACTGTCGTTCAACAACAACGGCCCGTTTGGGTCGTTCTTCCGCTATATCTGCGACAACGGCACCTACAAAGCGCTCTACGACGACCTGGTCGACGGCTCCGACAAGCCCATCGATGTCTCGCACGTTGACGTCTCGATGAACGGCATCGAGCTTGAAGACCGCGAGTTCTTCGCCGCTATGCGTGAAAAGCGAGAGCCCAAGTCAAGCCTGGCCGACGTGCTGCCCGCCATGCGCACCCTCGGCGCCCTGGAGCAACAACTCTCGAACGTGTGAAACGCTTCACTGCAGAGAGGCGGCCCGGCGGCCGATGCTGTTGGCGTGGCTCCGTCGCTGCTGTCGCTGCTCTGGTACTACCTGACGGGCAACCTCCAGGAGGTTCGCCTCGAACCAGGCGACCGCATCGACTCAGATTCAGAGCGGGTGTTCATCGTGACCAGAGGCACCGGCCACGTGGTGCGCGATGGCCCCGGCGGCCATGACATTCTGATTCGCATCGTGCGCCAGGGCGCAGTCGTCTCGGACGGCGACGCGCTGCAGGCAGAAACGCAGCTCAGCCTGCTGGTGCTGCCCAGGAAAGCTAGTAGACCCGCCCGCGCTGGCGGCTGATGTCGAACGAGGCCGTCTTGGCGACCGCCATCACGGCCATCACGCCAGCCTGAACCGGGTCGCTCACAACCAGGTCAGCCGCGCCAGGCGCCGAACCCGCCATGTTCAGCGAGAACACCAGGACGCCCTTCTGGCGGACCTCCTGCACCGCGCGGGTAATCTCGCCGCCCATCAACGAGCCTGCCAAAACAAGCGCCACTGCGCGAGGTAAGCGCGGCACCGCCCGCACCGCATTGGCCAGGTTGTCCTCGCCGACGATCGGGATCGTGTCCACGCTGATCTTCTCGCCGCGGATGTTGTGGCGATCGGCCTCGGCAATGGCGCCGATGGCTACCTGGCCTACCTGGGCGCCGCCGCCGACCACGATGATGCGCTTGCCATAGACCTCGAACATGGACGGCAGCCGTTCGACGGTGTCCACCACCTCGAGCGCGGCCATGTCGCGGATCAAGCCGTCTTCGTCGTCTACGTCGCGCAACTCCCAGTAGATGGCGCTGCGC
>JAFAZN010000127.1 GCA_019239775.1 Chloroflexota bacterium
GATCTCGCCAGCGTTTTCGCCCGACTTGATCTTCAGCCGCATGCGCACCTTCAGCGGCGCGGCAAACGTGAGGTCGTGCTCGCGGCAGTCGTCCTCGCTCATCTTGGGCTGGCCGAACGAGTACCCCGGCTCGCTGGGATCCGGGCCAGGTACCGCCAGCTCGAGATCCATGTTGCGACTGGTGAAGTCCTGGATCGGGGAGATTTCGGCAAACAGCTCTTTGAGCCCCTCGCGCAGGAACCACTCGAAAGAGTCGCGCTGGACTTTGATCAAATTGGGGATCGGCGCGACCTCGGTGATTCGGGCGAACGAATGCCGGGCAGCACCGTCCGCAAGAGCGAGGGAGACAGGACGAGCCTCTGCGAGCGCCATAGGGCTGTTTCACACCTCCGTTTTCGCGTTCGCGACAACGCACCGAGGACAAGCAAGCAAGTGCGCTGCTGGGGCCAGGGAGACCTTTGCGAGCGCCACCGACTTACTCACACCTCCGTTTTCGCGTTCGCGGCGACGACGCGACTAGGGAACGAGCGGGACGAATTTGTTTAGAAATAGATCGATCGATCAGTGTTGTGCCGCTACAGCGACCAGGGGCTGCGGCAGCGAAAGTTCGGTGGGGGACAACTGGAACTTGAAGTATATGCCTCGTGTGAGGCAACAGTCCACAAAGCACACAAGCCTCCACGGCCGTGAACCCCTCTGTTCACGCCGGGAGGCCACCGATCTGCGATTGATCTACGGGTGAAGACGCACTCTCGCGGGTCAGCATAACACCAACCCACGGGGGTGTCATTCCCCGAAGGGTAGGTTCAGGAAGCCCTGCAACAGGTCAATCGGCAAAGGGAAGACGATGGTGCTGTTCTTCTCCGCCGCGATCTCGGTCAACGTTTGAAGGTAGCGCAGCTGCAACGTGGCTGGCTGCGAGCCAATGACTTGCGCGGCGTTTGCCAGCTGTTGGCTTGCGCTGAACTCGCCCTCGGCATGGATGATCTTGGCGCGTTTTTCGCGCTCGGCCTCTGCCTGGCGTGCCATGGCCCGCTGCATGGACTGCGGCAGCTCCACGTCGCGGACTTCCACGCTGGTGACCTTGACGCCCCAGGCATCGGTCTGTTGGTCGATAACCTGCTGGAGCTCCTGGTTGATCTTGTCCCGCTCGGCTAAGAGGTGGTCGAGGTCCGACTGGCCCAGGATCGACCGCAACGTGGTCTGCGCGATGAGCGACGTCGCGCGAATATAGTCGAGCGCCTTCACCACGGCGTCCTCGGGGCTGACCACGCGGAAGTAGACGACCGCATTGACTTTGACGGTGACGTTGTCCCTGGTAATCGCCTCTTGCGCCGGGACTTCGAGCGTGACGATGCGCAGGTCCACTTTGCGCATCGACTCAACGCCCGGGATGATGAAAAACAGCCCCGGGCCACGGGCGCCCATCAGTCGGCCCAGTCTGAAAATGACGCCGCGTTCGTACTCCTGCACGATTTTGATCGCTGCCGAGAGCAGCATGAGCACCACAACGAGGGCAACGACCAGGGCGATGAGTTCGGCCATGAGAGCATCACGCTCCTTCTGGGACGCAACTGTACGTTGTCTTCAGTAGCGGTACTTCAGGCGGTAGAGCAGAACGCTCTGCACAATGCCGAGCGCGGCCATGGTGGTCAGCAGGCTCGTGCGGCCGTAACTAATGAAGGGCAAGGGGATGCCAGTCACCGGGAGCAGCGTGAGATTGGCGCCCAGGTTGGCCACGGCAGCGAACAGGATCATCGCCGCAACGCCGAAGGTGAGCAGCCGACCGAAGTCATCGCGCGACATGTCGGCCGCACGGGTCAATCTGAATAGCAGCATTACGAACAGGCAAAACAGTACGGCGGCCCCGATGAAGCCGAGCTCTTCGGCCGCCGCGGAGAAGATGAAGTCTGACTGGGTGATTCTCAGAAAACCTAGCTGCGACTGTGTCCCTTCGAGGTAGCCCCTGCCGAAGAGACCGCCAGACCCGATGGAGATGCGGGCCTGCAGCACGTTGTAGCCCTCGTCGAAGGCGGCATGCTCGAGGTCGAAAAGGGTGCCCATGAACGTCACCAGGCGCTCGCGCATGTAGTCCTTCATGCCGAGCCAGACCAGCGGCGAGACGACGACTCCGCTCACCAGCAGCAACGCGGCATGACGCCACTGGATGCCCGCTACCAGCGCGAGAGTGGCCCAGATCATCAGGAACGAGAGCGACGTACCCAGGTCGGGCTCGATGAAGACCAGGCCGACGGGCACCAGTACCAGGGCCAGGGAGGCCATCAACCGACGGAATGAGAGTGAGCCTTCAGACTTCTCGCCCAGGACGCGGGCCAGGACGATCAACACGGCCAACTTGGCGACTTCTGACGCCTGGAGGTCGAAGGCACCCAGGTTGATCCAGCGCTTGGAGCCGTAGTCTGCGTCGGCGCCGCCCTGGCCGATGATCAGCACCAGCACCAGCAGCGCTATCGCGAAGCCGTACAGATGAAAGGCGTAGGCCTTGTAAAGGCGGTAGTCGACCAGGCTGATGCCCACGAGCAGCGCAAAACCGGCCGCGGCTGACAGTCCCTGGCGCACGGCGTAGCTGCTGGGCGGCAGAAGGCCCGTGCACGGCTGCAGGCAGGTCGCGCTGTGGATCATCGCGACGCCGGCCAAGACGAGGCCAAGTACACACGCGATGATGACGAAGTCGAACTGCTGCCAGCGAGACTCGCGCATCTGAGCGCCAGTCTACAGGCGCAGCTGCGTCCAACCCGCCAGGGCGCGGACCAGTCTGCGGCAGACGATAAAGGTCGGCGGCACCAGCAGCGCGTTCAGCAGCGCGGCGGGAAGCGCGGTCGCGTATGTCTCAATCAGTGGCGGCATGCTGTTGCCCAGCGCCTGCAGGAGAAGGAAGTACAGGGTGTGATACGCGAGCGTTGCCAGGATGGTGATGCCGAGGAAGTACGGCAGGTTGCCGCGATAGACATTGACCTCGGGCAGACCAATGCAATAGCCGAGCAGCCCGAAGAGGGCGGTGTTGATGCCGAACTGCGTGTAGGTGACCGAGTCGAGCAGCAGGCCGCCCAGGAAACCGACAAAGGCTCCCTCGCCCGAGCCTCGCAGCGTCGACCACGCCAGCACCACAACGAGGACCAGGTCTGGCCGGCCGCGGACCACCGGCAAAGAAGGTCCCACGACCGACTGAAACAGGGCAGCGAACGCGAGAAGACCAGCGGCGATCAGGAATCTCACTGACCGCTGTCAGCGAGGACGTAGAGGCGCTCGAGTTTGTCCATCGCGACCGCGGCTTCCACCACGGCGGACTGGAAAGGATCCGCGTCACGTCGGTCCACGCGAGAAACTTTGCCCACCACCAAACCCTCGGGGTAGATACCGCCAAGCCCAGAGGTGAGAACCACGTCGCCTTCGGAGACCACGTCGGTCTGTGGGATGTAGGCAATGACCATGAGGTTGCCCTGCGACTGGCCCCTCAGCACTCCCGTGGTACGGGACTCTGTCTGCAATCGCACCGAGACAGAGCTGTTGAGGTCATTGATGAGACGGACCTTGGATGACGTCGGGTCGACTTTCACGACCAGACCTACGAGACCCTGGTGCGTGATCACGACGGCGTCCTGTTTGATGCCGTCGGCGGCGCCATGGTCGATGGTGATGGCCTGAACGTATGGCGAGTCATCGCGTGCGATGACCTGCACCGGTAGCAGGGCGCCAGGTCCAGTGCGGGCCTTCATTGAGAGGAGGTTCCTCAGGTCCGCGTTTTCAACCTCGAGCTCGTGCATGTGCACGACCTGAGATTGAAGATCGGCGACCTCGTCCTGGTAAGCGGCGTTCTGATCGGCCAGATCCCGCACACGCCGGATCGTGGAGACGACGGCTAAAGTCTGATCGGCAATCGTCGATACGCCCATCTGCAACGGCGCAAGAGCCGTAGAAGCAACGCCCTCGAAGCCGCGCCACGGGCCTGGAATCAGGAAGATGACGGCCAGGCCAACCACCACCAGTGTGCTGACCCAACGTGGAAGGCGCCGGCGCGGAGCGTCGCTCATCATCTCCGATACAAGGGGCGTCCGGAGTGCTGATCCACCAGTACCTTACGGAGAACTTCGAGCTCGTTCAATACCTTGCCTGTCCCGCGAACGACACAGCCGAGGGGATCTTCTGCCAGATGCACCTGCATCTTCGTTTTTCGGGTAAGCAGATCGGCAAGACCAGGTAACAAAGAACCGCCACCGGCTAGCGTGATGCCACGAGCCATCATATCCGCCACCAATTCGGGTGGCGTTTCCTCGATCGTATCGGTAACGGCGTCGACAATTGCATTGACAGAGACGGCAATGGCCTCGCGAATTTCGTCACCACCCATCTCGAGCTCTGCTGGCAAACCAGTCACGAGATCACGCCCACGCACCACCACGCGTTGATCCGGCGTGCGACCGTTGAGGCCATAGTACGCGTTACCAGCAGCGATTTTGACCTCTTCGGCCATACGCTCGCCGATGAGCAGATTGTGCTTCTGCCGAGTGTACTGGGCGATGTTGGTGTCCATCTCATCGCCGGCAATACGAATTGAGCGTGCGACCACGATGCCGCCCAGCGAAATAACCGCGACCTCCGTCGTACCGCCGCCGATGTCCACAATCATGCAGCCGGCGGGTTCGGTAATCGGTAAGCCGGCGCCAATGGCCGCGGCCATAGGCTCTTCGATCAAATGGGCTTCGCGCGCACCTGCCTCGATGGCCGCATCATGCACCGCGCGCCGTTCGACTTCCGTCACGCCCGACGGTATGCCGATGACCACGCGAGGTTTGGGGACAATCGTGAAGCGCTCGTGAACCTTGCGGATGAAGTAGTGCAGCATCAGCTCGGTCACGTCGAAATCGCTGATAACACCGTCCTTGAGCGGACGCACGGCTACGATATTGGCGGGTGTGCGGCCGACCATCCGTTTGGCATCGGCGCCGACAGCCAGAGGACGCTTGGTCTTGGCATCGATCGCAACCACAGACGGCTCATTGATGACGATGCCCTTCCCACGCACCAGGACCAGGGTGTTGGCCGTGCCGAGGTCGATGCCGATGTCACGGGAGAACAATCCCATGACACTGTTGAAGGGGTTTCCGAGGGTCATCTTTTTACGAGCCGCTAGCGCGTACCAGTGAACGTGTGATGCTCAAGGCCTCAGGAGTCTGACGGTGCGGGTAGTCTTTTTGGGGAGTCCCGCGTTCGCGCTGCCAAGTTTAGAGGCGCTACACGGCGCCGGATACGACATCGGGCTGGTCGTAACGCAGCCAGACCGTCCTGCAGGGCGCGGTCAGAAGACTACACCACCGCCGGTGGCGGCGTACGCCCGCGAACATGGGTTGCCGTTGTGGCAAACCTCGTCTTTACGCGGTCCTGAGGCCGAGGCGCGCCTGCGCGAGGTCAACTGTGATGCCATGGCCCTGGCCGCCTTCGCGGCGCTCGTACCTACGAACATCCTCGAGCTCGCACCAGGTGGGATCCTCAACGTGCACCCGTCCGTGTTGCCGCGATGGAGAGGCGCTGCGCCGATCCAGGCCGCGTTGTTGGCGGGCGACCAGGGCACGGGTGTCAGCATCATCCGATTGGTAGAAGCGCTGGACGCAGGTCCGATCCTGCTCCAGGAGCTTGTGCCGATTGCACCCGAGGACGACTACCTGACCCTCGAGCCGCGCCTGGCCGCCGTCGGCTCGCGACTGCTTCTGCGGGCGTTCCAAGATGGGACAACGCCCGTACCACAGGACGAGACTCAGGCTACGTTCTGCAAGCGGATCGAGCGCGATGATGCGCGCATTGATTGGGCGCAGTCGGCTGAGACCATTTGGAACATGGTTCGGGCGTATCGTGGCTGGCCCCAGGCATTCACCACCTACGAGGGGCGCCAACTGAAGATTCTTCGCGCTTGGCCGGCCGAAGGCCCGCCTGGTGAGCCTGGCACGGTTCAGGTCGCACTTGGCGTCCCGATGGTGGCAACCGGCGATCAGTCGTTGCGGCTCGATGAGGTGCAGCTCGAAGGGCGGCGCGCGATTACGGGCGCTGAGCTCCTGCGCGGATACCCGCGACTGGCAGGCGCGAAACTGGCATAGTCCGGAACGTGTCTGCGCCCGCGCGTTCTCTGCCTGGCCTCTTGCCCGAAGAGCTGGAGGAAATGGCTGTGTCATGGGGCGAACCGGCGTATCGAGGCCGTCAGGTCTTCGAATGGGTGCAGCGTCATCGTGTTTTAGATCCGTCCGCGATGAGCAACCTGCCGATCGCGCTGCGCATGAAATTGCCGCCTCACACGAGTCAGGAGGTGCGGCGCCTCCACTCCAGCGACCAACTCACCGCGAAACTTCTCATCCGACTGGGCGATGGCCAGGAGATCGAGGCCGTCGAAATGAACACCGAGACTGGCCGGAAGACGGTCTGTGTTTCCACGCAGGCGGGATGCGCGATGGGCTGCGTCTTCTGCGTCACTGGCCAGTTCGGCTTTGCTCGCAACCTGGAAGCGGGCGAGATTGTCGAGCAAGTGCTGCGGTTTGGTTCAGCGGAACGGCCGGTGACCAACGTGGTGTTCATGGGCATGGGGGAGCCGCTCGCGAATTACGACGAGACCCTGCGCGCTATCGGTCTGCTCACACATCCTCACGGCCTGCGCCTTGGCGCGCGGCGGATCACGGTTTCCACCTCAGGTGTGGTGCCGGCCATCTGGCAGCTCGCCGATGAACGGCTCCAGGTCGGGCTGGCGGTGTC
>JAFAZN010000144.1 GCA_019239775.1 Chloroflexota bacterium
TTCAACTCGCGGGCGATTTGTTTATTGAGCAGACCGCGGACGACACCGTCCATGACGTCGCGCTCGCCCTGGCTCATCGACGTCCAGCGGTTGCGCAGGTCCGCGACAAGGGCATCGTGTTCCCGCCGCAACTGATCCCGTTCGATGGCAGTCCGGACCGCAACCACGAGGTCTTGATCGCGGAATGGCTTCGGCAGGAAGTCGATCGCGCCTTGTTTCATCGCGCGTACCGCCAATTCCATGTCGCCGTGCCCGGTGATCACGATAACCGGCATGTGAATGCCAAGACCCGCCATGTCGGTTTGGAAGTCCAATCCATTCTGACCGGGCATGCGAATGTCCAGGACGACGCATCCCGGCGCTGGTTCGATCGAACCCAGATGAGAGACGAACTCTTGCGCGGTCTGAAATGCCATCGCGCAAAGCCCGACCGACGCAAACAGATCCTCGAGTGCGGCGCGAACTGACGGATCGTCGTCAACCACGAAGACGACCGGCTGTCCATTGGAACTGGTCTCAGCTGACGGCTCAGGCGCCATCGGTCCGTCCAAACGGAAGGCTGAACTGGACTGTCGTGCCGGTCGAGCGTGGTGTGGCCCAGATCCGGCCACTGTGCGCCTCGATGATGGCGCGACTAATCGTCAAGCCAATACCAAGACCGTCTTGTTTGCTAGTCCAGAAGGCGTCGAACAAACGAGTCTCCGCTTCGGACGACAGGCCAATTCCAGAGTCCGTGACGGCGATCACAATCGCGCCGGATGACGTGCATGAAGCTATGCTGAGTTCGCGCTCAGGCGATGGAGTCTGGTGCATCGCCTCAATCGCGTTCACGAGCAGGTTCGCAACGACTTGTTGAAGTTGGATCGGGTCCGCCCAGATAGTTGGTAGATTATCGGCAAGGTCCAGGCGGAGTGTAATGTCCCGGCGGTCCATCTCGTGGCGGGCAAGTTCCACCGCTTCGCCGATCACCGAATTGATGCTCAACGGCTCCCGCTGCGGGGCCGCGCCAGTCACCAGGCCGCGGACTCGTGCGACGACGTCGCTCGCGCGATTCGCATCGCTCACGATCCGTTCGACGGAGGCGTGTGCTCGCTGCAGATTCGGTGACTCCCGGTCCATCCAGTTCAGCGCGGCGTTTCCGCTCGCGGCAATCGCGGCCAATGGCTGGTTCAGCTCGTGGGCAATCGACGCGGCCAGTTCGCCGAGACGGGACTGGCGTGCGACGCGAGCGAGCTCGGCGCGGGATTCGTGGACCGCCGCGACAGCCGTCACGAGTCGGAGCCCGAGATAGGTGGTAATCGCGATGGCCGAAATGCTAATTACCGCATTCGCGAGCCCCGATTCTCGCGAGCCATGCGAGCTCAGCAACAGGCTCACGACGGTGAGCACCACACACGCGCACGCCAATGCTGCTACGCCCCGTTTCGGCAGCATGCCGATGCCGACCAGGATGACGCCAACATAAAAGACGGCAACCGCGATCTCCCGGTCAGTCACCGTATCGACGACGAAGACGCAAGTGAGCAGGACGCCCAGCAACGCCAGGCGCAGCGCGAAGCGCGAACGCAGCGGCCCGGCCGCCCACGTCATCAGCGGTGGCTGCGCATACGACGCAGGAGCAAAGGGACGGAAAGCAAGCCGGCCAGAGCAGCGGTAGCGGCCAATGCGAGCGGCATCATCGACACGGTTTGGCTTGGGCTCGTTGGCACCTGAAAAAAGACCAGTCCCGCGGCAACAATTTTGCCATCGGGCTGTACCGCCAGCGCAACTGGCACCGCCCCCGCGTCGCCTAGCTTGCTCGTCGCCCGCCCGTTGGTCCCAAACGAACGATCGAGGCTCCCATCCGCGTTGTAACGTGCAAGCGCAAAGCCGCTCTCAGGCAACGCATCGCCTGATGCACTCGGCGCACCGAATTTTGCGCCGCCTGTGACCAGGCGACCGTTCGGCTGTACGGCGACGGCGCGTGCTCCGGAGCGACTGCCGTCGAAATCCGTTGTCACCAGACCGTCCTGACCAAACGACGTATCGGGCGCGCCGTCGGCGCGGAGTCGCAGGAGTGCGAACGGCGCCGTCCCACGCTCGTTCGACGCCGCGCTTCCGGCAAGTGCAAGAGCACCCGAGGGTAAAAGGGTGATGGCGGACACCTGCGGCTCTCGCGCGGGGATCTTCACCAGTCCGCGAGCTCCAAAAGTGGAGTCTGGTACGCCATCCGCGGTGTAACGTACAACAGCAAACGCCTGGGTTTCGCCACGCGTGAATCCGCCGACCACGATCCGCCCGTCGGGCTGGAGCGCCACAGCTGTCGCATGATCGAGTGACGGGCTCTCGGCATCAGCCGGAGTAAGGTCCGTGATCACCACGCCGTTCTGTCCAAATGTCGGATCGAGTTGTCCATCCGGCGTGAAGCGCACGAGCGCAAAATCATCGTCCGTCGCGGCGTTGGCGAATGCCGTCCCGACCGCGACAATGCGACCATCTTGCTGGAGGGCAACGGCCGCTGCGCTGGAGGCCGCGGTGCCGACGGGTGTCGCTGAAATACCGCTTAGACCGAATCGTCCATCGGGCGCACCGTCAGAGGTGTAACGTGCCACCAGAAGCGCGTCTGATCCTCCGCGCGAATAGAGCGTGCCCGCCACAACCAGCTTGCCATCAGGTTGCACGGCGATACTGTTGGCCTGTGCGCCGGCATCCCCAACCGAAGTCGACACGATACCCGATGACCCGAAGCCAGCATCGGGAGTGCCGTCGGGGTTGTAGCGCGCGAGCGCGAGTTGAATGGTTCCCGTATCAATATCACTTGTAAGTCCGGCCAGCACGACCTTTCCATCATTCTGCAGAGCGAGCGTATTAGCGACGAAGCTTCGCTGCGCAGCTCTGATCACCACGCTGCCGGAGTTCCCGAAGGATGTGTCGACCGTTCCATCCGGCTCGTAGCGGACGAGGCCAAAACCAGAGTCATGCGCCCAGGCCGAGGGTGCCGACAGGATGAGCATCGCGAGAACAGCACATATGGCCGGCCACATCCACCGCGGCACACTACGCCCCCCGCTTGGAAACGACGACGAGCGCGGCAGCACCGGTGATCGCGACCGCCGCCGCCAATAGCAGCGAGACCGGGATGCCAAACATCTCAGGCATCGTATCCGCTGGATCGCTCGGCGCCGGAAGCACGGCGGCTGCCAAAGGTGGCGGGGTTGGGGCGCCCGCGTCGATCACCTCGGCCGTCCATTCGGCGATGCGACCATTGCGGATCACTACGATGTTCGACACCACCTGGGTCGAGATACCAAGCTTACGCCAATCCTGCCGGGAAAACCGACCGGTCCAGGTGAGCGTATACCCATCGCTCAGCTTTTGCGGGGTGCCGAAGTTGAGGATCTCGATGCGGAGATCTTCGTCCATTTGCTGCTGGACCCAGTCCTGGATCTGCGTAGTGCCGCGCGCATCACCTGCGATTTTGAGCGTTGGTGTATCAGCGAGCTCGCCGAGAACAGCATCCATATCGAGCGTATTGAAGCCATCGCACATGACGCGCACTGTGACGATCGGATCATCATGCGCGGCCGCAATAGAAGGAAAGCCTGCCACTGCCAGAAGCCATCCAAGCAGCAGCCAGGCTCGGACGCTTCTCACGTGCCGATGAGCCCGGTCTGGCTGAGACCCTCGAGCGTCGCCGCGACGCCAAGCAACGTCATCAAGGCTCCGCTCAGCAGCGGCACCAGCGCTGCCAGTCGACGTGTTCGCTGAGTCTCCGGAAACAGGCGAAGCATCATTTGGCCGGCGTGGACCAGCAGCACTCCGGTGGTGACCAGCACAACAGCCATGCCAAGTCCGAACGCCACGATGAGCGTAAGGCCAAAGCCGAGGCGTCCGAGCGCGACTGAACTGAGAAGCACCACCAATGCGGATCCGCTCGGCACAATGCCACCCGCCAGGCCGAGAGCGAACAAGCCACGCCACGAGGGCGCCTGGTCGTACTCGTGCTCGTGCTCGTGCTCGCGGTGCGAGTGGGCGTGGGCGTGGGCGTGGTCTGGTCTACGCCGCAGCGCCACAATCAAAAAGCGGGCACCCACGATCAACACCACCGCGCCGGAGACGAGCGTCAGCCATGGGTACAGGCGGTCCGGAAAAATGAGGTTCGATGCGAGCACCGTGAGCACGCCCAAGACCAGGACCCCAAGTGTGTGCGCAACGGTCACGCTGATCGCCAGTGTCGCGGCGTGCACCATTGTTCCGCGCGTGCCAACGAGATAGGCAGCCATCATCGTTTTGCCGTGGCCAGGTGATGCGGCGTGGATCCCACCTAGTGCCGCGGCGCCCAACAACGCCAGAACGATAACCGTCGGATTCAGATCGGTAGCCGTCACCAGCGCCGCCAATGGATCTGATGGTCGCGCCACGGTGCCTTCACTGGTCGGTAGGTTTGCTGTCGCCGTGCTGCCATCGACAGTAAAGGACCAATCCGCGGCAGTGCGATCGAGTGGATTCTGCAGCATGTCATCCGGATACGAGCGCAATTCATCTGTCACATCCTGCGCCGGTGCATCGGACTGCTGGATCGTTGCACCAGGCCCGGCGTGGACGACGACCTCCCGCCAACCAATGCGAGCGGCATCAGCTCGATCCCGCAACGCAGCGTGATGTTCGACATTTGGTGCGATGGAGGACCGCGATTGCAGCCACATTTCCACGCGGACAAGCGGAATATCGCCCTGTCCAACAGGCTGCAAGACGGCGACATCCGAGACCTCCAGCGGCACGCGCACGCCGTCGATGCTCAGCTCAAGCTGCTGGCTGATTTCGGCAGCTTTGCGTTGCTTGTATGTATCCCATTCAGCCGCGCTGACTGTACTGTCACCATTCGTGTCAGCCGCCAGTCTCTCTTGAACGGAGGGAATTTCGGCGAAATCCAGTACGTACCGTACCGCGACTGCGTTGCCCGACAATTCGACGCGACTGTAATGGTTGATTGTGAAGTTCCCGAGTGGATGGGCCGACGTAGTGCTCGTACCCAGCGAATGGATCAACCACAGCAGCGCGACGAGTACACCTCCGCGTACGCATAGACGCTGCCTGCTCCGCATCGGCCGACACCTGTCAACGACGCGCAGCGCGCATCTTCGCGGCGAGCAAGCGCGTTCGCTGGCTCTGCAACGGCTTAGCGCCTGGCACCCGGGCGTTCTCCTTCATCACCTGAGCCGTAACAAGTGGAGTTTCAACGCTGGACGCCACGGATGTCTGGTCCCGAACGAGAGCTGGCACCGTCGGCTCGTCGACATAACCAAGCCGCCGCCGCACGGCCACATATCCCGCCCTCACTTCGGGAGCCGATAGTCGTACGCGACGCACGCCGACATCCAGCACCAGCAGTAGCGCCGCAAGCACCATCAGAACTGGCCAGAGTGGTTGTGTGGACCCTACCGAAGGCAGGGTGTGCGAAAACGCCTCCGACGGATCGCTAATGAGACGGCCGCCGGTACGGCGCACGATCGCGCCAAGCTGACTGTCGCTGCTGTTGGTCGCGGCGTACTCAGGCGAATAAGGCACGACGAAGCCACCGGAGGTTGTCGTCTGCGCGCCGTTGGCGTCTGTCTGTGTCACCGTCAGGGTATAAGTCCCGTCGCTCTGAACTGGGACCGTGGCTTCGTATTGCCCCGGTCCGACCTGTGGCAGGGGGACCGTCGTTGCGGTGCGGCCCGGCCCGTCGATAATGGCCTGAGTCGCCAGGAAGTTGAGGTAATGCCGGTCCGGTTGTTCGCTACCAGTTTGCGCCTCGAGTGTAATTCGCGCCTGATTCCCCTCGATTTTCACAGTGATCTGGCGATTCGGATCTTCGGCTGGCCGCGCCGCGCGCTTTACCAACTGAGCCCAGAATTGACTGAAATCCGACCATTGAAGCCAGCGCGACGCCCACGTGTTCTTCGCGTCGGAGGTCCAGGCCAGGACCCTGCCCAGTCCGTACTGCCACTCCGCGAGGATCGGATCCAGCTCATGCGAAGCCAGGATAACGGTGCTTTGGGGTTTAGCTGTCGTCGCGACGTAGCCCCGAAGCGGAGGCGCGCTTTTCATGTCAATCCCATCGATGGCTGGATTACTGACGACCGCTACAGGCGTGAAATCCTCTTCTACGATGGCCGCGCGTTGCACCTGCTGCGTCTCTTTGACCAGCAACTGCGGAAGGTCGAATGGATCATTGCCGTCGTAGTAGCGACCGTGGCCGAGTTGCGCCAATTCCTGGAGTAGCTGAGTATCGGCGTCTGCGCCGATGCCCACGGTGCTCACGGTCACTTGCGCGGCGTCCATCTGCTTGGCCAACTCTTCGTACGGTCCACGCGGCGCCTCGCCGTCGGTCAACAGGATGATGTGCTTGATCTTTGCGTCAAGTGGAACCAGTGCGTCGAAGCCCTCCTTCAGGGCTGGATAAATCTCCGTTCCTCCGCCGGGTTGCATGCGAGCAATCGCATCCTCGATTGGCGTGAGATCGCTGGCAAATGTGGGGTGAATCATCCACTGGTTGTGATCGTCGAATGCGAGCAGACCAACCTGGTCGTACTCGCCAAGTAACTCGACGGCCGCCAGCGCGGCCTCCTTGGCCAGGTCCATTTTGGATGCACCGCCGGGTCCGCCGGCCATCGAGCCCGATACATCCATCACGATCATCAACGCGACGCTGGTGGACAGACTCTTCCCGCGCAAATCCATGCGTACCGGCAACATCTCCTCAAGCGGAGTGCGCGCGTAGCCACCCGGACCAAACGCCTGGTCGCCTCCCAGCACGAGCAGACCGCCGCCATGATCGCGCACATAGCTCTTGAGGGTTTGCATCCGCCCGTCAGGCAGGCTGTCGGCGGCGACATCAACCAGCACCACGCTGGCGTACCCAAGCACGTTCGCGGTATCGAGCGCCGCACCATTGGGAGTGGTCGTGTCGACCTGGAGCCCGGCGGCGTGGAGTGCATCCGCAAGATACTTTCCCTCACCCGGTGATCCCTCGACAATGAGTACGCGGGGCGGTCCTTGCACGATGACGTACGCGGCGGCCGAATTGTTCTGCACCAACGTGTCCTGGTCAGCTCGCACTTGCACCTGCAACATGTGGTGTCCATTTGGTAGCGGTTCGATTGGAAGCAGAAGTCGACTTTTGCCGGGCTCGATGTTCACCTGTTGGGTGGTTACCAGCGTGCCATCTATCGTTAAATACAGGTCGGCAGGCGTGCTCACATTCGATTGAATCTGAGCGCTCACGCTAAAACGGTCGCCCTCACGGACTTGTGACGGCGCATCCAGTGAGCTGACCAGGACCTCGGGCCCATCGCTGGGCGTCAACTGCAGAGCGACGATCTGGACTCCGGCCGCGGCAGCCAACGCAGCAGCAGTCTCCGCATTGTCTGAGTTCTCGAAACCATCGGATAGCAATACCAGCCGGCGCGCCGCGGCCGGCGGAAGGACTCCCATTCCGGTGCGAATCGCGGCTGCAATATTGGTGGAGCTCGGCTCAACCGCCGATGACAGACTCAGTCGCGGCGGCTGCGCGTCGGGTGAGAGCGCCCGATCGATAACCGCTTCACCCCCGAAGGTGATGACAGCAGCTTGATCCTGGACTCGCTTACTGCGCAGTGCGTCGGCCAGCCAGCGCTCCTGCTCGATCTGCATGGCTGGCGTGATGCTGTCCGAGCGGTCCACTAAGAAGGCAACCGCAAGGTCGTCGGCGGGCAGTTGTACGCGTGGTTCGGATAACGCCAGCAGGAGCGCCGTGACGCCTGCCAGCCGAAGGACCAAAAGCACGTGCCTCCGCACGGGCGGCATGTACACGCGCGTCGTACGCCACAGGAACCACACGACCACAGCGCACAGCGGTGCCACCAACAACACGAGAGGGCGTTCGAAGCTGAGGCTCACCGCCTCCTGAGTCTAGTAGTCCAGACGCGCAGGGCAAGACACCAACCGCCGACCTGTCGATACGCCATATACATTTGTATACGGAACGGCTGCGTCAGGGTCGTGTGGTACAGTGACGGCCGAGTGACATCCGACCCTCCGAGTAGTTCTTCCATAACCGGTGCACCATCCGCGATGGGCGAGGTACGCTGCGCAGACTAAACTGATTCGCTAGTTGGTTCTGTGAGCGCATGCCCACCACGGAGTCGGAAGCCGGGTGGGTATTTTTGTGGAGCAGTGCCATGCTTAGCGAGATTTCGCGAGGACACAGGTGAGCGTTGAACTGCGGCCGCAGCGTGCAGACGTTGTCGCCGCGCGGCCGCTGGCTCCGGATTCACCGGCGCGCGCTCGCGTTCGGCAGCGCGGCTTGCCGCTGGTGGACCTGGTCGTCATTCTGGGATTGATCGGGCTCACGTACAGCCTGGCGCAGGCAGCATCGCTGTGGTCGGCTCCACTTGCGACGCACGTCGAGATTGACCTGGACGCCGCGGCGCTGCCAGGCTACGCGCTCGCCTCCATCGTGCGTATGGCTGCGGCGTATGTGCTGTCGCTTGCATTCAGCCTCGTGTACGGCCGCCTCACGGCATCCGGGCGTTGGGCCGAGCGGCTGTTGCTACCGCTCCTGGACATCCTCCAGAGCATTCCGATCCTGTCATTCATGCCAGGTGTAGTTCTGGCATTGGTGGCATTGTTTCCGCGCAGCAATACCGGGCTGGAGTTATCCGCGATCATCCTGATATTCACCAGTCAGGCCTGGAATCTCGCGTTCAGTTTTTACCAGTCGCTGCGCACCATTCCCGCCGACTTGGGCGAAGCCGCCACTATCGCTCGACTGAATGGATGGCGCCGGTTCACAAGGCTCGAGCTACCCTTCGCCACAATTGGTCTGGTGTGGAACTCGATGATGAGTTGGGCAGGTGGGTGGTTCTTCCTGATCGCTTCAGAACAATTCACACTCGGCGACAAAGACTTCCGTCTTCGCGGTCTCGGCAGTTACCTCAAGGCGGCCGCCGACGCTGGTAATGTCGGAGCGCTGTTGCTCGGGCTGGCAACGCTGATCGCGATCATTGTTATGCTCGATCAGTTGCTGTGGCGGCCGCTGGTCGCCTGGTCCGAAAAGTTTCGGTTCGAGCAGACGGAGTCCGGTGAGGTGGCGACATCGCCGGTGCTGACTGCTTTGCGCCGCTCCCGCGTCATTGAATGGCTGCAGGAGCGCGCCTGGCCGGCGATCGGAAGCGGACTGGATTCAGTCGCGCGCCCACTACAACGGCAACGTGGAGAACGATTGACTGCCGAAGGTGGCACGTCCGGAAACCAAGTCGGCGCGATTGGCCGCATCATACTGGTGATCGTGTTCGGGCTGGCGGCGCTGTGGGGAGTCACCTCGCTTGCGCACCTCCTGGGTGACCTCAACACCGACGACTGGCTCGCGCTCGGCCCGGCGGCCGGTGCCACGTTCGTTCGGACGGCGGCAGCGCTGCTGATCGGCATGCTCTGGACCGTACCGCTAGGCGTCGCCATCGGGCTCAATCCGCGTCTGGCTCGGCGTGCCCAGCCGCTTGTCCAGATGGCGGCTTCGGTCCCCGCGACGGCACTGTTTCCGGTGTTGTTACTGCTCGTGCTGGGCTTACCGGGTGGACTCAACATCGCCGCGGTGGCGCTTATGCTGCTCGGCACGCAGTGGTACATCCTGTTCAACGTCATTGCCGGCGCCCAGGCGATCCCGTCCGACCTGCGCGAGGCAGCAACCATCTACCGGCTGTCAGGTTGGAGGCGTTGGCGATCTCTCATTCTGCCGGCTATTTTCCCTTATCTCCTCACTGGCCTGATTACGGCGACCGGTGGCGCGTGGAACGCAAGTATCGTCTCGGAGTACGTCACTTTCGGTGGCGACACGTACCAGACGACCGGCCTTGGAGCATTGATTGCAGATGCTGCGAACAACGCGGAATACGCCAGACTTGCCGCCGGCACACTGGTCATGTCGGCGCTGGTGGTGCTGATTAACCGGTTGCTCTGGAGACGACTGTACAACTCGGCCGAACGGCGTTATCGGCTCGACTGATCGAATGTGAAAGGGAGCGCACGGTGAACACCAATTCGACTTCCACGTCCGTGACTGCCGGTCAGGATGTGATCCTCGCCGCACGCGATGTCACCAAGTATTACGAAGGCAAGGATCAGCGGATTCTTGTGCTGGACTCAATCAGCCTCGAGCTACACTCGGGCGAGTTTGTCGCGTTGCTCGGTCCCTCCGGGTCGGGTAAGTCCACCCTGCTGCGGACGCTGGCAGGTCTGGTGCGGCCTTCCAGTGGCGATGTATTTGTGCACGGCCAGTCTTTAGATGGACCGAACGCACAGGTTGCCATCGTCTTTCAGAGCTTCGCCCTGTACCCCTGGCTAACGGTCCTGGACAACGTGGAGCTGGGACTGCTGGCAAAGGAATTGCCACGGCAAGAGCGACGCCGTCGTGCGCTGGCGGCCATCGATTTGATCGGCCTGGACGGTTTCGAGGACGCGTATCCGAAGGAACTATCCGGAGGCATGAAACAACGCGTCGGCTTCGCGCGTGCCCTGGTAGTGGAGCCGGAGGCGCTGTTCATGGACGAACCGTTCTCTGCGCTCGACGTCCTCACCGCGCAAAACCTGCGCGAACAACTGCTGGACCTCTGGACAGAGCAGTCGATGCCCACGCGCGCCATCCTGATGGTCACCCACAATATCGACGAGGCGGTGAGCCTTGCCGACCGGCTGGTGGTCCTCGCGGCTGACCCGGGCCGCATTCGCGCCGACATCCCCGGATTACCAATCGACCTTCGACGTCGCAAGGGTGCCGAACACACGGAGCTGGTGGATGCGCTCTATCGGCTGATGACCAGTCCGCAGGCTCGCGTGGAGGACATCCTCCCCACGGCGCAGCCAGGCCGTGCGCCCGCCATCCAGCGGCCCTACCAGGTGCTGCCCCACGTCGCGATTGGTGACCTGACCGGACTCGTTGGACATCTGGCTCAGGCCGGTGGGCGGCAAGACCTGTACGTCCTCGCCCGAAACCTGCAGCTCGAGCTGGATGATCTGCTGCCACTCGTAGAAGGGGTTGCAATCCTAGGTCTTGCGGTTGCCGAGGAAGGCGACGCGGTGTTGACGGATTTTGGACGTCGCTTCGCGGACGCCGACGTGCTCGAAGAAAAAGAGTTGTTCCGCGAGCAGGCGCTGGACAATGTCGAACTGATCCATCAAATCTTTGGAAAACTGCAGGTAAGTCCGGATCACAGCTTCCATGAAGACGACTTGCTCGAACAGCTCCAGGAGAATTTCAGCGATGCGGAGGCTCGACGCCAACTGGACACCGCGATCGATTGGGGTCGCTACGCCGAGCTTTTTGCGTACGACGATGATGCTGGCACGCTGTACTTCGAAACGGAGGACGTATCACACGACCCGTAGTGGCATCTGGGACCTGGAGTTACTCCTCGTCGGGTGATTCGTCCAGCGCACGCGTGCGGCTACCCACGACCAGCCGCAGGAGCGCGTCAATTGGAAACGGCTTCGGCAGATAGGCCAGTGGGTGGAATTCTTCGAGCCGACTCTGGCTTACGCGTACGGCGGACACGACAATCGTCGGTACGTCCGTGCCGCCGCGCTTAAGCTCGCGTCTGCAAAGTTCCGATGTGGCCAAAGCCCTCATCCAGGTCGCGCACGGGAAGAACCTGGGCAGCATCATCATTGGCCACTCACGCCATGGACACTTGCACGTCGTCGCCGAGGGCGAGAAGCGCGAGCACTGAGGGTAACGCGCTTCTCCGCGAACGACGGCCTCCCTTGATGGACAGATAGATGGCTCAGGCGGCGGGCTTGATGTTCTGGTTCACGCGGAACAGGTTGTCCGGGTCGTATTTCTCTTTGATCGACGCCAGGCGTCCGTAGTTGGCTCCGTATGTTGCCTGGAGGCGGCCCTGTACTTCGTCATCCATCATGAAGTTGACGTACGCGCCTTCCAGGTTGAACGGGTGAACAGCCCGCCAGTATGCGCGGCCCCACGTTTTTAGCGCCTCCGCTCTGGTCGGATCCGGATCGATGCCCGCGATCACCATGGAGAATTTCGCGTCGCGAGTGTTCCACGCGGTTGCGTCGGCTGAAACGCGGTGCACGGCGCCGTCGATCGGGTAGAGGTGCATGAGCGAAAAATCGCTCGGAGCTTGTGCGGCGTTGGCAATGTGCGTTTCGATGGCTTCGTCGGGCAATGACTTGACGAAGTCGCCTTTCCAGTACCACTGCAGACCTTTCGGAAAAAACGGATCGAACAGCGCCTGCATTGCCGGGAACGCCATCTGACCCATCCAGTTGAAGATGGGCGGGGGCACTTGCTCGAGCAACTGGCTCATCAGCGGTGCACCTTGCTCGGCGGCCCCGTTGTAGCTGCCGATGATCGCGCATGCGCGCCGGCCCCAGTAGTCCCGCGGGAATGGGTCCACTGGCGGGACCGTCTTGAGTCCGACAAAGATGCCCAGCTCTTCCGGGGCAGTTGGCAGGAAGTCGCGATACGCCCGCATGACGGCCGCGGCATGCGTCGCCTCCCAAAAGATCGGCCCTGCGTACACCATGTCCACGGGGTGTGCCCGGAACAAAAAGCTCGTGACCACGCCAAAGTTGCCGCCACCACCGCGCAGCGCCCAAAACAGGTCCGGGTGCTCCGTCGCGCTGGTCGTGACGACGCTCCCATCTGCCAGTACGACATCCGCCTCCAGCAGGTTGTCGATCGTGAGCCCGTACTTGCGTGTGAGATAACCCGTTCCACCGCCCAGCGTGAGTCCGCCAACACCGGTGGTGGAGACAATGCCGAATGGCACAGCCAGCCCGAACGCGTGCGTTGCATGATCCACGTCACCGGATGTGCAGCCACCATCCACGCGCACCGTCCTCGCGGCTGGGTCAACACGAATGCTGCGCATCGCCGACAGGTCGATGACCAGACCGTTGTCGCAGCTGCCGAGCCCCGGGCCGTTGTGGCCGCCGCCACGAATCGCCAGCAGCAGGTCGCGCTCGCGCGCGAAGCTGACCGCCGCCATCACGTCCGCGACATCCGCGCAGCGCGCAATCAACGCGGGCTTCTTGTCGATCATCGCGTTGTAGAGGCTGCGCGCCTCATCGTAATCCGCGTCGCCCTGCGCGATGACGCGTCCCCGCAGCGAGCTTCTCAGCTTCTCGGTGTCCGCGTCGCTGACGACACCAGGCCGGTCACTGGCAATTGCCATCACTCCGTCCTCCTCGATGGGAAGTAAGAACACAGCCTCGCCGACGATGGCCAGACCAGCGACTACCGAACGGTAACAATTCGGAGTTGGTGCTCGGCGTATGATCCGCCTTACGAGCAGCTTACCCGCACAGCCGACGCCGCTCATTGGTCGCTCACACGCCATCATGGCGCTCTGCGAGCTTGTCCTTGCTGATGCCGTTCGGCTCGTCACGATCACCGGCGCCGCGGGGATAGGCAAGACCCGGCTGGCGCTGGCCGCCGCGAACGACGTCGAGCCGAGTTTCACCGAAGGCGCGACGTTTGTGGATTTATCGACCGTCACCGAGCCAGGCCAGGTGCTCGTCGCCATCGGGCGCGGCCTCGGACTACTCGATTTGACGCAGGCCACCGCGTTCGAGCGTGTGCGGCGGGTCGTTCGAACAGGCTCGCACCTGCTCGTGCTGGACAACTTCGAGCAGGTCCTGCCGGCCGCCACCGAGGTGGCGCGCCTGCTCGCAGAGACCGACCAGCTCAAGGTCCTGGTGACCAGTCGGACCACGTTGCGGATCCGCTGGGAGCACGTCTTCGAGGTATCGCCGCTCGAGCTGCCGGATGCGGTAACTCTGTTCCTCGAACGTGCAATCGCCGCCGGCGCCGATCCCGCCGAGTACAAAGACGATCCTGCGGTGGCGGACCTGTGCCTACGCCTCGACGGTCTCCCGCTGGCCGTCGAGCTCGCCGCGACCCAGGCGCGTAGTATGTCGCCGCGCGCGCAGCTGACCCGACTGGATCGACGCCTGGACCTTCTGGCATCGGGTGCTCGCGATCAGCCAGCTCGACAACGCACGCTCCGCGAAGCGATCGGGTGGAGTTACCGATTGCTCTCGGAGGACCTCCGGCGGCTATTCCGCCGACTCAGCGTTTTTGTCGGGAGCATCTCGTTGGATGCCGCCCGCGGAATTGCCGAACCGGGGGCCGACGAGTCGCGGGTGTTGGCCAACCTCATGGAGCTGGCTGATTTCAATCTGTTGCGCCACGAACGTGCTGACGGTGGCGAAATCTCTTTCGGCATGCTTGAAACCATTCGCGACTATGCTCGGGAGCAGCTCGCGGACTCAGGCGAGATGCACGAGGTTCAGCTTGCCTATGCCATGTACTGGCGCGATCTTGCTGAGCGGGCAGCGGGCGAGCTGCATGGCTCGCGGCAAATCGAATGGCTGGACTGCCTCGAACGCGAGCGTTCAAACATCAACGCCGTGTTGACGTGGTGTTCCCAGACGGAACAGCTGGAGCTCGGACTGCGACTTGCCGCTGCCATGAGCTGGTTCTGGTACCTGCGCGGCGGCGACCGCTCCGAGGGGCGTGCGTGGTTGGAACGCTTCGCTCATCGCGCGGCTGGACTGAGCTCCGTATCCGCGCGGGAGGCGCGGGCCCGCGCCTTGATCGGCGCCGGAGTCATTGCGCAATACCAATTGGGTCGACCGGCGGCACTCTCCCTGCTGGAGTCGGCACTGGAGCTCGGCCGCGAGATGGACCATCCAGGACTCGTCGCTGAGGCGCTCGGTCGACTCGCCCATCTGAACTTGTTTCGTGCCGAGCTGGAGCATGCCGACGAGCTCGCAACCGCCAGTTATGACGGGTGTCGCGCGTTGTCCGACACGTGGGGTATGGCATTCGCGTTGAGCATGCGTGGGTTCATCGCGCGTAGTCGTGACCATTCGGAAGATGCGGAGCAGTTTCTTCGGGAGAGCCTGGCTCTGTTTGGCGAATGTGGGGATCGCTGGGGCGTCGCGCACGTCATGCTTGGGCTGGGGCAGCTTGCACACGCCCATGGCAACGATGTTGCCGCGGCGGATTGCTGGCAAGAGCGTTTGCGTTTGTCGCGTGAGATCGACAACCAGACCGCGGTCGCGCACACCCTGGATCTACTGGCAACCCTCGCCCGCGACAACAACGACTATGCACGCTCCGCCGAACTCTTCCGTGAAGCACTGTCGATCAAACGGCGAATTGGCGACCGTCAGGCTCTTGCCTGGGCGCTTCAGGGAGTTGGCGAGCTCGCCCTGGTCCGCAACGAGCTTCGGGAAGCAGCGACTTCATTCGAGGAAGCCTTACGCCTCCGACGGGAGACCGACGACCGAGCCGGACTGGTTGTCTCGTTGCTTGCTTTTGCAAGGCTGAGTGCACGACTCGGGCGGGCGCGTCGGGCGATTCGCCTGGCCGGGGTCGCGATCGCACTCCACCACGACATCGGTCCGTCACTTGCGGTGCAACATTACAGCCAGCAAATGCTGCCTGCCACCGTGCCGGCATTATCGGAAGAGATCCAACGTGCCGAGCGGCGCCTGGGTCCAAAGCAACGAGATGCCGCATGGAAGGAAGGTGCGGCGCTGCCGCTGGAGCAGGCCATCCAAGAGGCACTGGACCTTGCCGCGGAACTCGCCCGTGCGGGCACCACCGCGACGCGGTCATCCACAACGCTGACTCCGCGCGAGCAGGAAATTGCCGGGTTGCTGGCCCGCGGCTGCAGCAACCGCGAGATCGCCGCGGCATTGGTCATTACGGAAGGCTCGGCGCACGTCCAGGTGGTCAGGTTACTCAGCAAGTTGGGTGTGCACTCCCGCGCGCAAGCGGCGGTGTGGGCGGCCGGTCAGGCTGAACTGGACCTGTCGAAGCGCGCGTCAGGTACTCCGAGCTGACCTCGGCTCCGCTCGTCTCTGGCGATAACCCAGGCGAACGCGACGCCCACGATTGCCAGGCCTACCAGCGGCGCACTGGCCAGCCGCTGCATCGCCTGGCGGGACTCGGGGTAGGTGCCCTGCGTGGCGAAGGTCTCGACACCCGGCGGGACGAACGGCGGCATGTCTCGGCCTTCCGCGGACGCAGCGTACTTGCTGCGTGGCCGCCGTGCCGCAGACTGGTGCGCTCGACTCCGACGCAGCGCACGACCGGTGGATGGCGAGTAAATAACGTCTCATTAAGCGAAACTGTTCTCCAATGGCCGACCCTGAAACGATCTACAACTGGCGACGCCTCGACGATCGGGTAACGACCTCAGGCCAGCCGACCGAAGCCCAACTGGCCGAGATCCATAGTCTAGGTGTCCGCTACGTCGTCAACCTGGGGCTCCACACGCATGAGAAAGCATTGCCCGATGAGGCGGCGAGCGTCAGTCGTCTCGGTATGACGTATATCCACATTCCCGTGGACTTCCAGAATCCGACCGACCAGGATTTCGAGCAGTTCTGCTCTGCTATGGCGCGTGTGAAGGATGTTCCGGTCCACGTCCACTGCATCGCGAACTACCGAGTAGCGGCGTTTTTCTATCGATACCGGCGCGATGTGCTCGGCATGGACGAAACGCGGGCTCGCGCAGATATGGAAGCAATTTGGCACCCGGAGGGGGTCTGGGCCGCGTTCCTGCGGCGCAAGGGGTGAGTGATCCTGCGTGGCGCCAACCTGACGGCGCACACGGAGCCCGCCGTAAACGGTGCGGTGCAGCGCTTCGCACGACTTGACATCGGAAAACTCGTCGCTCCGCGTCACACCGCAGGCATACCCAGGAAACGAGACTTAACCAAAGCTTTACCTCCGCGGCAGTCGAATCTGGGGCATACTGGGTCCCGACCACTTTTCGTCTTGCGCTGGGAATTTGAATGGAGGAGGCACTTTGCGGTATTTGGCGTCGGTTGCCAACGGATCGCCCCTGGCTTGTATTGCGCTGACGCCTACCGCACTGGAACCTAGATAGCCCACATCTGCGCAGCCTCCAACTACTAACTAATTTTTCACAACGGACGACGCACGCTCACGTTCTCCGTGGCTGCACGTGGATCAGCTGTTGGCACCGGCCCACGCCCAGCAAGTGCACGCCGCGACGTCGCACCGATCACAACAACAAGTGAGGTAAGCAAGTGTTTGGAATGCACATCAGGCGCATGGCCGCGTCAGTCAGTCTCGCAGCAAGTCTGGGGATAATCGCGTTTGTTCCGCAGGCGAGCGCCTCCGCGGAATACACTATTCCCTTCTATCCCGGCGAGCACCTGCTGGTCATGTACGACGACTCACCGCTACGTACATGCGGCAGCGAATCGTGCCCGGTGATTCTGGACATGCCGAAGAGCAAAGGCAACTATCCGGGTGGCGGTTGGGTGACCTCCGTGATCGCGCAGATGCCCACCAATGCGTTCTGCGAGATCAACTATCGCGGCATTGTCGGCTGGACCGGCTGCTGGCGACTTTATGGGATCCCAGGCTAGTCCGCGCGAACGGCATCGAGGTCACGCGTAACCGCGTACCCCAGCGTCAGCACATGCCTGCCACACAACCAGATCTGATGCCGTGCCAGCAACTCGGCTCCATCCGACAGGGGGCCGAGGCACCTGGCAGACTCCGGCATATCCGAGGTCCAGACACAAATCGTTTCGTTGACTGGCAGCCGGAGTGAGAGCCAACCCAGCCGCAGATACACACCTTGGACTCCATTATGGAGCGCGTCCACCGGGAGTGTGCTCAAGCGGAGTCCGCAATGACCCTCCGCGCCTGGGAGTGAGTCGAGTCGGAGCAAGCTAGCCAGGTTGCCGCCCGGCAGGGGAAAGGTGATGTGCATCAAGCGCTGGACACCGTCGACGTAGGGCGCGTATAGCGCCACGTAGATCGCGCGCCCGGTATCCGCATACGTGCGAATCCAGGCGCGCACGTTTGATCGACCATCCAGTGCCGGCGCGACCGGCAAAATGCAACTGGTCAACGCCTCCGCATCCGGAGTATTCGCGACCGGAAAATTCATCTGCTCGACGCGTCGACTGGCGTGCGCGTAGAGGCGCGCTGGCGCGCTCCACCCGGGCTGCCACTCGGGCGTAATCCGCAAGTTGTATGCGGCGGTATGTTCGTAGAAATCGCGGATGCGTGGATCGATCTGTTGCGGTATCAGGTCGGGTCGTGCGTACTCCGCAAAAGCATCCAGCATGCCATGCGGTGTTCCGCTGCCTAACAGTCTGCGCCGACTGAGAAAGTCGGCGCCAATGCGCCAACCACCACGGATGGAACTCAGGCGCGGCGGCTCGATCGCCCGGTGTGGCGTGGGCTGGAGCCGAGCCAGCGCGACCGTACTCAGGCCCACCCAGCCGAGGCCGAGCAGGATCCCGTGAACGGGCGCCATGCTGTCGAGGTCGAGGCCGCGGCCTAACGCATACAGCAGTGCGATCACCAGGCCGATCAATCCGGCGGCGCAGCCGGTCGCGAGCAATGAGCGCGCAACCACGTCATGCACGCGTGGAACAACGGCCATGGCCATTAAACCATTTGAGGCGCCAGCTAGCAGCACGTACAGCACCACGCACAACGCGCCAAACCAACCGCCACTCGCGATCCCAAATGCGACCAGG
Organism: Chloroflexota bacterium; assembly: GCA_019239775.1. Lineage (GTDB taxonomy): Bacteria > Chloroflexota > UBA6077 > UBA6077 > CF-72 > CF-72. The sequence continues at coordinate 18,559 of JAFAZN010000144.1, forward strand.
CCCACGCCCAAACAGGTGAGCGGCGCCAGAACGCGATACACGCGCCAGGTCCGACCATCCGGAGCGAGCAAGCGGCCGGATAACCCGAGCACCACCGACAGCAAGCAACCCGCGAAGTGGAAATGCATCGCCGTGAGCAGCGTGAGCGGCATCCCAAAACCGAGCCAACTGACGCCGTCGCGTGCGACCAGCAGCCACCAGCCGCCGACCGGCAACGCCATGAACCCGATATCGCAGCATGCCTCAGCCGCATCGAGCCGCGGCTGCCCCAGCATCCGCAGCAGACCGCGCACACCGAGCACCAGGCATAGTGCAAACCATGGAACAGTCAGAGTCGCGGCGAGCGCACCGCCAGGCAGCACGAAGGCGGGGACGAGCAGCAGTGCCGTCCACGGCTGCATCCACCGTGCGAATCGAGCCAGGCGATTCGAACTTGCCGCCGGCGGATCGACCAACTCGAGCACCACCGGTACGAGCACGAGCGCCGCGAACAGCACGGCGCGCGCGGCCCACCACGGCGCACCTCCACCGTCGAGCGGCGTTGCGCTGGCAGCTACCCACACCACCGCCCCCGCGCCCGCGACAACCAGTCCCGGCCGAGGCCCGAGGCACATACGTGGGAGTGTAGGAGCAGCCACCCGCGAAGCTCAGGACGGTCTCGGGTGACTCCGTAGAAAGTCGGCCAGCGTCAATCGCGGGAAGAATTCGCGCATGAGTTCGCCGCAATAGTGTTCGGCAATCTCCGCAAGCCAGGCGAAATCAAGATCATGCAGGATCCCATACTTGGTCCTGCCGCGATGTAACCTGCTGAGCTCGGGCGCCAGTGTCTCGGCCGGCACTCCGACCAGGGCGGCAACCCGCGGCAGGCTGTCCGACAATTCGGATGCCCGCACAATGAGCGAGCGCTCCATCGCCAGGTGCTCCAGGACAAATCGGTTCGTCCGGGCCCAATAAGTGAGCCCAGCCTCGGCCATGGCCGGTGCCCTCCGCCGCAGATCTGCGGGGCGGTCCGCAAGGTCGGCCTCCCAGCTCGGCCCGAGGAATCGCCCGAGGTAGCCGACCAACCACTCAGGTGAGATTGGACCGATGAGCAGCGCCATATTCAGCATGGAGTCCAGCCAGCCAAAGCAGTCGCGGATGACGAACACGAACTTCGCGTCTGGAAACTCCTCCGCCAGTGCATCCACGTAGTGGCAGTTGTAGCTGGAGGAATCCATATCCAGGTCGCACAGCGCGTCGCGCCAGCGCAGGAACGCGCGGAAGTCCGCATCGCCCTTCGCGCCGCGCTCGCGCGCCTCGAGGGCCGCAACCGTCTCCGGGAAGAGCAGCTCGTGCAACGAGCGGTAGCGCGCAAAGATGCCGGCGACCGAGCGAGTTCCGGTCTTCGCAATACCAACGTTGAATGCCCGGAACTGGCGCGTCGCCGGTCGCGCGTAGACAGGTAGCGACGCCCGGTCCATTGCAATGTTGGCCGCGGGCTCGCCGGTCGCTACCACCACCCCCATCCGCTGCCTCCACCGAATACCGTCCAGTTGCCGTAGAGGAACCAGCCGTAGCCGCGTACTTCCTCGGTGGGCAGGGCTGCCCGGAGCTGCTCCATCTGCGGCCCGAAGTCTTCCCGCATCGTCTTCGCTGGTTCGCGTTCGAAGCGCGAGCGGAACTGCGGGTCCGCGTCGGCGCGGGTCAGGACCGCGGTGAGTAGCTCTTTGCGGTGCCGCTTGAACTCGTCCGGCATCTCGGGGGCCGATCCCTGGCCGTCGCCCAGGACGGAGCGTGGATTGTTGAGGAAGCTGTCGCGGAATTGCGAGTCATCCAGGGCGCGGTTGAATGCTGTGCGCATCTTTTCCTGCACCTGCCTTTGCCACTCCCTGGCCTCTTCGCGCTCGGTGTTTTGATCAGTCATATTCCAAGGCTACAGGTATTCTCAGCAGCGGTCTGTCGCATGTGCGACAGTTCTCAGCTCCGGCAGCTTCGCGCAGCATCTCGGCCGCTTCGGCAAGATCGACCGCTCGCTCGTGCTGTCCAAGTGCGCTGGCCAGTCCGGATGAACCCTCCATGTGAACGGCAACGTTACTGTTGGACTTGCGCCTTGCGGTCCTTGGACCTGCGCACATCCACAGTGCGTTCGCCACGAGTTGACACCAGCACGGTTTAGCGGGGATGTGCTCGCAGTAGCACGTCAGATTCGTTCCGGGCAGTCCGGCGACTCCCACTTCGCTGGCAGCCCCCGATGCCGGCAGGGGACCTGGCGCAGCGGCACTGCCAGAATGGGCGGTGACGCCGGCACGGCTGGGCCGGTATGTTCGTGGGCATCTATGGCAATGACAACCACTACATCGCTCCAGGACGCCGGTCGCGGGGTCCTCGCCAGCGTACTCGCCTTGCGTGGCACGCGCGCCACGCGCGAGGCGCCGTTGATTATCGAACACCGCGAAGCGCTGTACTACATGTTGTGCCTGGCCTCCGAACTCGAGCACGGCATCATGTGCCAGTACCTGTACGCCGCCTTTTCGCTGAAACAGTCTGTGGATGAAGGTCTCACCGCGGTGCAGCTCGAGACCGTCGATCGCTGGCGCACGGCCATCTCCCATGTGGCCACCCAGGAGATGTTGCACCTGGCGCTTGTTCAGAATCTGCTGTCCAGCATTGGCGGCGCCCCGCACTTGACTCGACCAAATCTGCCGCCTCCGCCTGGCCGCTATCCACCGACAGTCTCGCTGGTGTTACTACCGTTCGGCGAAGCCGCGCTGCGGCACTTCATGTATCTCGAGCGACCCGAAGGCATGTCGCTGGATGACACGTTGCTGAGCGCTGCCGTCGCACGCGCAGTGCCGGCACTGGAGATCGGGGCGATCGTGCCGCAACTCCAGGACTTTGCCACGATCGGCCATCTGTATCGCTCGATCGAAGAGGGCATCCGTAATCTAGCGGACAAATACGGTGAACAACGGCTGTTCTGCGGCCCGCCCCGCGCGCAAGCAACTCAGGCGCAATTCGGTTGGAAGGAGCTGGTGACCATCACGGATTGTGCGTCGGCCCAGGCGGCAATTGACACGATCATCGAGCAGGGTGAGGGCCCGCGCGGCAACTGGCAGAGTGCGCATTTCGGACAGTTCGTCAACATCCTCGACGAGTATTTCGCGTTGTGGCAGAGCGATCCTGAGTTCGAACCCGCGCGGCCGGTGATGTCTGCCAATGTGCGCGTCCACGAACGCGCCCTCGACGTGCCCTTGATCCGTGACACGATCACCGCCCGCTGCACGGATCTGTTCAACGTCGGGTACGAAGTGCTGCTGCTGGTATTGCAGCGCTACTTTGCCCACACAACCGAAACCGATGCGCAGCTCGGCGTGCTGGTGGACATCGCGCTCGGGCTAATGTTCGAGGTGATCAAGCCGCTCGGACAGCTGGTGACGCGGCTGCCGGTTGGTCCAGAGTACCCCGGCCGGACCGCCGGCCCCAGCTTCGAGCTCTTCTACGAAAGTGACTGTGTGCTCCCGCATCAGCGCGCAGCGTGGTACGTGCTGGAGGAGCGGCTGCGCGATGCCATGGCGTTTGGCGAGCGAATCCGCGCCGATGCACCCCACCTGTCTGCAGTGCTGGCGCCGGTCTCCGCTGCCTTGAACAAATTCGCCGACTCACTCGGCGATGGGCAAGCACAATAGCGGAGGGATTTACAATTGCGGCCTGTGCCCGGCCAAGCGGTTCGTGCGGAAGTAGGATGTACGGGTCACGGCAAGGCAGTGGGCGCTGGGCGTCGGCGTCCAGACACAGGTTCAGCAGTCCAACATGACAGGTGCGCTTCTGTCACACCGCGAAAGGAGGATCAGCTGTACGAGTTGACCGGGCGGCCGCTAATCGCTCGCCAGTAGCGACCGGTCTGATGTCCCCCGCGCGACTCAACCGACCATAAGAGGCAAGGAAGCCATCGTCGAGGTCATTCGTTCCTGGAGATATTTGCCAATGCGTTATGCCCGGTTGTTGGTAGTCCAGATCCTGGTCGCCATGACACTGCTGCTCGGCGCAAGCCCATCCAGCGCGGCGGCGCCGAGCTACCAGAACACCGTCACCATTCACTTACCCTCGACACTTAATCAGCTGACATCTTTCGATATTAGCTACGTCGATTCAAGCCTGAGCACGTACGTTCTGGCCGATCGGAACAATGCGAGTATTGACGTCTTCGATACGCAAGCTGATCGGTTTGTCCGCGCCAGCGATAGCCTGTTCACCGGACTGGGTACCGGACCGGGCTGTAAGACCGGCTCCGGCCCGAACACGAACGGGGGTAGCAGCGGTGGCCCTAACGGTGTGGTCATCATCTCAAATCGTGGCGAGGACGAGGACCGTTCGCGCGGTGACCTAACGAGCGATGCGGATTCCAGTCATATCGGAGCGAGCGAGGGCCGCAATCGCGGTCAGGCCTGGGCCGGCGACGGAGACAGCACGGTGAAGGTCATCGACCTGAACACGGGCGAGCAGGTCGGGTCCAGTATCCCGACCGGTGGCACGTGCCGGGCGGACGAGCTTTGGAGCGACCCCGTACACAAGGAGATCATGATCGGGAATCCCAATGACGCCGTTGTCCTCCAAACGTTCATCTCGACGGTTGGAACGCCCGGCCCGAACAGCGTCTTGGGTCAGCTCAAGTTCGATGGGCTTACCAGTTCCCCCTGTGCCCCGGGGACAATACCTGGCGTCGGCACGAGGAGGATATGCCATACGGTCGCGGCGACGGCGGGCATCGAACAGCCGATCTTCGCGCTTGGCCACTTCTGGGTGGCAATTGGGGCGACATCGGAGAATCCGGGCGGGGAGATTGCCGAAATCGACGCTGACCCTGACAGTCCGACCGCCTTCCAGCGCATCGGCGCAATCCCGGTAGCCTGCGGCCCGTCTGGGCTGACGTTCATTCCTCCCAACCATGCCGCCGCCGCGTGTGGTACTGCCGGCGTCCAGTTCTTCGACCTGCAGTCCAAATCGCTTCTTGGGACGAATGTCACCGAGACGGGAGGCGCCGACCAGATTTGGTACGCGAACGGCAACGTGTATGCGCCCGACAGCAGCGCTACTGCAGGGTGTGCCAGGTCAGTCGCGATCGAGACGACGCCGAACCCACCTGGCTTCCTCGGCGGGCAGACCAACTCCTGCCTGGCGGTGATCGATGCCAGTTCCAGGACCGTCATCGCCGAAGTGCAGCTGCCCGCCTTCGCTGGATCCCATTCGGTGGCCGTCGATTCACGCATCCACCAGGCGTTCGTGCCAGTTCGGGATTCGACGTGCAGTACGCCCGGCGGGTCTAACCCGTGTCCATCGCCGCCGGCCCCGGCCGTTCCGGGCGCGATCCCGCCCTGCCCGCCGGCGGAGGAGGGTGGCTGCGTACACGACCAGGGCATCGCTGTAGTCCAGTTGGTGCGATAGGGGCGACTCCAGAACTTCTGGGTTTGACGTCAACAACGAAGCTGGGCTCGGTGGACGAAATTCCGCCGAGCCCATTGACCGGCTGGGCAACGCCGTCGGTGAGTGTGAAATCGTGCGCAGACTGTCCGTCATCGCGCAGCGTCAATTCGACCGGTTGACCAGCGCGGACCGTGCGCGTTGCGTGCTTCAGTCGTTCAGTCATCATTCACTCCAGATTGGGTACTGGTGGAGAAAACCTCGAGAAGCGCGGCTGTCCGCGTCGGATCCTCGACCATGGGCGAGTGACCAACACCGTCCAACAACTCGACTCGCGCTTTGGCCGCCAGCGGCTCGACGCGAAGGCGCCCGTGACGGTCAACCATCCGCTGCCAAGCGTATGAAACCTCCGGGTCGACCCCTCGGCCTGCCTCGAGACGCCGACCGAGTGCACCTTCAGCAATCGCGAACCGGTCCTCCCACGACGTGGCATCGCGCAATTGCTCCTGGATCCGTCTGGCCTCACTGGACCAAACGCAAAGTCACGAGCGGGGCCAGCGGATGGCGCGTCGCCATACTACGGAGCCGGCGCGACGAGAACAGTTGTGCGTGCTGCGAAACCGGTTGAGGACACGAGCGGAGGCAGCTCGGCGCCAGCCCAGTCGGAGTAGACGATGAACTTGAACGGGTTGAGCTGTTGATACAGTTCGCGTAGCCGGTCGAGCGCCTGGCGGCGGAGTGCAAGCAGCTCCGGGCTCGACGGATAGCACAGGAGTCCGAGCTCGACGAGCTTGTGAGCGAGGGTAGCGTCACCCTGGGCCAGGAGTGTCGTGGCACTCCGGACAAAGGCTTGCTCGTTGCCTCCGGCCAGGAGGTTGAGGGCCGCCGCCCACTCCGCTGGAGCGAGCTCTTCGATGCCTTCACCGTCTGGTTTCCAATAACCGGTGCGCTGGTCATAGACGCGTTTAATGACGTTGTCGCGCATGACGATGAATGGCAGAACAGCCGCCGGATGCGCCTGGAGGACGTCGGGCAAGTAGTTCTGATGGAGGAGGTCGACGAGCGTGCGGCCGGTGCGGATGCCCTCCACGACGTCTGCGTGGAGTGCCTCCAGCGCGGCCTTCAAGCCCGGGAGGACCTGGATCGTGAACAGCCGCGTGAGTGGCGGATGGCCGTGGATGAGCAATGCCGGATCGAGGCCCTGGATAACGTCCATTGCGTCCAGCAGACCTTCGAGCGAACCCTCGGGCAGAAACGGTGCGCCGAGTTGCGGCATGGCGACATCGCCGACAAACACCACGCCGCTCGCCGGCAGATGAACCAGCAGACCATCCGCCGTCTCGCCGCCTGCCACCGGCACCAACGCGAACTCCACGTCACCGATCGTCAGACATTCGGGTGCGGCCACCAGCCGGTCTGGGTGCAGCCCGAAGGTCGGCTTTTCAGCACCGCCAAAGAACGCTCTTACTTGGACTCCAGTCCCGTTCATGATGCGTAGCTCGTCGGCGAATTTCGCACTGGCGATGACCTGCACGCCCGGCTCGGCCAGCGCGGCCAATCCGCCGATGTGATCAAAGTGGGCGTGGGTGACGATGACGTGCGTGATCGGCAGCGAGGAGATCTTGCGTAGCTCGGCGAGTGCGGCCTGGACGTGGTTTGGAGACGAGCCCGCGTCGATCGCGACGATGCCCTCGCTGGTCAGTACGAAGGCGAAGTCGGCGAAGTCGTAGCCCTGGGCGACGTAGATCCGCGGCGCCATCTCCACAAGTTTGGGCTGCACGAAGCGGTACCCGTCGGCAGCGGTCATCCATGCATCGGTGGTGAACTGAGGTGCCTCGTCGCTGAGGGACGCATAGCCGGAGCGCTCCAGCGCGGTTTGCGCTTGCAGCGTGCGGCCGAGCGTGGTGTACGCCTTGGCCAGCCCGCGATACGCACCGCGCAGCAGGCCATTCGGAAAGAGCTCATGGTGTTCGAGCACCCACTCCAGATCTGCGACTGCGGTGTCCGCGCGCCCGAGGACGAGGGGCGCGTCGGCGAGGGCGATACCGCGAAAATAGGTGGTCAGGCCGGGCGCCTGGGCAACCGCCCGATCGAGTTTGGCGATCGCGTCGTTGAGCCAGGGCAAGCGCTGGATCTCCGGCTGCGATCGCGTCAGGCGAGCCTGGAATAGGCCTTCGAGCGCGAACAGCAGCGGCTGCTCCGGGTGGGCGGTGGCGCGTTCCTGGAAATAGGCGAAGCCGTCGTGGTCGCGGCGGGAGGCGAGGAACTGGCCGACGAGGCTGATGAGGGTCTGGGAGTCGGGATTGGGCCAGCGAACGGCGACTTTGAGGGCGTCGAGGGTGAGGTCGGGTGTGATCGCGTGGGTGTGCGGGCGGCTCATGGCGGTCTCTCTCCAAAGTGGTCACTTCTGTTTCACAAGTGACTGGACTCTAAATCAGTGACTTGTAAAATGCAAGTTAGTTCGCGCTCGCTGATCGCACCCGCTGATCCTCTAGGATTGTCACACTACGCCATGCTGAGCCGAGAAGAAAACGAGCTGATCACCCGAGTCGGGCCCGACACGCCGATGGGCCGCCTGATGCGCCAGTTCTGGATTCCCGCACTGTTGTCGTCCGAACTGCCTGAGCCCGATTGCGCGCCGGTGCGGGTGCTGCTGTTGTGCGAGCGACTGATCGCCTTTCGCGATACCACGGGCAAGGTCGGCCTCATCCAGAACCACTGCCCGCACCGTGGCGCGTCACTTTTCTTCGGCCGCAACGAAGAGGCAGGGCTACGCTGCGTGTATCATGGCTGGAAGTTCGACACCGACGGCAACTGCATTGATATGCCGAACGAACCGGCGGAGTCCGACTTCAAGTCAAAGGTCAGAGCCGTGGCGTATCCGTGCGTCGAGCGCAACGGTCTGGTGTGGACGTATATGGGGCCGCGCCCGACTCCGCCACCGCTGCCGGACATCGAAGGCAACATGCAGCCAAACAGCGTTGCGAACGCATTCACTCAGGTTGGCAACTGGTTGCAAATCCTGGAGGGTGACCTGGATACCATTCACGCCGGGCTCCTCCACTACGGGTCAATACGTGTGGAGGACCAGCCACTCGGCACTTTCTCGGAGTACCAGATCCGCGATCGGACCGCCCGCTTCGAAATGCTCGACACGGACGCCGGTGTGACCTATGGGGCCTATCGCCCAGCCGGACCAGGCGAGCGGTATTGGCGCATTGCCCAGTATTACTTTCCGTTCTGGGCTTCAACACCGCCGGGTGTGCTGGGCCTGAAAGTCATGCAGCATGCGCGCGTGCCGATGGACGATGAGCACACCATCAGCTTCACAGTGGTGCCGCGCCGGCCAAGCCATCCTGCCGCGCAGCTGCCGCCGGACACCGCTCGCCCGGTGCGCGATCCTTGGTTCGACCGACTTGCGAATGACCTATGCGCGGTGAACGACTTCGGGATCGACCGCTCGGTCCAGCGGCAGAACACTGGTCCAGACGGATTCACCGGCATCCACGGCATCATCGCCCAGGACGGCGCGATGACCACGAGCATGGGACCGACCGTCGACCGCACCCGAGAGCACCTCGGCTCGACGGATGCTGCCATCATCCGCGTTCGCCGCCGGCTCCTAACGGCCGCGCGCGCACTGGAAGAAACGGGCAGCGTGCCGGCCTGCATCGACAATCCGGCAGCCTTTCACCACCGGGCAGGTGGCGTATTACTGCCGGAGGATGTTGATTGGATCGAAGCCACACGCGAGCTGCGCAAGGGCTTTGTGGATCACCCGGAGCTGGACCCCGCGATCAACGGACCACTCTAAATCCAGCCAGAGCTTGACCGCAATCACCAATGGTGCGCCACCCGCGGATTGCGTCGAGATGCACATTCACCCAATGGAAGTAGTGGAGAGACGACCTTATGGCCGAAACGACGACCGAACTGGAGGCGCTCCTCATGGAGCGTTCACTGACTGACGCGCAGCTTCAGGCGGCCGCGGAGACGGCGGCCGACTTTCGGATCCTGCCCGATGCAACGGTCATCAAAATCGGCGGACAAAGCGTGATCGACCGCGGCCGAGCGGCCGTCTACCCCCTCGTGGACGAAATCGTCGCCGCACGCAATTCGCACAAGCTGCTAATTGGGACCGGCGCCGGAACTCGCGCGCGGCATCTCTACTCGATCGCCGCTAGCCTCCGGTTGCCTGCTGGCGTGCTGACGCAGCTTGGCGCCTCAGTAGCCGACCAAAATGCGGCGATGCTGGGGCAGCTCCTCGCCAAGTATGGCGTCTCGGCGGTCGGCGCGGCCGGCCTTTCAGCCGTACCCCTCTATCTTGCTGAGGTGAACGCGGTGGTCTTCAGCGGGATGCCGCCCTACGCGCTGTGGACGCGCGTGGCCCCCGACGGGGTCATCCCGCCGTACCGCACTGATGCAGGATGTTTCCTCGTCGCCGAGCAGTTCGGCTGCAAGGCGATGATTTTTGTCAAGGACGAAAATGGCCTCTACACGGCGAATCCGAAAACCTCGAAGGACGCCAAATTTATCCCGAAGATCACAGTCGACGAGATGAAGGCGCAAGGGCTGCGCGATTCCATTCTCGAATTTGCGATGCTCGATCTGCTCAAAGCAGCACGCCACATCCACGAGGTGCAGGTCGTGAACGGTCTCGTCCCTGGCAACCTGACGCGTGCGCTCGCCGGAGAGCACGTCGGTACGATCATCACGGCGAGCTAGGGGAGCCAACGAGATGTCCGACTCCGCAAATGTCATCAAACACGTCGCATCGCCGCTGGCGCGCCAGACGCTTCTCGACCGCGAGCTCACCAGCCCCGTCGCTGGCTCGCAGCCAATCCGAATTCTGCCCTGGCTGCAGGTCGTGAAAATTGGGGGCCGCTCCATCATGGATCGAGGTGCCGAGGCGATCCTGCCGCTGGTGGACGAGCTTCGCGCACTTCTGCCAGAGCATCGTCTGCTCATTCTGACGGGTTCCGGAATTCGTGCTCGTCATCTTTATAGCGTTGGCCTTGATCTGGGGCTACCGGTCGGCTCGCTTGCCCCGCTGGCCGCCAGCGAGGCTGGTCAGAATGGCCACATGCTCGCAGCGCTACTTGCCCCGGACGGGGTGTCGTACATAGAGCACCCGACCGTCGCCAGCCAACTCGCGATCCACCTCAGCGCGGCCCGCGCTGTCGTCGGGAGCGCGTTCCCTCCCTATCACCACCACGAGTTCCCGATCTCACGCATCCCGCAGCACCGGGCGGACACCGGCGCATTTCTCGTCGCCGATGCACTCGGAGCCGCGGGGCTCACGATCGTGGAGGACGTCGATGGTGTGTATGACACCGATCCACGTGCTGCCGGCGGAGCCACGGCTCGACTTGTTCGCGAAACGAGCGCCGCGGATCTCGCCGCGCATGACGGCACTTTGCCAGTCGACCGTGCTCTCCTCGAAGTCATGGCGACCGCGCGCCACCTCGAGCGAGTGCAGGTCGTGAATGGACTTGTGCCCGGCCGGTTGACCGCGGCATTGCGCGGTGAGCACGTCGGGACCATTATCCGCACGGGGGCTCGTCCATCCTGAGCGTGGAGCGGCCCCTCGCATTTTCAGTGCGCCGGGCCGGTGCCGACGTAGATGTCGACCGTCCCTGAGACGTAACGACCCCCGTGCACGTCGCCACCCGCGACGAGGCGCGGTTGAGCGAGCGTGGTGCCATCTTCCACCAGCGACAGCTGGAGTTCGCGACCACCCACCAGCTGCTCGCCGGGGGTAACTGTCGCGACGTAATTATCGCTGCCGACCGCCGCGACCCACGTGTTGAACGGATCGAAGAACGCGTCCCCAAAGCGGAGCACCTCGAGCAACGCTGGGCCGACTTCCGTATGGCTCTGAGTTCCGCCGGGTCCGATGAACGAGACCGTCAGCGACTCCTTGTGCAGCCTATTGAGAAATGCGGCGGTGAGCGTAAGGGCGTGGCCGTACCGATGCAGCACGACCGGGCTGCCGGCAGCCGGTGTGGTGTTGGTGGCTGGCGCCGAGGCAATACCTACCGTGACTTCCGAGACTCCGCGAACAAAACGCAGCGGCAGCCTATCTCCAGCGACGACCAGTTGCGGTCCGCCCGCGATCCGGCGACCGTTTTCGGTCAGCGCCAACAGGGCCGGATGATTGCCGAAGGCTGGGTCCAGCTCGCCGAGCGAGAACGTGACCCGCCGGTGCTCGTCACCACGAACGGTGGCGGTCACCCGCAGCAGCTGGTTTTTGGTGTTTGGCAGCGTCGACGGAAACGCCGGCTTGGCGGTGCTCACCAGCGTTTCGAGGAGCACGCCCGTGTCGGCGACCTGGTGTCCATCAATGCTGATGGTGACTGTCGTCTGGGGCAGCGCCGACAACTGTTCGAGTGTGTAGGTCATCGGGAGGCTCACCTCACCGCTAACTGACAGGGTGTGCGCGGACTCGTGCGCGTAGGCGGGCATGCCCCCGCCGAGGAGAGCGACGAGCGCGGCGGCAGCGGTCAGGATCGCGATCGAGCCTCGCACGCTTGTGCGCCGGATCGTCGACGCAGCGGTGCCACTAGTTTCCTCTATCAAACTTGAATCCATTCCCTCAGCCAAGGATCACTCGTCAATGTACGTGGGGCAACATGACAATGTCCAGCCCGGCTCGTTACGCGGGAGTGCCTGCGTCGATCCAGCGTTGGAAGAGGTCGGTCTTCTCCGCGGGCCATGCGCCATCGCAGGGCATGGTGCCTGCGCGGAGCCGCTCGAGGATGGCCTGCGCGTGGGGCTTGACGGCGTCGTAGGACCAGAGGTCGAAGGCGAACAGCATGGACTGGCGATCCAGTTGCCGAAACAGCGGTCGGATGTGGGTCTCAAAGCTGATCGGCTCGCCGGGAGCGGGCATGACTGCAACGGTTTCAGCCTGCGGTTCAGCAACACTGGCTGGCGTTGGTGGTGCCCCCGCGGGGCCCCAGTCCCATCGCGGAGCGTCCGCGTTCACACGCCGTGACTGCCACTCCAGGTAGGCCATGAATGCCGATCGAAATTCGGCATCGGCTGGCAAGCCGGCCCCGTCAGCGCTGCGGCACAGCAAAGACACCCATCGGGTGCGCTCTGCTTCGGAGAACTCGCGACTTGCCAGCAATGGCGCGGCATCGCCAGACTGGTCACCGTTGCGAGCGGGACCGCCGAATGCTTGGCCGAGCAAGGCGGCCAATCTTTCGGGTTCATCTGGCGGAGCATCCGCGAAAAGTGGCGCCAGCAGTGGGTCTTCGGGCAGGTGGCGCTCGAAAAACAGTCGCGTCAATCGCTGGAGTGCCGGTAACCCGCCACACCACTCGTACATGGTCGGCCGATGCATGGGATCGGAGACGGGATCGTGGAACTGGATGTACCAGTGCATGCCGCTGCAAAACGGCTTGTTCTGCGAGTGTCCGCAGCGGCACAGGGCGTAGTGCTCCAGCGACACGCCCTGATTGCGGGCGACCGGAGTCGCGTTTGGGTCGATCAACGGGATCGCGCCGGTGATGCGGTACGGCCCGTCATTGGTGACGAACACTGCTGGATTGCGCTGGGAGTTCCAATCAACCGCGTCGCGCGCCTCGCGACCGTCGATCGCGAAGCTCAGCGCGCCGGACGGACAATTGCGGACAGCGCGGATGAGCTCGTCCATGCGTGCGCCGCTGGGGGCGACGAACGGCTCCTGGTTGGTGCGAAACGCGAGCGACAGTCGGTCGGTGCAGAAGCCGGAGTGCTGACAAATGCCGCGATTGTCGAAGATCGTGACAGCCACACCCGGGTACGTGTCGCGCCGGTCGGCGACCCGGTTGGGATCCCTGGCATCATCGAAACCGACCAGCGCGTGGCTCCCGTCGCACCAGGGCTTGGAGGCGGACTGCCCGCAGCGGCACAGCGCCATTTGCGGACGTGTGTCAATCGGATCGCCCAATCCATTCGTCAGCTGGTCCACGTTGGTCAACACATACGGGCCGTTGTGCGCGAGCTGGATCGACGGCGGTACCGCACTCGCAGCGTTGCGGAGGTTGTTCAAAAGCGCGGTCTTGTCGACGTCGGTTGGGGTTGCGTAGGTCAGCGCAAGGTGCTGGAGTGCGGCGGTGGCCTCGAGCAATTCGGGCGGAGCCGCGTCGAGGTCCACCCGAAGAGTGGTGGCAGCAACAGCCAGCGCGCGCAGCCGGTCTTCGAGCGACGTATCGTCGTGCGGCACTAACGCCAGTGCCGCCGCGGGGTCGGGGGTGAGCTGGCATAACACGGCGGCCAGGGGGCGCAGCGCGCGGTTGTGCAATCGGATCGCCACATCACGCAGGCGATGGCGCGCGGCGACGATGTCTGTTTCAGCGCTCAGGCCGCGGCCCAGTACGACGAGGAGTGCGGCGTACGTTTCGGAGAAGAGCTGCGCGACGCGGGCGGACGCAGCATCGGCCATGGCCGGTGGCTCCGCCCTAACGGTTCCCTCAACGGGAGCGGAGGCTGGCGAGCTGGTGATTTGTTGGATGAGTGCCAACGCCGAGGCACGGTCGACGACACCTGGTAGCGGCTGGCGTTGCTCCTCGTGCGCAAACGTCGGCGCCGGATGTGGATCGACCAGTAGCGCCTCGGGCGCAACAGCGCCCAGGCAACCGGCAATCTCGGCATAGACTTGCGCCAGATCGGAGTTGGAATCATCCGAAGGTGTTGGCGCCTCGATGTGCGTATCTCCGACCACCGCCACGAGCAGGTCCGCTAGATTCAGCGTGCGCTCGAACCGGAGGTTGGCTTCAACCGGTGCGCCAGCAAGCAGCGCGCGCAATGCGAGCGACTGTTCAATGCGAAGTGCGCTCCGAATCGCCACGGCGAGTCGCTCCACTTGCGCGGTAACCCCCGGGTCGGTTCTGGCTTGCTCCGCCTGGCGGCGCCGGTGCGCCACCGTCACCTCGCCGGCATAGCCACCGCCGCCCCATTCCGCGCGGCACGTTGCCAGCGTATGCGCGAGCTCCAGCAGCGCCGGACCGATCGGCTGGAGTCGACTCGCCACGCCTGGCGAAGCCTGCGCTTCGAGTCGCTCGGCAAAGGACGCCGCTTCGCGGATGCGTTCCTCGATCAGCGCCCAGGCCGCATCGCGGTGTGGCAAGAGATAGTCGCTCTCGTAAAACAGCTCGAAGCTTGGCCCGGCGGTGCGGCCTTGTGCATCGCCCCCAACCGGCAGAGTGGTGACGAGCTGACCGACGGGTTTGACGATGTTGAACATCAATCCCAACGTGACCTGAGCCAGCGTCGCCAGTTGAGCTTCGGTTTCCTCGGTATGCGCGAAATAGCGCGCCAACGTTTGCAGCAGGATTTCGTAGCTCACGTTGAACAGGTCGGTGCAGCGAGCGGTGTACTCGTCCCCAATCACCGGGATCGACTGGTCACCCTCGCGCGGCCGAACCAGCGCCGGCAAGACCGGTCGCGCCGGCTCAAAATCGGGATTGGCTTGCCGGAGCCGCTCGTACTCGTCGAGCATGTTGACGAACAGTCCGAAGTGCGCTTGCTCCCAGTGGCCGCGGGGCCCCTCGCCCTGCTCCAGGATCGTGTCGATGGCTCGCAGCGCCGACTCCACGTTCGTGACCTGGACCAGCTGTGACCACCCGAAATGCTGCTCACTGGCCTGGGCGGTGGGTGGACCGACAAAAAGCCACCGCTCGCCGTACTTTGAGCACAGGTGAGTGATGCCCTCCTCGATCGAGCGATACAGGTGTCCGACCGTGGCGAAGTCTTGCAGGCGTGGCACGATCTCCGCGTCTTGCATGGCCGGCGCAGCGCGCTCCACCGCTGCTAGTCCGGGTGCATCTTCGAGCGCCATGCCCTCCGGGCGCTCCAGGAACATGAAATGCCGCAGAGCGGCCTCGCCAAACGGCAACAGCGTGAGCACGACGCCGGGTGGATAGTGGCCTGCAGGCTGCGGGAGGTTCGGTCGCGTCAGGTGCGGCGAGGCGCCGACCGCCGAAAGCAGGTTCTGCACCAGCGACAGGTGGAGCATCTCCTGCGTCGCGATATGCGAGACGGTCTTTCGCCACCGCTCGACGGCCTCGAGTTCTGCAGGTGTCAAGCCTTCGTCAGGACTCTGCTTCAGCGAAAAGGCCGCGTACAGGTACTGGCACATGATCGCGTGCTCCAGCTCGGCAGCTTCGCAGAGCATGTAAATCAGCGCCTCGCGGTGTTCGATGACAAACGGGGCTTCGTGGGAGGCCTGGCCTCCGCGGGTGGCGAGGACCTGGGCGAGCGAGCCTCGCCCGGCCTGTGCGCTGAACGTCATGGCTGTGCCAGGAGTAGGCTACGGCGCGGCGAGCCGAATCAGCCCGAAGCCAGGCAGCGCGCGCCCTGCGAAGTGCACCTTGATCGAATAATCAGCAGTGTGGCTCAGATTGCCATTGACGCTCGGATTTTTCGTCGGAAAGAACGTACCCTCGGCTCGGAAGTCTTCGAAACCGAGAATTCCTCCGTCAGACGTGAATTTGCCACTTACTTTTCCATCGGGCGTCACTTGCGCATCACTGTCGTCGAAATAGAAGGCGCCAGTGTGGCCGAAGATCGTACCGAACTCCGCCTCACGTCCGGTGAAGGTGACTGTCCCATCCGGGAACTTGCCGTCATGGTGCACCGTTGAGATGAAGATCGCGGTCCCGCTACCGGTGAAATCACCCGTGAAGTCCTGGAACAGTTTCAGCTGGAGATAAAGATTCGGATCGCCCGCTGGACTCGGAATGACGTGTGTTTCTCGAGTATCGGTGTGCACGATGATCTGCCCGCTGGCAACGTGGTCGTCCTCGTCGGCCAGACTGGTGGATACCGAGACGATCAGGCTTGCGACCAGCACGAGCGCCAGGGCTGTTGCAATGGCTGCTTTGCGAAGCATCGTTTCAATCCTCTCTAAGACGAACGTTGACCGGCGCACAAGCGGCGTTGCGCATCAGGCTACGCCGGACATACGGTGAGGGTGTGTTAACGTAAAGGTATGACTATCCGAGAAGCTCAATTATCAGATTTTCGGATGACGCGATAATGAAACAGGCGCGCTAGGATGTCAAGCGCGCGCCATGCTGGCCGGCAAGTGGACCGCGACGTTCTCATCCAGAGGGTTGTCGGTGAGATGCGTGCATTGTCCACAGTCATGGATCAGGTAGACGCCTATGCCGCCGATAGGTTCGGGGTTAATCGTACGGATCTTCGTGCCCTGGATGTCATCGGCCAAACGGATGGCATCTCGCCTACCCAACTTGCGGTTGCGCTAAAGATCACCACGAGTGCGGTGACCACCGTGATCGACCGACTCGAGCGCGCTGGCTACGTCAGCCGCAGCCCCGTCGCGGGTGACCGACGGCGCACGGTAGTCCGTGCGACGCCGCTGCTGGTGAAGCTCGGCCTGGAGATTTTCGGTCGCATTGTCCAGAGCGCGTTTGTAGACGCCCAGCACTTCTCGAACGAGCAGCTCGTCGCGATCGCGGACTTCCTGGCGCGCCGGCGAACGGGCATTGTCGCCGTGCTGGAGAGCCTCGCGGCGAGCAGCAGCCAGGCTGAGCCGGCGCGAGCCTCGGCGCCACACAAGGCGCACCAGACGCCGCCCCACCGAGCGTCCGCGAGTGCGCGAACCAAACGAGGTGCCGCAAGTTGAGCGCCGCGTTTATTTCGACCAGTTCAGCGCTTTGCGCAGGCTGCCGCCGAGCAACCACTCTTTTTCGGTATCAGACAGCTGGTCTGACTCCAGAATGTAGTACAGCGCTTGCGCCCAGGTGATGCCCATCTCGGTCCGCGCCTGGGTATAGTCGCTCGCCCACATGATCCGTTCCACACCGAAGGCCTCGATTGCTCGGCGGAGGACGGGGAGCGCGTCACGATAGGGGAATGGCTGCTCGCTGAACAGGTTAGGGGCGTGACACCACTTGAGCGCTAAATTTGGGTACTGCGCGAGCTCCGCCACCTCCTGGAATTGCTGCACACGCTCGGCGCGGGTCGCTACAACCGAGCTCAGTAGCGTCGGCGCGGTTGGCCCGAGGCGATACGGCGCCTGTCCCACCCCACAGTGGTCCAGGATGAACTGCAGCCGTGGAAACTGCTTCAGGTACGGCACAATCAATGCGCTGCGGCCCGGTAGCCAGCAGAAGACCGGCACCTGGTATTTCTCCGCCGCGGCAAAGAATGGCTCGAATTCGCCTTTCGCGAGTCGATCGGTGCCACCGTTATCCGGACTGGGGACGATGCGCAGGGCCGCGCCACCAGGTTGCTGGCGAATCCTGCCGATCTGCACGTCCACCTCCGGATCATCGATGCTCACGACGGTGTGATAGATGAAGCGGCGGGGCTCTTTTGTCGCCGCTAGCTCTGAGAAGGGATACAGCGAGCGGAACACGCCGCCTGGTAATTCCTGGCGGCGTGCGCCATCGAAGCCCCAGAACTCGGAAACCACCAACCCGTCGATGCCGACAGCATCCATCGCGGCAAGCGCGGCGGCGAAGATATCCTCCACATCCGCGTTTCTCCACTCCGGATGGATGTGGTTCAGGTGGACCTGAGAATCAAGTATTTCCATAGTGCCTCATCCTAGAATCCGCAGCGCGCGGGCGACCGCCTCGTACACGCGGCGGGGGCCTTCCTCAGGCACAAACACCGTACTGTTTCCCACACTTGGCCGGCACAGGTAGTTCTTGGCCAATGCAATCGCGAAGTGGCGGTCTGGATCCGCGTACGCAAATGAACCCCCGCCACCAACGTGGCCGAACGCGCCGGGCCCTCCACCAGGGCCCGCATCGCTGGCGAGCCGATAGCCCATGCTCCGTTTGGCGCGGACGTTGAAGAGGAAGTCCATCTCGTCGTTCTGGACCTTGGCAGCTGCGCGGATCCGCTCCGGGCTCAGCAGACCCACGCCATCCAGCTGACCGCCGCGCTCCAGCATGGCGTAGTGCCTCGCAACGGAGCGCGCAGTGGCGATTCCGCCCATCGCCGGTATGCTCGCGCGCATGACTTCCGGGCGGTTGTACCAGTCGGCGTTCAGGTTGCTGATCTGACCTGGCGCATCCACCAGACGGGCCACGCGGGGCATAACCTCATCCGGAATGCCGAAGAACAGCGCGTCGATTTTCAAAGGCTTGCAGAGCTCCTCCTGGAGGAACTGGCTGATGGGCCGCCCGTCGATCCGCCGCAAGATTTCACCGAGGATGTACCCGAACGTATACACGTGATAGGAAATCCTGGTGCCAGGTTCGAACACTGGTGCGCTGTCGGCAATGGCCGCGCACATGGCGTCCCAGTCCAGGAGAAGCTCACCTGTCTGACCTTCGATGCGCGGGACACCGGCCTGGTGCGAGAGCGCATGTCGAACCGTTGCCTTCTCCTTGCCTTTGGCACCGAACTCCGGCCAGTAGGTCACGATCGGCGCGTCGTAGTCCAGCCTGCCTTGCTCCGCGAGGATGTGCATGCAGGTGGCCACCACGCCTTTGCCGGTCGAGGAGATCATAAATAGCGTATCGCCGTCGACGGTTCGACCGGTCGTGGTGTCCGCACTGCCGGCCCACGTATCGACCACCAGCTCGCCCTCGAGGTACGCCGCGACCTGGAGTCCGATCTCCGGACCTTGATCCACCAGCCGCTGCAGCTCTGACTGTACCTGATCGTTTATGGACATGGCCCTGCTATCCCAGGAATGGACGGAACACCATGCGCCGCCTGGCAAAGACCCAACGTCCATTGTCGAGTTTGACGCAGTCGTCGGTATATTCGCCGATGGATGCGACCGACGGGCTATCGCTGCCTACCCGAAAGATGACGCAGTAGGAGTGAGCTCTGCAGCCCTTCTCGGAAGGCTCGATAACGGGTTCACCGACCATGTGGCGTAACCGCGAAGGTGTGCCTGGACCGCGAGTGAACAGCCCCTCTATCATTGCGCGAATCTCGTTGTGACCGCGGATTTCGCGGAACTGGTCGATCGTACCTGTCTCCATCTCGATCACGGCATCGGGCGCAAAGGCGTCAACGTAGCCGTCTGCGTCACGGGTATCCATTAACCGGGGATAGCGGGCCAGAAGCTGTCGAACGTTCAGCTGGTCTTCAACTGTCAGAGTACTTTCCAAATTTGTCTTCTCCACATTTAGATCTGGCGTAAGCGCGGGTCAAGTACCTCGCGCAGCCAGTCACCAAGTGTGTTCACTGCCAGGACAACCAGGACAATCGCGAGACCCGGCCACAGCGAAATCCACCACGCTGTACTGATGTAATCTCGTCCACCGGAGACCATGCCGCCCCAGTCTGGCGTCGGCGCCGGGATACCCGCACCGATGAAACTGAGGCCTGCTTCGACCAGGATGACGCCTCCGATCTGCATTGTCGCCAGCACGAAAATGGTGGGCGCAACGTTTGGCAGGAGGTAGCGGAAGACAATGCGGTGATTGCTGCACCCGACAACGCGCGCCGAGGTGATGAACTCGCGCTGGCGTAGCGTCAACGCTTCGCCGCGCACCACGCGCGCATAGCTCGCCCAGGCAACCAGGCTGATAGAAAGGACCACCGTCGCAAAGCCGGGCCCGAGCGAGATCGAAAACAGGAGCGCCAGCATGATCAGGGGAAAGCCCAGCACGGAATCGACCGCGCGCATGATGAGTCCGTCGATCCAGCTGCCGTGGAATCCGGAGTACAGTCCAATCAGACTGCCGAGGCTAGCGCTGATCAGCACGGTAATCACTGCGACTGAGAGCGAAACGCGGGCACCGTAGATCACCCGTGTGAGGATGTCGCGTCCTTGCACATCTGTGCCGAGAAAGTATCCGCTCGTCAAGGGTGGCTTGAGCCGGTCAAGCAGCGTGCCTTCGATTGCATCGTGCGGGGTGATGAAATTCGCGCACAGGGCGCCAAGGACAAATGCGAGCAGCAGCAGCGTCGCGAGAACCGGCAGCAGCGCGATTTTTCGCCGCCGTCTGCGTGCCACCGGAGTCGCCTCGGCGACTCCCGACGCAGCACTGATCTCCACTTGCGCCGCCGCCATTTACGCGCTGCCTGGCCGCAGGCGAGGATCGATCATTCCATACAGGATGTCGACCAGCATATTGATGATGGCGACCGCGAAAAGGATGGTCAGCATCCAGCCCTGCATCAGGGGATAATCACGCCAGGCGATAGCCTCCTGCGCCAATGTCCCGATGCCCGGCCACGCGAAGACGGTTTCGACCACGATCAGACCGCTGATCAACGTGCCCAGCACGATGCCGAGCACCGTGATGACCGGAATGATGGCGTTGGGTAATGCGTGCCGTAGCACCACCGCCACCTCGCCGAGACCTTTGACGCGCGCGTACGTAACGTAGTCCAGCGCCAGCACTTCCAGCATATTCGAGCGCTCTAAGCGGAAAAGCCAGGCGATGATGTTCAGCGACACGGATACGACCGGGAGCACGTAATGGCTGGGGTCGCCGGACCCCGCAACCGGCAGCCAACCCAGTCCCACTGAAAAAATCAGCACGCCGACGATCGCGATCCAGAACCCCGGCAGCGATTGGAACACCGCGGCACAGGCCAACAACGTGCGATCCAACGCGCTGCCGCGCTTGACCGCGGCAAGCGCGCCCAGTGGTAAGCCCACCAGCGCCGAAAACAGCACCGTAATGAACGCCAGTTGCAGGGTAGATGGGAAGCGATCGGCCATTTCCTGTGCGACCGGCAAATGCGTTCGCAGCGATGTTCCCAGATCGCCATGCAACAGGTTCCACATATAAATGCCGTACTGCACGGGCAGCGGCTGATCCAGGCCGTACACATGGCGGATGCGGATTACATCGTCCATCGGCGCGTTCTGATTGACCAGCAGATAGGTGGGGTCGCCTGAGACACGCGCGAGCGCGAAGACGACCACCGACATCACCAGCAGGGTGATGAGGGTCTGGAGCAGCCGCTTCGAAATATATGCTGCCACCAACGGATTTACGCGCGTTGGATCGTTTCGTATGACATTGAGTTGTCCGCGAGCTGCGGCCACGGCGACCAGCTGGCGACGTTCTTGCCCATCGCCCACTGCCCATCGACATAGGCCAGATTGGGCTCGAGCAACGGGTCCCAGATCGCTTTGTTCGCTTGCTTGAGCAGATTGTCCTCGGTTGCCTTGTCGGTGGAGTTGATTGCCTGTTGGCAGAGCTTCCAGCCGTCCTGATAATCGTGGAAAATCTGGGTCTGACCCTTGACCGGAGCCAGGAAGCCGGCGTTGACCGATCCTACGTCAGGTCCAAACCACGTGTAGAAGCTGGTTGCCGCTTGAGCCAGGATCTCCTCTGCTTGCGGATCGCCGCGCCACTTGTTGATCCAGGTCGGTACATCCTGCGGCAAATGCTGAGCGGTGACGCCGATCTTACTCCAGTAGCTGGTAATCGCCTCCGCGTACTGGTCGATCCATGACGAGCCACCGTATACGTAGGAGTACAGCGTGATCGAAAAACCCTGAGGGTAACCAGCATCCGCCAGCAGTTGTTTGGCGCCTTGCGGATCGTACGCAACCGGGTCGAATTCGGCGTAGCCGGGGTTGTTGGGCCACCATGTCCGACTGGTTTTCGCCTGCTTGGCGTGACCAGACCAGATAGTCTGGATCAACTCGTTGGTATTGATCGCCATGAGCAGCGCCTGGCGGACCCTGATATCGGTGGCGGGGAGGCCTTTCGCGCGCGCGTCCCACGTGCCGAAGTAGCCGAAGCCAGCCTGACCGACTTGAGGAATGGTAAGCAACTTGAGGCCCGCGGACTGCAAACCCGGCATCGAGTCGAAATTGATGGGCGCCATGTCAAGCTCGCCTGTCTTGAGTAGGTTCACCTTAGTCGACTCTTCGGAGATGAGCCGCAATGTCAGCGTCTTGAACGACGGCGGCTGGCGATACGGGTGGCTGGGCATCGCTTCGAAGGTCATGCTCTCGCCCGCCTTTCGGCTCACGAAGCGGTATGGACCGGTGCCAATTGGCATCTGGTTGATTCCGTCGGTGCCGACCTTGTCGACATACGCCTTCGGCATGATGGCGGTGCCAAAGCCAGTCATGCCGGTGCTCACATTGGGAAAATCGTTCCAGCGCTTGTCCATAGTCAGTGTGACCGTGTAGGTGTCCGTGGCCTGGACCTTGGCATTGAGTGACTTCAACACGGGTGAGCCGGGGGCGTCGTTGGCCAGCGATGTGCGATTGATGTTGTAGGCGACATCGTCGGCGGTGAGGTCAGTTCCGTCGTGGAACTTCATGTCCTTTCGAATATGGAAGGTCCAGGTCAATCCGTCGGCGGACTGCTCCCAGGATTCAGCAATGCCAGGTTTGACGTTCAGGTCTTTGTCCGCCCAGAGCAAGGTGTCATAGATCGCGCCCATATAGGGCTGCGAGATGATGCCAACCTGAGGATCGAAATTATCCGAGCCGAAATTGACGAGGCCGACGGTCACAGTGCCGCTCTGCGTTGGCGCACTCGCTCCGAGGGTGGCTGGGGCTGAAGTAGTTGGTGCGGCACCCGGCGACGTTGGTGCCGGGGCGGCTGGCGCAACCGGCGCGGCTGGGCTGCACGCCGCCAACAGCGCGCCAGCGCCACCGAGCGCGACCAGAGTCAGCAACTGACGTCGAGTCAAGGCGGGCTGCTGCGAGTTCATGAAGCCATCATATAGCCGATCCTGTAGGAAGGCGGCCGACGGTTGACGGAGCGTTGGTGCTAGAAGTTCGGCCGACAAGCCGGTCCGCAGCATGAGTCGCAGTCGGCCGAACTTCGTGTGACAGATTGCACTAGGAACGCGGCAAGCGCTTCACGACCATGTCCACGGGTTTGCGGCCGCGTTCCTAGTGCACAACACCTCGTCGGGCGCACACAATGGTTTTCTCAGACTCAGACTCAGACTCAGACTCAAAGCTATGAGCGGGAACTCGCCGCACCTGTCGCGCCGCACGTTCGTCAGATCGACGCTTGGTCTGGCGCCGCTGCTGCTTGCGGCGTGCAGTCAGGTGGCGCCGGCCACGCGCACGCCGACAGCCGTTGCCCAGGCCAGCGCGGCGACCTCGGCCATCTTTCCAACCTATCAGCCAGCCGCCAATCGCCCCGCGGCCGACTTCGCCAGTGCCGGCCCGCTCTACGAAGATGGCTACAACAACTACCCGACCAATCCAGTACGTAGCATCTCTCGAACGCCTGGCTCAGGCGGCAGTGTCACTGCCTTCGTCCAGCCGTTGCAGCCCCCGCCAACCCCACTCGAGAACAATCCGGCCTGGCAGGAGGTCAATCGGCAGCTCGGCGCGCAGTTCAACTTCAACATGGTGCCGGTGGCCGACTATCGCGCCAAGCTCACCACGCTCATGGCAGGCAGCGACCTGCCGGACCTCATCAATGTGTTCCGCGGCATCAACGGTATCGCCAACCTGCCGCCGTTTCTCAGCGCGCAGTGCGCTGACTTGAGTCCGTATCTCGCCGGGGACGCTAGCAAAGACTACCCGAACCTCGCGGCAATCCCGACATTCGCGTGGCGTAATTCCGGGTCGGTGATCGACGGCCACATCTACATGGTGCCCGTGGAACGTTATGCGCCCGGCACGTTGATGCTGAAGAACGCCAGCATCTATGACACCGAAATTGGTGCGAACTACGTCGCGAAGGACGGCGACGACTTCAAGCGCATCCTCCAGCAATTGAATCGACCAGCCGAAGGGCGCTATGCCACTGGTGCGTATCAGGGCGTCGCATTCAATGTGGACTATTACGCCGCGGCGTTCGGCGCACCCAACAACTGGAGGGTTGACAGTAGCGGCACATTCACCAGGATGTGGGAGACCGCGGAGTACAAAGCAGCGGCCGCGTACGCGCGCGAGGTGGTCGCGCTGGGCGTGTATCACCCGAATACGCTCACCAACGCGAGCATCAAGCAAGGCGAAACAGATTTTGTCGGCGGCAAGATCGCCGTCTTCATCTCGTCATTTGGCAATCCGTGGAATGACGTATGGCGTCAGGCGCGTTCGCTCGCACAGCCATTCGACATTCTCTTCGTACCACCGTTCGCGACCACCAGCGCCAGCAAACTCGGGCACTTCTACAACGTCGGGTTTCAGTCGGCGACCGCGTTGAAAAAGGCTGCGCCCGATCGCGTGAAGGAGCTGTTGGGTATTCTCGATTATCTAGCCGCACCGTTTGGCAGCCAGGAGGATCTTCTGTTGACCGCGGGAATCCCAGGTGCAGATTACGCTTTGGACGGCAGTGGCAATCCGGTGCTCACCGACCGTGGTAACGCCGACGCGGGCCAGGTGCCCTGGAAATACGTCATGCAGCGACCGCAGGTTATGTACTTGCCGGATATTCCCAACTACGCCAAAACGCTGTATGACGTGGAGCACACGCTGATTCCCATTGGCGTGGAGGATCCGTCGCTGGGGCTGTACTCGCCGACGGGCAGTGCCAAAGGAGTGACCGCGGACCTGACGTGGTATGAGAACCTGGCCGATGTCATCGCCGGGCGGCGGCCGATGAGCGACTACGACGGACTGGTTTCGGACTGGCAAAACGCGGCAGGCAACCAGGTGCGCAACGAGCTCCAGCAAGCATATGCGAGAGGTCATGCGTAGAGCGCGGTACCGCTGAGGCGCTCCCGCGAGAGCGATTCGAGCGCCTCAAGGTCCTGTTCGATCTGCCTTGAGGTCATCTCGGACGTGGTTTCGAGCACCTCGAGAATTTCGAACGTGAACGCGTCCAGGCCGAATTCGCGAATGTCACACACGGGTGCCCTCAGCTGACTAGAGGGGTGAATCGCGCAGCGCATCTCGCGCATGGATGGAGACACACGATGTTCACCTCGGGTTCAGACAGTCGAAATAGCGTCATTGGTTCCCGCTTTATCGTTGGTTCCGCGCTGGTGCTCGTGGCAAGCTCAATGCTGAAGCTGGCGCACCCCGGACCCATTCTCACGTATCTCTCGTCTATGGGCTTCGAGGGTACCGACGTATACCTGATCGCGGTCATCGAGTTGGTGACAGCCGCTCTGCTGCTCTTGCCACGTACCCGCGCCCTGGGAGTCCTTATGGCTACCGCTTACCTCGGTGGAGCAGTCGCGGCGCATATAGCAATCCACCGCTTCACCACGGACGACCCGTTCGTGGCATTCATGGCGCTGCACACACACATCGGCACGCTGGAACCGGGCGTTCTGCTGGGCGCGCTGTGGTTCGGAGTCTGGCTGTCGCAGCGGCCGGCGCGCGGACTCGCCACAACACAGACGGTTCCAGCCGCAACAGGCACCCGTCCAGCAAAGACCCAGCAAACAGTGCAGCCCCTAACCGGCAGCCGCCATTTGGTCACGCGGCCGGCCGCTAACCCCGTCACAGAAATACGGTGAAGCTGCGGCCGCACCTACCGCAGCGGTAGACGCCGGGCTCACTTGGATCCTCGCCGCGGCGGGCAAACGTCAGTACGAGCCGCATCAGGAACAAGCCTGCGGCAGCGACCTGCCAGATCCAGTCCCATGGGCCGCGCTCGCGCGCCGTCAAGTAGCTGCCACAGTGCGGGCATTGGGCGGGTGCCATCGGGTTCATTTTCGGCGAGCCATACTGGCCGTGTGCAATCGGATGTCGCAGCTACCGCGCGGCTGACCGCGGCGATGCGGGCCTTGGAGACAGCGCGCGAGGACGCGCTCGTACACGATCCCTGGGCCGCGGCCCTCGCTGGCCACGAGCTGGTTGCCTCTTTTGCCGACCAGCCGTCCGAGACTCGGGAACGCGCCGCGAGCTACACGATCGTGCGCACCCTCGCGTTCGATGACTGGCTGCGTACGGTTCAGCACCGGCCGCAGATGGTCTTGCTCGGGGCCGGCTTCGATACGCGGGCTTTCCGCTTCGACTGGCCGGCGACCAGCCTTTGGGAGTTGGATCAGCCCGAGGTGCTCGAACGCAAGGCGGCCATCCTGCGCGAGGCAAAGGCCAGCGCCCGGTGCGCGCGCATTCCGGTAGCGGCGGATCTGGCAAGCAACGAGTGGCCCAGGTCGCTCGATGCAACCGGGTTTCGTCGCGGCGTGCCCACCGTGTGGCTCGCCGAGGGGCTATTTCCTTACCTCGAGCCCGACGTGGTCGACAGACTGCTGCACAACATTTCCACGCTTAGTGCACCCGGCAGTCAACTCGCGGCGGATCTCGTATCCGCGCAGATGATGGCGGCGCGCAACGCCTACGCCGCCACGCTGGCGCAGCGCAACGGAGCGTCGGGCAACGCAACCTTCCGGTTCGGAGCCGACGACCCCGTCGAGATCTTCGCATTGCATGGCTGGCGCGTGACTGGCATCAAGCACCCCGGCGACGCAGATTGCGGCTACGGCAGATGGCTGGGCCCCGCTCCTGCGAGCGCTGGCTTCTCCTTTGTATTCGCAGAGCGGTCTATCTAGGCTGTTCGCTCCATGGCGGCAGGACGTGGAGGTCGTGGCGCGGCCGCTCTGCATCAATTAGGAGTCAACTCCGATGAACGTTAGCCTGCGGGCGCGCCACTGGGGCGAATGTTGACGTTACGCGAGAAGACGTTCGTCGGGACGTAGCGGTCCTTGAGAGCCACCAGCCGCTGGAACTTCTCTTCGCGGAAGGACGCCCGAATGCGACGAATGCCCTCGTCCGGCACGTCACACATGAAATCGCGGTAGAAGCCCATCGGCGCCGCCCACGACGCACGAGGATGGACGATCAGCCCCCGTAAAGACCAGCGATCCCACCGGGTGCAGTCGGAAACGGAACTCGGTGACTACGCCGAAGTTACCGGCGCCGCCCTTCAAGCCCCACAGCAGATCCGGGCTCGTCAGCGCTTGCGTTCAGGAGCCGGCCGTCGGCGGTCACCACCTGAGCTGCCAGAAGGCTCACGGCGGTCATCCCGTACTTGCGCTCCAGCCAACCGGATCCGCTTCCGACGGACGGTGAGCTGACGTTTCGGCTGACCCAAGCGCGCTTCGGCGTCGAGAAGGAATACCAGGTGAAGCCGGCGATGCCGGTGTGCGTGATTCGCCCGCCCGTTACGGCCAGCCCGTGCACCTGGGTGGCCGCGTCCAGTTCGCCCCAGGTGAGCCCCGCGCCGAAGCGGCCCTCGCACTTGTCGACGTCGATCTCGACCGTCTTGATCAGACTTGTGTCGATCACGACCCCATCGTCGCCGCCGGTCGTGCATGCCGTTCCATAGCAACGACCGCCGCGTTTGCTCGTACGCCGGGTGCCCGGTGTCGATCAGATCACCACGGAAATTCGAGCGAAGTCCGTCCAGGGACGTGATTGCTGATGTGGATGCGGCCTGCGTCATGGAACGATGCACTCCTGTGGCGCTAGGTGCTGTGCGGTCGTTTGCCCGAAAGCTTCGGTCGACCACCTCCTTCGCAGGCTCGGGCTGCTGTGCCTGCAGCCGTGGTCAGCCTACGAGCTGACCCGTTCAATGCACCCAATCGACGGCATCAGACCATCCGTTGCGGCGACTGCCCCGTCCAAATGGTCTGGGACCTGGTCGACAGGGTGACCAGCATTGGCCCATCACGACC
Organism: Chloroflexota bacterium; assembly: GCA_019239775.1. Taxonomy (GTDB): domain Bacteria; phylum Chloroflexota; class UBA6077; order UBA6077; family CF-72; genus CF-72. The sequence goes on from JAFAZN010000144.1 coordinate 46,450, forward strand.
GTCGGTGGTCGCGGCTACGTCCTCCAGAGCAATGGCGCGCCGAGCCAGCCCGACGTTGTGGCTCCGATCGGCAGCAGCGCGGCCGAGCTGCTGCGGCAAGCGCAAACGCCCCGGGTACGGATTCTTCGAGTGACACGTTCTGGATCGACAAGGAAACCTACCTCTTGTTGCGAGCCGAGCAACATCTGCCACAAGGAACGCATCGGACAAGAGCTGGCTACCTATCAGGTGACGAGCGTTGAATTCAACGTCTCGCTATCGGATGCACTGTTTGTGTACGCGCCGCCGCCCGATGCGACGATTGGCGACAGTGAATCCGCATTGAAGGGAGCTCTCGCGAAAGCACTGGCGAACTGAGAGCTCCAGGCAATTGACAGCTCCAGTGCGTCCCGCTGCACCGCGCCGCAACCGGCAGAACCTCCACCAGGCAGCAAAACCGTTGGTACTCGCTGAGTGCGCTCTTTCCGCTGGGATGCGCGGCGCTCGCGTACATCCGCATTGGTGATAGGATGGGCCGCGGCGCGTGTACGACGCCGTATCGCTCGCTCTGGGACTGTATATGACAGCATATATGATGAAGCATCGCATGAGTCGCCGCGCGGCCCTACAGTGGCTCACCTCTAGCGCCAGCCTGGCGCTCGTTACCGCCTGCGGCGCGGCAGTGCAAGCTCCCTCCCCGACGACCGCGCCAACGGTCGTCGGACCGGCCGCCGGCACTCAGGCACCCGCGTCGGCAGCGACCGTCGCCGTCAGCGCACCGGCGCCTTCGGGTCCCCGGACGCCCAAAACAGGTGGCATGCTGCGCTTCGCCGCCGCCGGCGACGTCCCAAACCTCGATGGCCACCAGCGATCTTCGGCCACCACCGACACCACCTGGACCGCGTACGACCGACTCACCCAGTATGACGCGGGCGGCAAAGTCCAGCCGATGCTCGCCGAGAGCTGGGACGTCAGCCCGGACTTCAAGCGGATCAAATTCAACCTGCGTCACGGCGTGCAGTTTCACACCGGTCGCGAGCTCACAAGTGACGATGTCAAGTGGAACATCTTGCGCGTGCGTGACCCCAAGGTCGGGTCCGGATCCTATGTCACCTGGAGCAACTGGTTCACTGGCATCGAGACGCCCGATCAATACACAGTGGTGCTCACCACTGACGAGTCGCATCCATCGATGTTCGACTTCTTCGAGTGGCTCAACATTCTGGACCCGGTGAGCATGCAAGGGCCGGACGCACAGTCGAAGTCCATCGGCACCGGCCCGTTCGTGTTCGACGAATGGAAGCAGGGTGAATCAATTTCATTTAGAAAGAACCCGAATTACTGGGATCCTGGCAAGCCGTACGTCGATGGGTTCACGGCGTACGTGCTCGACCCACAATCAGCACTCGTACAACTCGAGGCAGGTACGATCGATTTCGTCAGGACCGAGGCAGTGGATCCTATTCAGCGTCTCAAGCAGAACCCGGCCTTTCAGGTCATCCAGCACCCATTCGCGGGCACGTTCTACGAATTTGGTATCAACATAACGCAAGCTCCGTATGACGACAAACGCGTGCGCCAGGCGCTCAATTACGCGATCGATCGCCAGCGCTACGCCAGTTCGATCATGCAGGGCCTGGTCAAGCCGCTAACGCTGTTCTGGAGCTCCACAAGTCCTGCATTCGACGATGCCAAGAACTCCTCCGTACCCTTCGACTTGGACAAAGCGAGCTCGCTTCTTCAGCAAGCCGGAGTGACCAATCTGAATGCCGATTTGCTGTACATACCCGTCGCGTATCCGGTACTGCAGCCGCTGACCCAGATGTATCAGAACGACCTGGCCAAGATCGGGGTCACGCTGAACATCAAGGCTATGGACACTGCGACGTGGCTGGCGCAGGTGAACGGCATCAAATACAACGGTCTGTACGTCAGCGGCGACAGCCTGGGGAACTACCAACCGGCGACTCCGCTGGGCGCCTCGCCGGCGTGGTCGCCGTCCAAGAACAACTCAGGCTACCAGGACCCCACCTGGACGCAGTTGGTCAACGGGGTGAGCACAGAAACCGATCCAGGTAAACAGCGGCAGCTGTACGCGCAGGTCAACGACTATATGATCGACCAGGCCTGGTCCATTGTTTTTGCGGAGCGTGCAGTGATCTGGCTGGCGCCGAGCAACATCCAGAACGTCAAACCAACCGGCCGCTCGTCGTTTGTGTGGGACGAGGTATGGATTGCATGAACGCGTTGTGGGCGCAGATTAACAGTGACACAAGGAGTACAAGAAATCGTGGCTGAGATCTATGGGATTCGCGACGGTCTCGATCTGGATAATCTCGACGTCACCACCGACGACGAGATCAACACATTCCTGACTTCTGCCCGGATCGGTGGCCATGAGTCTGTCTACGGACAGCGCATCGTTCGCGGTCCGCTCGATCCAGGCCCACGCTACGACATGACCGCCAACAGCCTGTGGTTGTACACACGTCCTGACTGCGCAAAGCTGCATATGCGCGTCAGCGCCGGTTGGCGCTCGCTGGGCATCAACTCGGGCATCCTCACCGCTTCGTCCTCCGCGAACATGCACACCTACATCAACCAGGGCTGGGAGATTGGCATCGAGAACTGCATGCGTGGCCTGCAGATGCGCGGTTTCACAAAGAACCAGCTGATGGAAGTAATCATGCACGCGCAGATGAGCGCCGGCATTCGCGGATTGGAGCTGGTGTCGCGCGCGATTGGCATCATTCTTGGGGACTACGTGGAGCGCGACATCGTTCCAGACTGGCCGGCCGGCTGGGCCCCTGACATGGAGCCCTTTTACTGCGGTCTCGACAAGTCCACCATGAGTCTCACTCCACAGGACCTCAAAAACATCGAAGAGTGGTACGAGCGCACAATCGGCTGGCAGCCGCCGCGCATTCGCTTCCTGGCCAAGTACGAGCCGGTGACGTTGAAGTCGTGGCGGGCCAAATGGGAGGGTGTCTTCCGCGGTGCCCTACCGAAGCAGATGATGCCGTATCTCTCGCTCCGTCACAACATCGTCATTGGCAACCCAGGCGGCCTCAAGGAGGCGGCGCTGCTGGCCAAAGCATGGGGCGTCAGCAACGCCATCATCGTCAACACCATTATTCAAGGCGCGTATTACTTCTGCGGTCCCGAACGCATGGATTTGGCCGAAGAAGTCCTTGGTGAAATCCTCTAATGACGGGCTGGCTGCCCATCGATGTTTGCTCGGACCTATGAGGTGTACGATCGGGGTCGTGCCGTTTACCAGCCGCCAAATTGGTCCGTGCTTCGCTGCTGAGGTTGAGGGTCTCGATTTGCGCCAGCCCCTATCGCCCGCGGATGTGGCGGCGATACACGCCGCGATGGACGCGTACGGCGTACTGGTGTTTCACGACCAGCACCTGACCGACGAACAGCACCTGGTCTTCAGCCGCAGTCTGGGTGAGTTGGAAGACTCGTATGGCAATAACCTGCGTGAGGCGGACGAGTACCGCCTCCCAACGACGTTCGCCGACGTGTCGAACCTGGACAAGAACCAGCAAGTGTTAGCGCTGGACGACCGCCGCCGCTTGTTCGCGATCGGTAACCGACTGTGGCATTCCGACAGCTCATTCAAGATTGTTCCCGCGAAGTATTCGTTGCTGCGTGCTTTGGCTATTCCGTCAAAGGGTGGCGATACGGAGTACGCGGACATGTGCGCCGCCTACGACGCCCTGGATGACGAAACCAAGCACCTGGCTGAAGACCTCATCTGCGAGCACTCCCAGATCTATTCGCGCCTGCAGCTCGGCTTCACGGATTTCACAGAGACCGAACGAGAACGCTTCAAGCCGGTCCGCCAGCGCCTTGTTCGGGTCCATCCGTCCACCGGCCGCAAGTCGCTCTTTCTGGCTTCGCACGCGGGGCAGATTGTCGGCTGGCCGACGGCCGAAGCGATGGGCTTTTTGAAAGATCTCATCGAACACGCGACGCAACGCCAATTCGTCTATGCGCACGCCTGGCGTGTCGGCGACCTGGTGATGTGGGACAACCGACGCACCATGCACCGGGGCCGCCCGTTTCCGCCCGGCGAGCCGCGCGATGTGCGCCGGACGACCCTGGTCGGCGAAGGGCCCACCGCCGACCAGGCGGCCTAACATCACCAGCGACGCGCCACGATCCTCCCGGAGCTGGGACTCTCAGACACGGGGCGTCCCGAGATATTGGGGCAAGACTCCCGAAGCGGTCGGGACAGCCGTCTCATGACAGAGCACACCTGAGCAGAGATACTGGCTCCCGCAATGACCTGGAGCAAGCCACGAAGACGAAGGCTCGTGTTAGGCAGCCAGCTCCTCCGACGAGATCACGAACAGCGTGTGTTGTGGCGGTCTGCCAACCAG